>JBEKLE010000328.1:0-7494 GCA_050010355.1 Rhodopila sp. | reverse complement strand
CCAGAATCCTACTCCGAACGCCAACTCGAGGAACTCGACCGGCTCATCGGACCCTGGCTCGACGACTATGGGCGCAAGTCACGAACCTCAAGAGACTAGCCGAGAACTCGGCACTCTCGAGCTGCTAAGAGCCACTTGCAAAATCACGCTGACAGCGTGATTTTCTGCCTCAGAGTGTTTGTATTTTTCGAGACGCCTGCATCCGTTTCGTGGTATGATGGGGTTACAAAACGACCAGATAACGGCGAAGACAACGAGGATGCAGGCGATATCGCTGAAGGACATGCTATCCACATACTGGATCCGTATTCAAGGAGAACTTCTGCCCTGGCTCGACGGTGCGATGGATGGTCCGCTGAATGGGCGTCACCAGCAATTCGTCAGCGTGCTCGGCCTGGCTCGAATCGAGACGTTCCTGCCTGGTTGGCACGGGCTTGTCGGACGCCCGCCATCCGAGCGCGCGGCCCTAGCTCGGCTTCATTGCCCAGGCGGTAATCAACCTGCAAACCACCCCCAAACCACCCGCCTGCTGATCGACATGCTATCGGCCGACAAGACATTGCGCCGCCTGTGCGGCTGGCAGCGCGCGGGCGAAGTGCCGAGTGAATCCACGTTCTCCCGCGCCTTCGCCGAATTCGCCGCCAGCGCTCTGTCATCGCGGCTGCATGACGCGCTGATCGAGGAAACCCACGCGGATCGCTTGGTCGGGCATATCTCGCGCGACAGCACTGCCATCGAGGCGCGCGAGAAGCCAGCGAAGTCAGACCAGCCGAAACCGCCCGCACAACCCAAACGCAAGTGCGGCCGTCCCTGCAAGGGCGAGGTGCGTCCGATCGAGCCGCCGCGCCGGATCGAGCGCCAACTGGGCATGACCGTGCCCGCGATGCTGAAAGACCTGCCGCGGCACTGCGATGTTGGCACCAAGCGTAACGCCAAGGGCCATCAAGAATCCTGGAACGGCTACAAACTGCACATCGACACCGCGGACGGCGAGATCCCGATCAGTTGCGTGCTCACCGCAGCGTCGGTGCATGACAACCAGGTCGCCATTCCGCTTGCCACCATGACCGCCGCGAAAGTCACCAACCTGTACGATCTGATGGACAGCGCCCACGACGATGCCGCCATCAAACAGGACAGCCGCAGCCTCAACCATGTGCCGATCATCGACGTCAATCCGCGTGCCACAGCCGGGCTGAAGCAGGAACTGGCGCAGGAAGCGAAGCGGCAACGCCGGGTCGGACACCGCCTGGCGGAAAATATTCGTTACGGCGAGCGCAACACGGCGAAACGGGTCAATGGCAGGCTGAAGGACAACCATGGCGGCCGTACCGTACGGGTGCGTGGAGCCGCAAAGATGATGTGCCATCTGATGTTCGGGGTGCTCAGTTTCACCGCCCTCCAACTGCTCCGTCTCGTCACGTAGCGGCTGTTCGCGACCGGACGCCGCACCCTTGCCCTGGATCCAGCGGCGAGGCGGTCACCGGCTTTCCAAAAGAGGCGGAAAAGCCCGTCACACACCGACGTGGGCATGTGAGCAGGTCCGGTCACCCCGATTCCAGCTCCGGGTGCGCCTTCCGTCAGAAAATCGGGCGCTGGCGCGGCAGAGTTTTGCAAGTGGCTCCTAATGCAAGGATTATAAACGGCTTAGAGTCCGACGCGAATCGCTGTTGCAACACCATGTCATTGAAATAAGTGGAGATTGGGCCATCTCAGGTCCCTCAAGCGGCGGCCAGACGCCGCGACATCAGCTTGACGCTGGCGATGTAGAGCCAAATAACCGAGCTCTCGATGGTTGATTCAACATCCTTTGCCAGGCGGCGATTGCGGTTGAGCCAAGCAATGGTGCGCTCCACCACCCATCGACGAGGCAGGAGAACGAAGCCCTTGGCTGCGTCGGACCGCTTGACGATCTCGATGGTCCAGGTGCCGAGCTCTTCGAGCGCACCCTTCAGCTTGTCGCCGGCATAGCCTCCGTCGGCGAAAACATAACGCAGCCAGGGATACAGGCTGCTCACACTCTCCAGCAGCCAAGGCGCGCCGTCACGATCCTGCACATCCGCAGGATGGACAGTCATGCCAACCGGCAGGCCGATGGTGTCGGTCAGGATATGCCGCTTGCGGCCCTTGATCATCTTCTCGGCCGCATAACCTCGCGGGCCACCGGATTCGGTGGTTTTGACCGACTGGCTGTCGATCACCCCGGCGGTCGGACTTGCCTTGCGGCCGGCGGCTTCGCGCACCTCCATCAGCAGCACATGATTGATGGTCTGCCAAACGCTGCTGTCGCGCCAAGCGTAGAAATACCGCTGCACCGTTTCACCGTTGTGTAGGGCGGGAAATTCTTCGGCAGCAGACGCCACTGGCAGCCGGTCTGGACGATGTAGAAGACGGCATTCACCACCTCACGCATGCTGGTCTCGCGCGTCCGCCCGCAGGAGACCGGCGGCGGGAGGTGCGGCTCGATCAATGCCCACTCTTCGTCGGTGGTATCGCTTGCGTAGCGCAATCCATCGCGCTGGTACTTGGGTCGCGTGATTTCAGTCCAGGCCATGAGATAACTCCTCGTTGTCTTCGCAACCACGAGAGAATCGAAGCCGCTGGAATCACGCAACAATTTTTTTGGGCGGCGAGAGACTTTGGTCCAACGCATTGAAATGACTCGGAAGACCATTCCCCATTCATTCTGGGTCAGCCTCTTAATACCAAATGTTTCTAAAAGACTACTGCTATCTCGTCTCGCGTGACCACCGACGCCCGAATTGCGCGAACGCCCTGCCGGCCCGCGCCACGTCGAAAGAACGTTGCACTGATTTATGTTGCATCATCGATATGGGACGACTATTCCGAACAAGACATAATGTCTTCGTGAGGTCGATCGGTGTCTTCATCCACAATGTCTACGTCAGAAACGATGCAACTTGTTGGTGTCAATCTGTCGGGCGCCGAATTCGATCCCACCGCCGATCCCGGTACATATAATGTGAACTACACGTACCCGACCGATGCGGAGCTTGATTACTATGCCTCTGAGGGCATGAACGTGATCCGATTGCCGTTCCTGATGGCCCGGATGCAGGACAGCCCGAACGGCCCACTCAACCAAGCTCAGCTTGGTTACATGGATGCGGTGGTGAACTATGCCACCTCGAAGGGCATTAAGATCATTCTCGACCCCCACGACTACGGGTACGAGCACGGAACGCTGATCGACGATCCAGCCTCGGACGCGGCATTCGCGAACTTCTGGGGGCAGTTGGCGGCGCACTACGCAGGTAATCCGAACGTCATCTTCGGCCTGGAGAACGAGCCGCACGCGCAAACTGCGGCGCAATGGCTGCCCGCAGTGAATGATGCGATCGCATCAATTCGCGCCAAGGGCGCGAGCCAGGAGATTCTGGTGCCCGCCGTCTCGTGGGAGAGCGCCGCGAATTTTACCACTGACGGGAGTTCGACAATATTGGCTTCGGGGATACAAGATCCCGACCACAACTATGCCTTCGAGGTGCATCAATATCTCGATGCGGATGCAACCGGCACCAGCACAACCATCGCCAACGGCGATGTGAATATCGGCGTCGAACGCTTGGAGGCGGTGACGCAGTGGGCGGAGCAGACCGGCGCCAAGCTATTCTTGGGCGAAACCGGGGTGGGACCGGATCCCACCAGCTTAACGGCGCTCAACAATATGCTGTCCTACATGCAGCAAAACGCAAGCGTCTGGCAGGGCGTCACCTACTTCGCGGGCGGCCCTTGGTATGGCACCTACTCGACGACAACCCCGAGCATCATCATCGAGCCCACCGGGCTGGGTACCAGCCCGGTGACAAGCCGCCCGCAAATGCGGGTGCTAGCCCAGTATGCGCCCGGGCTGAACACCTCGCCCACGCCCCCCCCCGCCCCATCCGCGAACGACACCGTGGTGCTGGCCGGTTCGACAGCGGCGATCGTGGATGCCAGCGGCAACAAGTGGACGATCACCTCGGGCGGACAGGTGGCCCTGAACGGCACCGCCGACACCACGACGGCCGCCGTCACCGAGCTGGCCTACGTTAACGGAGCGATCTGGCAGGAAAACACCAGCGGCTTGTGGTGGGACAAGACCAGCGCGACTGCCGCATGGACGGGCGGGACATCGACCAGTCCGCTACCAGTTGCATCGCCGCCTCCGCCGCCTCCGCCTCCGCCGCCTCCTCCGGCGACATCCGCGAACGACACCGTGGTGCTAGCCGGGTCGACAGCGGCGATCGTTGATGCCAGCGGCAACAAATGGACGATCACCTCGGGCGGCCAGGTCGCCCTGAACGGCACCGCCGACACCATGACGGCCGCTGTCATCGAGCTGGCTTACGTTAACGGAGCGATCTGGCAAGAAAACACCAGCGGCTTATGGTGGGACAAGACCAGCGCGACTGCCGCATGGACGGGCGGGACAGCGACCAGTCCGCTGCCAGTTGTTGTATCTCCGAATGATACTGGCGTGCTGGCGGGCTCTACCGCTGCTATCACCGACGCTAGCGGCAACACGTGGACGATCAACAGCGCCAATCAGGTCGCGGTTAACGGCGTCGCGGATACAACGACCGCCGGCGTTACAGAATTGACGTATGTTAACAACAAAGTGTGGCAGGAGAACGCGAACAATCTATGGTGGAGTAAGACCAGCCCGACCGCGGCATGGACAGGGGGAACGAGCACAAGCCCGTTGCCGTCTAGCATTTCCATTCCGGCGACCCAGGCGAGCGAGACGATCAGCCTGAACACCGTCTCGATCGTAGCGACATCGGGCAACCACATGGTGTTCATCAACGGCAAGGGCGACACAGTCAACCTTGCAGGAGGTAGCAACACGGTCACCGATACCGGCAGCGGCAATACATATGTTATCCCCGCCGCAGGTAATGGAACCGATACGTTCACTAACAATATCTTCACCGATGGTGACACGTTGGATCTTCGTACCGCGTTGGCGGCGACAAACTGGAAAGGCACGACGACAACGCTGTCGAACTACCTGTCCGTCACGGATACGACCGCCGGTGCGGTACTGTCCATCGCTCCGACCCCCGGTGGGGTCGGTGTGGCGGTCGGAACTATCGATGGTGCAACGACCGCGAACCTGACCAGCTTGCTTGCTCACGCATTAACCTGAGAAAAGCAGGTTCTTTCGCAAATTTTCTGGGCGGACATGCGACATCCAAGAATGCGACTGGCTCCGACCCGCAAACGAATAGAATTGGCGCGCCAGGCACACTTCGCCTGTCGTCCGCAACTGGCCTTTGCGGATCATGTGCATGAGCTCGATACCAGCAAACGTCACGGCAGCTGACCTGAAGGATTTGAACCCCAGCATCCCCAGCATTGGCCGCACCAACCGTTTAATGGCCCGATGGCTCAAGGTCCCCCTCATTTCGGAAGGCTGACGAGCGGAGAAAAAGAATCCGACAAGCAGTGTAGATTTTAGGAAAAGACTCGATGCGGCTAGCCTGACGTTAGAACTTTGCGGAGTGCTTAAATGGTATTGCCAAGCGCGCGGAATTCGGATTCGAACCCTCCCGATCCGATGCAGAGGGCCATGCCTTGTCAGCCAACAATCAGATCTCGTTCGAGGGCATCCAGCGCTTCCTGAAAAGCGTGTTCGGCCAAGACCTGCACGCCAAGCGCATTCTCTCCCTGGCCGGAGCCACGCTGGGGGCGATCGAATCCGCCTCGCTTGCAGTTGCCTTGATCGGGCAGGGGCTGGCGCTGGCGCGCGGGCTGACGACCAAGTATGCGATCAAGCAGGTCGACCGCATGCTGTCCAATATGGCGATCGATGTCGATGCGCTGTTGCGCCATTGGGTCCGCTTTGTCGTCGGCAAACGGGCCAGCATCACGGTCGCCATGGACTGGACCGCGTTTCGACAACGCGAGTTGTCACGCCGAAACGCGGACTGGACCGAGTTTGAGGCAGACGGCCAGGCGACTCTCATGCTGTCGATGCTCACCCGTCACGGGCGGGCGACGCCGCTGTATTGGCTGACGGTCGAGACGGCGACGCCGAAGAACCGACGCAACGGCTATGAATACCAAGTCCTGGTGCGCCTGGCCGAGGCACTCCCTGACGGTATCCAGGTCGGCATCGTGGCCGATCGCGGCTTCGGCGATCACAAGCTCGTACCGCGTGCTGACCGAGGAGTTGAAATTCGACTTCGTCATCCGCTTCCGCGGCAACATCATGGTGACCGCTGCCGACGGCGAGACGCGAACGGCCGCTGAATGGGTCGGCAAGGGTGGCCGCGCGCGTGCTGCGCGGCGCCACTGTCACCGCCCTCGGCTATCCGGTCGCCACGGTGGTGTGCGTTCAGGCTAACCCATCTTATTCAGTGCGCCCCAACGGCGCGGTTCACCAGTGGAGGGAGGATCCACCCAGGGAGTTGTCGGTAGACCCTGGTAGCTGACGAGCGGTCCGTTTGGGTAACCGGGCGGGCCGAAGCCTCGTGACAAAGGCCGCCTTTGGGCGGTTGAGCAATCCGGCAGGCCGTAACGTGAGTGAAGCCTGAGCAGGCCTCGAAAGTGAAGTCATGGACGCCGACCCGCCTGAATAACGGGGAAGGCCCAAGTGGGACGGGGTAGCAACCGACAGACGCACCCGTTCCGGTCCATCGGGGTAGTGGGCACGGCATGTCGGAAGGGTGAGCCGGGTAATTGGGGGAGACCCGTCGCGGGCGAGGGTAGCGGCCTCAACGTCGTCGCAGGACGGCGGCTCAGGCGGGTGTCGGACAGGGTCGTAATACTGCTGAGGCTGGGTAATGCCAGCGGAGGGAAGGACCCTGACTTCTGGTACGCTTTCGAAGGAGCCGAGGATCGGTGATTGGTGATGAGCCTGACAACACCCGATAAGATCAGGACGCTTCAGAGGAAGCTCTATCTCAAGGCGAAGGCGGAGCCGAACTTCCGGTTCTACCTGCTCTACGACAAGATCTACCGCGCGGACGTACTGCGCCATGCTTACGACCTGGCACGCGCCAACAAGGGCGCACCAGGGGTCGATGGCGTGGACTTCGCGGCGATCGAGGCGGCAGGGCTGGAGAACTGGCTGGACGGCATCGAAACGGAACTACGAACCAAGACATACCAGCCCCAACCGGTGCGACGGGTGATGATCCCGAAGCCCGGCGGCGGCGAGCGACCACTTGGCATCCCGACGATCCGGGACCGCGTGGTGCAGACCGCCGCGAAACTGGTGCTGGAGCCGATCTTCGAGGCGGACCTCGAACCCACTGCCTATGGCTACCGACCGGGCCGCAGCGGCATCGATGCGGTCAAGGCGGTGCACCGATTGCTGTGCCAGGGGTTCACCGATGTGGTGGACGCCGACCTGTCGAAGTATTTCGATACGATTCCGCACGATGAGCTCTTACGTTCGGTCGCGGCGCGGATCGTCGACCGCCATGTCCTGCGCCTGATCAAGGCGTGGCTCAAGGCACCGGTCGAGGAAACGGACCCGGATGG
>JBEKLE010000327.1:0-8925 GCA_050010355.1 Rhodopila sp. | reverse complement strand
AAAGGCCCGCGGCTACCGCTCGATCCGCAACCTCAAGGCGATGGTCTATTTGCTGGCAGGCAAACTCGACATGAGGCTACCCGCGTAAGCACGTTTCTACCCACCCAGAACGGCGAGGAACCACAAAAACGGATGGTTCTGGATACACCCGAGCGACAGGTCACGAATGGCAGTAAACCTTGGGTTCGAGACAGCGCGAAACCAAGGGGATTTGTGAACGGCTGCGAACGAGCCTCCCCGCATCGGCTCTATGATCTGCTCGACGGATGCTTGCTGATCATGCTGTGCCAGGATCACGATCCTCGATGGCTCGGATACCTCTGCGATCCCGTGTTCAACATTGCCGGGTCGGTGGGACATACAAGAACAATCACCGTTTAACGGTTCGTTAAGGTCGTTCTGCTAGGAATCTCCTCGACATTGATCTCTGGGAAAGCCCAAATTCATGAAAACCTACCTTAGACGGGCATTGACCGGGCCGGTTGTGATCGCGCTATCCGCTGGCATCTCGTGCGTGGCTACTGGCGCGTTCGCGCAGGTGCAGGTGGCCCCCAACGGAACTTACGTCGGCGGACAGCCCCATATCGCCCCCAACGGAACCTACGTCGGCGGACAGCCCTATATCGCCCCCAACGGAACTTATGTCGGCGGACAGCCCCAGATTGCCCCTAACGGAACTTATGTTGGCGGACAGCCCCATATCGCCCCCAATGGAACTTATGTCGGCGGACAGCCCCAGATTGCCCCCAACGGAACTTATCTCGGCGGACAAGGAAGGTAGCCCGTAAGGAAATTATCTTAAGGCGACGGATACTTCAGAGCCGAGTGAGCGGAGAATTGGAACTGAAATGACGATCGCGGCCCATTCGACTACAAGAGCGCGGCGTTTTATGTAATGAGCACGATACGAACCCTTACGGTTTGCGTCTCTCTGAGCATGATGATCGCCGCATCAGCGTCAGCGGGACAAATCGAAGACGCGTTCGCGGCTGAGCAGCGCGGGGACTACGAGACCACGCTAAGGTTATTTCAACCGCTCGCCGATCAGGGCGACGCTACGGCCCAGTTCAGCCTCGGGGTCATGTTCGCGAACGGCGAGGGCGTCACGCAGCAATATACACGGGCGATGCAATGGTACCGCAAAGCCGCCGACCAGGGTCATTCCCTGGCACAGTACAACATCGGTGTTCTGTTCGAGAACGGCCAAGGCGTCCCGCAGAGCCACGCTGAGGCCGCCAAGTGGTACCGCAAGGCTGCCGATCAGGGGTACGCCGCAGCCCAGACGAACCTGGGTATGATATACCATAAGGGTCAGGGCGTGCCGCAGAACTACGCTGAGGCGGCGAAGTGGTCTCGGAAGGCTGCCGATCAAGGTGAGGCCGCCGCCCAGTTCAACCTCGGCGCCATGTATAGTGATGGTCAAGGCGTGCCACAAAACTACGCTGAGGCGGCGAAGTGGTCTCGCAAGGCTGCCGATCAGGGCTTTGCCGCTGCCCAATTCAACCTCGGCGTTATGTACAGCGATGGCCGGGGCGTGCCGCAGAACTACGCTGAGGCGGTGAAGTGGTACCGCAAGGCTGCCGATCAAGGCAACGCCAGTGCCCAGAACAACCTCGGTATCCTGTACGACGAGGGCAATGGTGTGCCGCAGGACTATGTGCAGGCTCATATCTGGCTCAACCTCGCCGCAAGCCGTTATCCGGCTTCCGAGAAGGAGAATCGAGACAAAGCAATTGGCAACCGCGACCGTGTCGCCACGAAGATGACCCCGGCGCAAGTCGCCGAGGCACAGAATCTAGCGCGAGTGTGGAAGCCGACGTTGGCATCAAAGTGACCGAGCGCCCGTCGCGCCACACGGCGCGGGAGACCATACTGGCTGTCCCCCTCCTCTCGGGATGAAGAGATCATCGCCACCAAGCGGACGACAGACGGTCGGGCGGCTTGGTCTGGAGTCGCCTGGGTCAGCCTCTCGGGGGCGGAATGAGGGCTAACGGGAGTGGAACCGTAAAAATGCTGCGGCAATTGTTTTCCACGGAATGATCTCGACAATAGATTGGCGCATATCCATGCCCGCATAATTGCCAACAGGTCCCGAGGGACTGAATAGGACTGTATTGGGGCAAATTTGGACACCACTTAGACAAGGTGTTCCTGCTCATCCCTATCGCCGGCAGTTTTTTTCAGTTCTAATAGGTGTGATCGTCTGTCGGTGTCCGCTCGCCTTGATGCGATTAGGGTCCAAACGCAACAACGGCAGAGCCAATCAGACCAAGGACGAGTCCCGCCGACGCGACAACCGGCACTCGCCTCCCAAACACTGACAATACGATCCGCACTAAGATGTTACCGACGCCGAATATAATGCGAGGCATGTCAGGTAATATATCTGAATTACGCGTTACCACGCGCTGCATAGCTAGATTATACTACAAATATCCAGCAATGACAGGATTGTATTACATGGACAAATATAAATTCCCGACTATGCTCGGACCAGCCTCATCGCATCCGGCCGGCTCGCCGGATTGGGCCGAGGCGTATGGCAACGAACTCGAATACACGGCTGAACGTGCCGTCTATCACGGCGTCGATGATCTATTGGCCGTCATGCAGCGGTTGATTGCCGCTGAGCCGTGGATGGCTCCAAATCCCGTTGGTGCCACCCGCGACGAATTCATCGAGCACACGACCGGGTACACGTACCGTCAGTTGTGGACGCTGATCGACACGTTTGTCCCCCGCCACGGGCTCCCGTCCCGAATTCCTGGTGGAACACCTGACCCAATCTAAATGGCGGTCCGGGATGCGATGATCGCTTTCATGGCCGCTCGACATCGTTCGCACGACGCTCCAATCAACACCCAAACCCGGACACTCTGCCCCGGTCGGGTTCGGGTTCGACCAACGGGCAAGGCGTCCAGACGGTCAAGGGCGTTCATCCATCGTGGCACGGATGGCAGCGGCCAACTCGTCCACTATCGTATTCAGTAGTCTGTCTGTTTCGGGCGTCCAAGCCGGGGTGAGTGGTTCTTCGAACAGCTTGCCGCACACATAGGCATGGAACACGTGTAAAGCACCGACGTATCGCTCTGGTGTTGCGAACGCCGCCATGATCTTGATCTCGGCAAGCAGTTGCTCGATGGCGGTCAAAACGATGGTTCCATGCGACGACGATCCTTGGACCGACACAGCCACCGGCGCGGAGGTCATCAGGACCGGCGATCCGTAGCTTTAAAGGCCCCGCCTACCGAATGCCGAATCCGGGGAAGACAGGCCGCTTTTTGGCGGCGAATAGCTGGGCAAGCGTGTAGTCGCGTGCATCCTTGGGTGGCGCCATACCGGCTTTCTCGGCCGCACGAACCGCCTCGGGGTAAGTCAAAGCACGGAAAACCGCGCAGTCGAAGCATCGACCTTCGCGCAGCAACGCATTGTCGATCTGCTGTGGCTGAGTCAGGTTGGCCGTAAACACCAGCTTCTTTACCTTGCTGGTCTTGAACAACCCGTCGCTTACGTTTAGAAACCGCGCCATCATGTCGTTGCGGTCTCGCTCGCGGCTGGTCAAAAACAGATCGGCGTCCTCGACAACCAGCAGTTCTTCGTCGTCGTTGGTCATATAATCGACGAACAAGTTATCGCTGCCGAGTAACTTCTCATCGTAGGTCACTGCGCAGTTCCAACCCGTCCGCCAGATCAACTGGCGGATAAATGAAGTTTTTCCGGAGCCGGGTTCGCCGAGTAGGACCAGAACGGCATCCTCGCTCGCTGCGAAGCGATCGATATATCCCGTCAGTCCGTCTGTGATCCAAGGGTAGAACTCGTCATAGGCCGCCTTTGGCTTTTCGAACGGAATGGCCCGCGTGGTTTGTGAGCCGCGTTTTTCGTAATGCCATCGTATCGTCGGCAACCGCTGGTCCAGTGCTTCCAGCATGGCCGATAAGATGTCGCGGCTGGCCTGAATGTCCGCCTCGCTTCCGTAGCCGTTGACCGAAAGGGTACGCGAGGCCACCACCCATATGTCACCCACTGAGCCGCTCGACTCGTCGCGGACGGTCAGAAGCAGCCGGTTTTCGATCAGGAGCAAGGCGGTGATGTCATCGAGGCATGTCAGCAAAGGCTTTTTGCCAAAGATACCAGTAGTCTTGTCAATAATCAGCTTCAGAATATTGACCAGCGATTCGCGGGCCGTACCATTCAGCCCGAACGTGTATAAGTCACCGGCGAACGCATGCTGAAAGGCACTGACGGCCAAGGATGCCTCGAAGCTCTCCCCGAACTCGTTAGAGTTGACGTAGGACGCCACCCTGGCATAGGCCCCTGACCGGACTGCCGGCTCGCTCAAGATAGTCTCCAAATGCTGGTAAATCGTTGCGACAATTCGCGGAGCGTGGCGATTTACAGGCAAACATAGAGCAAAGCAATCAGTCTCTTTTCACATGAACTTGATGTCTCTGTGGTTCAGAACTTCGTTGTTTCTCAATCTGTCGAGGCTGATCAGGCTTGTCTCATTCGCTGCCAGTTCTGCTGCCAATAAGGTGGTCCGACCGATTGGAGCGCCGCCAGCGCCACCTCTTCCACCCGGCGCTGCAATTTACGCGATTGCGGCGTTCGGAGTCGGTCGCTCTGTCCTTTGGGAAAAAGAACTACCCAGTCAGCCGATTGGATGGGAAACGAGTAAGTGGCAACGTCAATCGCACACGCCCCATCCATGCGTTCCACGGCTGACTGGACAGCAGCGACAGCATCGGTTTCGCGGCCGGATAGCCCCGCTGCAACAAGGTGCCACTTGTGCAGGGTGATGATTGCGTCGAACGCGATGATGGACATGGCCACAACCTATCTCTATCTCGGTTACTAGATGGTTAAATCTTGACTACGACAGTATTCATTCAACGACTTGGAATCCGTCGGCACCGCCCTGGCGATCAGTCCCCTGGCCGCCGACCGATCTTCACCCGTGAGGCCGTCCAGCACCCCCGCGAGCCCCGTTACGAGCGGGGTTTGTTCGTATACTGGTTTGACCGTCAACGCTGCGGCTAACTGTCGTTCGAGTAGTCTGATGGTTTCGAGTGCCCGCTCGTGATCAGCTTCGAGTTCGTCGGCGGTTTGTTTTGCGCAAACGCCGGCGCGTAAGATCGTTTGCTTAAACGCCACCCTGATCTTGTTGGCTTTAAGCTAACCCATTAAGAAATTATAGGCATGAGCAAACCCCCGATTGTGATCGTCAACGACTTCAGAACCCACCGCCCGGAAGATGTCCCGGACGCGTTCGTGCAAGCCCTCCGCGACGAACTGACCCCCGTGATCGAATACGAAGATATGAGTCCCGAGGCTCAGCGCATCGTGGACGCGGGCAATGTCGATCTCAAATATTGTATCAAACTACCGAGCGGCTTGACCCGCGATGAACTGATCGCCTGGATGAAACAGCAGTTCGGCGCCTGATGGATCAGGCGTAAATGTCAGGGCACGACCTCGATACTGCCGTTCATGCGGAACAGGTCGTGCAGAAAATGGGTGCGTTCGAGCGGATACGTCCCCGGCGTTTTCGGCACCAAGGCGATCTCGACCGTCTGATGTGCTGCAACCTCGATGCCGCCATCGGGCGGTGCCGACGAACCGGGCTGAAGGCTGCTGGCCGCGAAAAAAGCCAGAGCACTGAAGTCGTGGTCGCCGCCGCTGTCATTCACGAGACGCAACCGCACAGGGGTCCCGGCCTTCAGCCGTAGATGATCCGGATCAAACGCGAAGTCAGATAGCTGAACAGTGATCGTCGCGCCTTCTCCTGGTGGCTGCGCGATTTGTTGGAGGGGAGCCGTCGGCTGTGTCGAACATGCACCGAGAGCGACTATCATGGCAGGTTCGATGGGCCGCATAGTGTCGCCCCACTGCATCGTGGCCGCCTTGAGCCGGACCCACCAACCGACGGCAATATGTATGTCCGCGTTGATCCCGCTAGGGCTGGACCAAACGCTCAAGCTCAGCTTTTCGAGCCTTGAGCGTGCCCAGTTTCGTTGTCAGATCGGCGATCTCCTTGTTGACGGCGCGCAGTTCGGTCTGGGCCTTCCTGGTCGTCAAGTGTTCGGCCCCCAGCTTCTCCGCGATATACGGCTCAAGCTGGCTTCTCAGGACGCGGAGATACGGGTTGCCCCACACAGCCCCTTCTCGGAATTCTAGTTTGCCCGCCCGGATACCCTCAACGATGAACTCGCGGGAAATCCCATATTCCTTTTGGGCCGTCACATCGCTGAGGACTGCGCCCTTGCGATTCCATTCGCCGTATTCTGCCATGGCTGACCAGATACCACGGGGAGATCATCTCGAAAATCAGTGGCGCTGGTCAACCGTCGCCGCTCGTCCGAAGCGTTGGGGCGCATGCTCGCGGCGGTCGAGTCAGGCAGGCTGGTTCAGTTCCTTGGCGATATTCTTGGCGGCTCTAACCTTGATACCCTCGTCCAGCTTCGGCTCGATGAACTCATCATCCAGCTTGGGGGCGATCAACTCACCGGCGGCTGTCGCCCGAGAGTCAAAATCAATCGCCAGTGCGAGCCACCTCACTTTTGAGGCTTCGAGGTCAGCCGTACCGGCCATGCCTCGGAAACGGGCCGCCTCCTCGCGCAGAAACTTAGGGGTCATCATCTATCCTTTCAGGGTCAGGGAAGCCCCGATGATGCCATCCAGAGAAGTTCGGTCAGAAAAATGACATTGGGGGAGACAGGCCGAATGTGTGTACGCGATGGACGGAGCACAAGCCCTATCATGGTCGGGGTAGCGCGAACCCGTAGCCAGGACGGTGGTCTCGACCATCGACAGTCGGGCGGCCCTGTGGCGATCCAAGACGGCTGAGGACAGACCCCTGATTTTCTCCGGGCTCCCGCCAATTTTACCCGAGCCCGCTTTTGCTAGGGCAGCGGGCTTCCGGCCGCAAGTCGCTCGCCGCCCGCCTCATCCTGCAACAGTTCGCGTACAAGCTGGAGCTTCGGAAAGGTAGTGCCAGTAGTCATTGCACAGTCGAACGAGCATTACGAACTGACGACGGTGGCTGGGTAGGGTTGGCGGCAAATCTAGCCCGATGGTATGCATCGAGCGGTAGACAAGGTGGGTGTTGTATTGTGCGCAACCTCACACGATATTTCGACCGCAGCCGAGTTTTTTTCAAGGTTGAACTATGTCCAATTCAGACGCTTTTGCCTTGCGGCGCTCCGGCCTGGACGAATTTCTATTTGCGTCCGTGGGGACCGAGCCGAGCGGCTTGATACTCAGTCTGCTGTCCGTCTTCGCACGCAGGGGCGACGATCCATGGAAAGAGGCAGGCAGGCTCGTTGGTCTGCCCAAGGGCGACGCCATCGAGAGTGTCACCCAAACCATCGTCCTCGACGCGACCACCATTGCTACGCGCTTGGTCGCGCTCCTCCCGACGCGGCTAGGCGACGCTCAACCACGGCCGTCCTTCGATAACCGCGCCCGCATCGCGCATTTTGTTGGGATAGGGCTACTGCTGGTGGTCGTGGCGTTCGAGGTGGCCTCTACGCTGGGTCTGTTCACAACCGATCAGGCGAGAAAGTTCGACGCCGGCGACGTTTCGTCAATGACCATGGCCGCCCCACCTTCGGCGCCGACTAAGTAGGTCGCGCCGCCGACGGTAGCGCACGCCGGGGGATGGCGCTCTCACAGCCGGGTACGGCGAGGACAAATCCCCACAGAGAGCGAATGGCGAAACGGTTACGCTTTGAGCCGGCCGGACCATTCCGGCGCATCGCCGGTGGAAATCCACAGCCTGACTGCAAGCTACTGCTGGTGGCCCAGCAGTGCTCGAATTACGAGGGGGTTGTCGGGTCCGCCGGTCTGTTGAACAGCCGGCGTAGCGCGGCAAATTCCGGGCCGGACCCTGCGACGTATGGGCATGGGTACGCCATACGCAATACCAGAGACAGGCACTCGGAGACTGACCCGGTGTATGGGTCGCCCCGATTGGCCTGCGGCGCCGTCTCCAGTATCTATGGCGCCGATCCATGCGCCGATCCATGCGCGGCTATAAACAGACTGGGCCACGCTCAGGAGACGGTTCACCGTCCGCCAAGCAGAAGCGCCCTCTCAAGACCTCCGGCCCAGCCTCTCCTACCGTCTACGCAGATGACAAGCAGTTCGTTGCGTCAGCGTCCTTTGTTGGCTGGTGATGGTCGCGCCCGCACCGCCGGATTCGGGACTCTTCGCGACGCAGATGCAGAAGGCGCTCAACCTCAGATCGTGGGCTTGATGTTCTGGTTCAGCCGAAACAGGTTGGTTGGGTCATACTTGTTCTTCAGAGCGACGAGACGCCCGTAGTTGTCGCTATAGGCGGATTTGATCCGTGTCCCTTCCTCTGCGTCCAGGTGGTTGACATACACTTCGCCGGTCGCGAACGGTTCCACTGCCGTCCAGAACTCGCGGGTCCACTGGATATGGTGGGCCAACTCCTCGACATCGAGCCACTGCGAGATGATGTCATAATCCCACTGGTCATCGCGAAGTCCGAAGGCGGTCTCATTCCGGTCTACTCGGCTCGCGGCGCCGTGGACATGAAAAAACCCGACCATTGACATCGGCGAGGGCAAAGTGGCGGCCCGATCCAGCAGGATATCCGGGACATCATCCCCGAGTTGCTTCAAAAAGCTCGACTTCCAGTATCGCCGGACGCCGCCATATGGAAATGCGCCATCCAACATGGTGTTCAGTTGCACGTACGACATCGGACCAATCGTATCGGCAAGGGGAGTTCCAAACTTGCGGACCGGTGCGACCAGTCGTTCCCCGTCCGCGATAGGCCCGATATAGCCGACCACGATGGCAACGACTGGAGCGCCCTCTGGCGAGGTCATCAACGCGGCAAAGGCGGTTAGTTCGTCGGGGCAAGTGCGTGCGTAATCGCGATAAAAGCGCAGCACCTCT
>JBEKLE010000326.1:0-9089 GCA_050010355.1 Rhodopila sp. | reverse complement strand
GTTCGGCCTCTATCTCGTCGAACGGCACCAGGCCGACGGTTTGCAGCAGCTCATTGGACGACCGTCCGATCGCCTGCTCAGCAGTCCAGCCGTAGAGCTGATGACAACCCTCCGACCAGAACCTGACGGTGCCGTCGATGTCGCGCATCAGGATGGGCGCAAAATCCAGCACGTTCAGCAGGCGCAGGTGCTCGGCGGCTGCTGCCTCGGACCGCGTTCGGGCGCCGACGGCCAGGAAGGTCCAGATGGCCGCACCGCTGCTGATCAGGACGCCGGTGGCCGCCAAAGTCATCGTGACGACAAATATCGCCTCAAGTCTCTGCTGTGTGCTTTGATGGTCAGCCAGCCGCGCCCGAAGCAGGCTTTCTTCCTCGCCGATCAACTGCGCGGTCGTCGCGCGAACGGCGTCCATAAAGGCCTTGCCCTGGCCGCCGCGCAGGATATCGACCGCGGCCGTCCAGTCACCGCCCTGCCCCAGCTCAACCAAATGGCCGGCCGATGCAAGCTTGGCCATAAGCTCGCCGCGCAATACTTCCAACCGCGCCTGCTGGATCGGATTATCGACGGTGAGTTTCTGGACGGCAGCAAAGCTCTGCCAGATCGTCTCCATGCCGCTGTGATACGGCTCGAGGAACCGGGCATCCCTGGTCAGCAGGAAGCCACGCTCGCCTGTCTCGGCATCATCGGCGCTGATCAGGATGCTGCTGATCGTCGCGATGACCCGGTGAGTATGCTCTACCCAGGCATCCGTTGCCTGGTTCTGACGTTGTGCCGGCAGCGCCACGAAGACCACCGCTATAGCGACCATGGCCGTCGCCATGCACACGCTGAGCGCGGCGAGCAGCCAAACGGCACGTGGGGGTTTCGGCGGGATGTCCTTGATCGGGGGGCGGCTCGGTGTCGGCCAGGCGTCGTTCAGCCTCTTTTCTACCACTTGATCACTCAGTCGCCCCTCTCGTGTTCCGGCAGTCGCGGTCAGGCCGGATCATTACACATCGAGGTTAAGAAATGATTAACGGCAGGCTTTATCCGTTTGTCAGGCGACGATGACAAAGCGATCCCGCCCGTAAGCCACGGCACATTTCGGTTCGCAAGCATAATCGAGGCGCCGCGGGAAGGCCCCCTGCTATGGGTTCTGCGCCAGGAAGTGGAGAATGTGCCAGGTGAACTGGTCGGGATCCTGAAGAAACGAGAAGTGACTCGTATTGGGCAGGATCAGCAGACCAGCACCAGGAATGGTGGCTGCGATCTGTTCGGTATGCGGCCGCTTGATCGCCTCGTCATGGTCGCCGTCAACCACCAGCACCGGCGGCTTGATCGCCGCGAGTTGTGTCGCGGTCCAGTTCGGCTGGGTCGCCCACATCTTGCTGATGGCATCGACGAACGCGTCGTACTCGCCGGGTGTGGCCGATAGCTGCTTATACTCCTGGCCGGCCCGGGCGATGAAGGCGGCGAAGGTCGGGTTCTTTTCCACGCCGTCCACCACACCCGAGGGATCGGTGTTGGCCGCGAAGGCAAACACCTTCGACACGCGCGCCGGATAGCGGATCGCGAGATCGAGGCCGAGGCCGCGCGCTTGATCCCCAGGACGTCGAGCAGCCCCACCACATCGTCGGCCATCAGGTCGTAGCCATACGGCCGGTCGTCGCGGGTGCTGCGGCCATGGCCCCGGCTGTCCATCACGATGACCTGGTATTGCCGGGCGACGGCGGGGACCTGGAGGCCCCAGTAGTTCGCGTTGGCCAGTCCGCCGTGCAGGAAGACCACGGGTTCGCCCCTGGGTTCGCCCCGGCCGAACACCGCGTGCCACACCTTGATCCGGTTGACCGCCGCGTAGCCGCTGCGCTCGGGATGCGGCAGATGGGGCGTGGCCGGCAGGTCGAGCCAAAGCGGCTGCCCTGCCCTGGCGCGCGACGCCAGCAGCAGGGTCATCGCGGCGACCGCGGAACGGCGCGATATCATGGCGCGGGGCAGCCGGCCGGATGATGACACGCAGCTTTTAGACCCCTCACCCGTAACCAACCAGGCGGATCAGGCTCGGTCGCTGAGTGGGTAATGCCCGGCAGCAACGCGCCGGAACCGCTAACCAACCCCTGATCCAAACCGGTTCGGATTGAACATAGGCGGGACCCTCGTCCTGGAGCGAAGACCCACACCTACCACCGTTCCGCGCGACCGCGAAGACGGCCCGTTGGCTGTCAGTTGGCCGGCACGCCACGCTCGCGCCGCATGGTCTCTACTCGGCGGCGATTGCCTGGCCGTGAGCCATCGAAACCGTCGCCGCCGAACGTCCCCACGGACCGACCCAGGTAGAGGTCCACTTGCGCTGGAAGTACATCAATCCGGCGAGCACGATCGCGGAGAGAGCCGCGTAGAACAGAAAGCCCCACGCGAAGGTCCCGAACACCTGTTTTGAGATGCCCATCGCGTTCGGCAGAATGGCGCCGCCAAGCGCGCCCAGTTCGCCGATCATCGAGCCCGCCACGGCCGTGCTGGTCGGCCAGCGCAGTGGCACGAGCTGAAACAGCGCGCCGTTGCCCGCCCCCAGTGCCGCGAAGCACGCCATGAACAGCACCGTGGTCAACGTAAGCGAAGGCTCCACCGACAGCAGCATCAGCAAACCGATGACGGCCAGCAGCACGATCGCGAGCGCCGCCACGCCGCCGATCCGGTCCGCCCAGTAACCACCGACCGCGCGTATCCCCGAACCCATGATCGCCGCGAGCATGGTAAGCCAGCTTGCCTCCACCATGCTTACGTGGAACTGGTTATAGTAGAACGACGGCAGGAAGGTGGACAGCCCGATGAAGCCACCGAAGGTGATCACGTAGATCAGGCTGAAGGTCCAGCCGTCCAGTTCGCGCAACGGGGCGAGGTGCTCCCAAAGGCTCTGACGATGGAGGTCCGGCGGCTCCTTGGCCATGAAGACCATCACCAGCAGCGGGATCAGCATGACGATCGCGGTCCAGCCGTACACGGCGTGCCAGCCATAGGCCTGTGCCACCGGCGGGGCCACCAGCAGCGCCACTACGGTCCCGGCGTTGCCCGCGCCGGCGATGCCCATCGCCAGCCCCTTGTGCTCCTGCGGGAACCAGCCGGCCCCGAGCGACAGCGCGACGCCGAAAGACGCTCCGGCAATGCCAAGCAGCACGCCCATTGCCAGGACGTCGTCGTAGCTGCTGACGAACCAGTAGCCATACAGCATGGCGACCATGATCAGGCTCATCTCGACGATCGCAGCGTTCTTGCGGCCGATGTACTGGGAGACCACACCGAGCGGGAACCGCATCAGGGCGCCGGCCAGGGTCGGGATCGACACCATCAGCCCGGTTTGCGCGGGTGTGAGATTGAAGCTCTGGGTCAGGAACGGACCCATCGCTCCGTTCAGCACCCAGACGGAAAAGCAGAAATCGAAATACAGAAAGGCGGCGAACAGTGTTGGCGGGTGGCCGGACTTCATCGCTTGGCGGAGACTAGCCATAATATCATCCTGAAATTGGGGCACGAACCTGGACACCGCGCGGTTGAACAGGTGCCATCCAGTCAGCAAGTCGCGTGCCAAACCCGACGGACGGGGCGACCGTCCGGCCGGTCATGCGGGACGGCAAATCGCCCGGATCGACCAGGATTCTGCCGTTTCCGTCTGCCGGGCGCAGGGCTGTGCGCACCGGGTCCGCCGTGGGGTCCGCTGGGGGGGGCCGCCGTGCCTTCTGCCGGGGCTGGCACTGATGAGATCGCGGACGCCTGGCACCAGTCGACGCAGGTTCACCGCAACGGATCGATCCCTCAGACGGCGGGCCGCCGCGCCGGATAACGTGATCGCCACGTCATGCGCCTGGACCAACGCAGGTGAACAGGCAACGGCTTGCTTCTTGTCCTGACCGACCCCAGCGCCGCGAAGCCGGGGCTCGTTGCCTGTAAAATAAGCCACATGGCCGCGTCTCAAATAAAATTTGCCTCCAAATCAGCAATCGCACGAATATCGAACTTAATTGTGCCGCATCGGCAGGCACATCAATTAGGCAAGCTGGTGACTGCACCGTAAAACGGCATCTGTCTAAATATATCGACGCGCAGCGAACGTGTCACGCCAAGGCGTCTGGGCTTGCCGCGCACATGGCCATCAGCAGCCCCAAGTCTTAGTGGCGAGCCATGGCGGCACGGTGAAGACCGAGTGGATATAAGGGATCTTTAGCAGATCGACATCGGTCGCAAATCGCGATTCTCTTGGTGGTGTCATCGGCACCGGGTCCAGCCGCTGCATCGCCCCCGGACCGGCAGCAGCCGATGCTTCACCCCAGAAGCGCTCGCGCGGTCTGGGGTGTAAGCTTTTGATCTTGGGCGTGTCCACCGCGGTTTGAGGCGGGGCTCGACCGTGCCGCGCTCCTACTCCACCTCCTCGTGCCACGTCCGCCCGTCGCGTTCGATCAGCGCGATTGCGGCTGTCGGTCCCCAGCTTCCTGCCGGGTAGGGACGCGGGTGGTCCGGCCGGGCGGCCCAGGCTTCGAGGATCGGTTCGACCCAGGCCCAAGCGGCCTCCACCTCGTCGTGGCGCATGAACAGCGTGGGGTTGCCGCGGACCGTGTCCATCAGCAGACGCTCATACGCATCGGGGAAGCGCTGGCCGAAGGTCTTCTCGAAGCTGATATCCAGGCCGGTGGGCGACAGCCGCAACCCGCCCGGACCGGGGTCCTTTGTCATCATCTCGAGCCGCATCCCTTCCTCGGGCTGCAGGCGGATGATCAACGTGTTCGGCCGCCACTCCGCCACCTCCGGCGGAAACAGCGAGAACGGCGGCGAGCGGAACTGGATCACGATTTCGGACACTTTCGTCGGCAGCCGCTTGCCGGTGCGCAGATAGAACGGCACGCCGGCCCAGCGCCACGTGCGGACCTCGGCCTTCAGGGCGACGAAGCTCTCGGTGGTGGAGGGATCGTCGCTGCCGAGATCGGTCAGGTACCCCGGAACCGGCTGGCCGTTGATCGCGCCCTGGGTGTACTGGCCGCGCACGGTCATATGGTGGACGTCATGCGGTTCCATCGGCTTGAGGGCGCGGAGCACCTTCAGCTTCTCGTCGCGGACCCGGTCGGCCTCCAGCGACACGGGCGGGTCCATTGCGATCAGACACAGAAGCTGCAGCATGTGGTTCTGCAGCATGTCCCGCAGCGCGCCGGATTTGTCGTAGTAGCCGCCGCGGCCTTCCAGCCCGACGGTTTCCGAGACGGTGATCTGCACATGGTCGATGACGTCGGCCGTCCACAGGCGCTCGAAGATCGTATTGGCGAAGCGCAGCGCCATCAGGTTCTGCACTGTCTCCTTGCCGAGGTAGTGGTCGATGCGGAAGGTCTGCGCCTCGGAGAAGACTTTTCCCACGTTCTCGATGATCGCGTGGGCCGATGCCGCATCGTGCCCGATCGGCTTTTCCAGCACGACGCGGGAGTTCTCTGTCACCAGTCCGTTGACACCGAGCGCCCGGCAGGTGGGTCCGTACAGGTTGGGGGAGGTGGCAAGGTAGAAGACGCGGACGCGGGCCGGGTCGAGCACGGCATCGAAGACGCTCCAATCGGCGTCCGGGGCGGTGGCGTCGATCGACACGTAGTGCAGTTGCCCGAGGAAGCGGGCCATCGTCTCCGGGTCCTGGTCATTAGCGGAAACGTGATGTTCCAGCGCCTTGGCGGCGCGCGCACGAAAGTCTTCGTCGGTCAGGCGGGAGCGGGCGGCGCCGATTATGCGCGACGCGGCGGGCATCTGCCCGTCGCGGAAGCGGTAGTACAGCGCGGGCAGCAATTTTCGCAGCGTCAGGTCGCCGGTGGCGCCGAAGACAACGCAATCGAAAATGTCGACGGGAATTGGTTTCGGCATCCAAACGTCTCCTGGTCGATGATTCGGCGGGGGTGGGGCCAAGCGAGTGCGATATCAACGGTACACTATGCGTGCGGCTTCGGCCACTGGGGGTCTGCGTTCAAATGTCAGGCGTCCTGGCGGGGTATTGATCCTCCTGCGGACGCCGCATTCCGAGGGGCGATCGTCCGTTTGGCACGGTCGTTAGGTTTGCGGTCATAGTCGAAACAAACCGGCGTCGCTGGCTTGATCCGGCCGGACCTCGATCCAGCGCGCGGCCAGGTTGGCGCCGTCCGGCTGGCACAATCCAACCGCGGCCATCCATCGTTCGGCAACCACTCGTTGTTCGAAGTGCCAGTCCTCCGCCCGTTCAGGCAGCGCGGGGGTGAAATGGATGCGGGGCGGGGGTGTGGTAAACCAGAATGATGAGAGACTCTGCGCCAGGCCTTTGCCGGTTGCCTTGATGAAGGCTTCCTTCAGTGTCCAGAGCTGAAGAAATCCGTCCCGGCGCACGGGTTCCGGCAGCGATCCGAGCCAGGCGACCTCCTCCGGGCGGAAGAAGCGAGCGGCGATGTCAAGCGTCACCTTGCGATCCAGCGCTTCCAGGTCGAAGCCCAGGGCGCTGTTGGCCCCCCGCACCGCGGCGACGCCGACCATGCCGTCGGTGTGCGACAGGTTGAAGCTCAACGGCGCCGGGTTTTCGCAAAGCCAGGCCACGGGCTTGCCGTTCTTACCGGAAACCAGCCGCCATGCGGCAGGATCGGCGTCCGGCACGATCGAACTCAGGACGCCGCGTAACAGGGCATGGGCGGCGATATACTGGATGCGGTCAGAGGCGAACACGAACCGGTCGGCCTGGGCCTGCTCGGCCGTATCGAGCACCCCGCGCCAGCGTGCGGCGAACGGTTCGTCGATGCCGTCGGTTCTAAGGGTCCATACGCTGACGGGCGGCGTTGGCCGGGTGCAGGTCGGCGTGGAATTCATTTTCCTCCCGGATCGGGGTCCTCCAGGATCGGGTCCTCCAGGAGCTGCCGGAACGCGGTTATACACTGCCGGCCGGCGAGCGTCTTGTCATTGATCCCATTCGGCACCGCCCAGCGATGCAGACGCCGGGCCGGTTCGGTCTAGAGTGAAGGGTGGCCTGTATCCGGGAGGAACGTGTGTGAGGCTGTGGGCGATCGCCGATCTGCATCTGGCGGCCGAAGCTAATCGCGAGGGTCTTCTGGCGGTGGGAAGCTACCCCGACGACTGGCTTATCGTTGGCGGCGATGTGTGTGAGGGCCTTGACCTTTTCGCCGAGGCGCTGGGCTGGCTCACACGGCGGTTCGCCCGGGTGATCTGGGTGCCGGGGAATCACGAACTTTGGCTGACCGATCGCGGGGCGGGGCCTCGCACGAGCGTGACGAAGTATGGGGCGTTGGTGGCCGCCGCCCGGCGTCTTGGCGTGCTGACACCCGAGGACGCGTTTGTTGCGTGGCCGCCGACCGGGGATGTGATCGTGCCGTTGTTCACGCTGTACGACTACAGTTTTCGCCCCGATGCGGTGGCGCTGGAGGATGTGGTGGCGTGGGCGGCGGAACTGCGCAACGTGGCGGCCGACGAGCACCTGATCAATCCGGCACCGTTCAGCGGCATGGGGGAGTGGTGCGCGCAACGCTGCGACGAAACGGAAGCTCGGCTCGCGCGCGAGTTGCCGGTTGAGGCGCGGACGATTCTGGCGGGGCATTTTCCGTTGCGGCAGGATCTTGTGCGGATTCCTCGGATTCCGCGTTTTACGCCGTGGTGCGGGACGCGGCGGACCGAGGACTGGCATCGGCGCTACCGAGCGGTGGTGGTGATCAGCGGGCATCTGCATGTGCGGCGGACCGACTGGCGCGACGGAACGCGGTTCGAGGAAGTCTCGCTGGGCTACCCCAAGCAGTGGGATCAGGCGAAGGGGGTTGGCGCTTATTTGCGGGAGATCATGCCGGACGGGTGACCGGCGGATGGGCCTCGCGGCGCGGGTCGGGGAGGCTGGCGGCGAGTTGCGCGGGTGTGATGCGCGGGGCGCCGTTACCGGAGAGCAGATCGTTGGCGCAGTTGTTCAGTACCGCGGCCCGGAGTGTCGCCATCCTGCGTTCCGCGGGCGGAAGATGGGGCAGGCTGGCGGTGAATTCGCCCGCGATCCTGGCCGCCGCGGCGCCCCACATGGCCTGCCGCTGGCGTTCGGACGGTGTTGGTTCGGTTGCAGCGCAGGCCGGGGTCGAGATCGGTGCCGGGGGTGCGACTGGGGCCGGGGCTGGGGTTGACACTGGGACCTCCACGGGGGCTTCCGCTGGGTCCTCCAACGGGGCCTTGGGGTGCATCCGGGCCTCGGTTTGTTCGGCGCGTTGCTGGGTTGCCGCCACTGCGGCGATCACCGTGGCTTCGTCGAAGTCGTCATCGAACGGAGGCTGGGCGTCGGGCTGCGGCTCGAGGCGGCTTTCCTTCAGCGCCCGGCGGGTCTGTTCAGCGGCGCGGTTCAGGGCCACGGCGTTGGAGCGCAGGCGGAGGGTCATGGAGAGGGAGAGGTTGTCGGCCATCGAGAGGCTGAGGGAGCCCAGGGAGGCGAGGCCGCACGCGATGATCTGCGCGATGCTGATCAGGTCGGCGTGGCTGCGGGCTTGGTAGGCGTTCACCGTCTCGAGCACCGCCATGCGGGCGAACTGGATGTCGCCGTCACCGGCGATGAGGAACATCGGCGCGAGGAGGGTGACGATGATGTGCAGGAGGATGTCCGAAGGGGAGATGGAAGCGGCCGTTACTTCGGTGGAGTCGGTCATGCGGCGGGCTTTGGATGCATGGGTCGCCTTGTATCTCAGATTTTGGGCAATGTCAAGAAATCATTCCTAGACGTGATTTCGCGTGCAGCCACCTCAATCGCGCGTGCTCGCGCGGTCAGGCGTTGGTGCTGGCTTCAGGGCGAGCTTTTGAAGGCGGATGAGCGGGATGCAGATGGATGAAGGGGATGCGTGGTTGCTGGCGCCTGGCGCGCTGGGCGGCGAGTAAGCTTTGCCTGCTGATCAACTGGCACTGAAGGGCGTTCGGGTGGTGGCAGGCGGGGACTATGGGTTTGGGGCAGCGCCGGGTTCCACTCGCGGAGCTTGGGGCGGAGGTGATCAGAATCGGGGTCTCGACGGAAGATGCGGTAGAGGCCGCGGAGACACGCTTCGCGCCTATCGGGCGATGGCTGGTGTGCGCAGGGCCGCCCCGGGATCATCCTGGAGCCA
>JBEKLE010000325.1:0-14435 GCA_050010355.1 Rhodopila sp. | reverse complement strand
CGTCCGGAACGGGGTGACCGTCCGGAACGGGGTGAGCGCCGGGACCGGTACGAGCGTTCACCGTCGGAGGAGCAGCAGCCCATCGTCGGCGACTGAGCCGCACGAGCTCGGGCGATCCCGGCGCTCAGGTGCCGGGTCGAACAGCAATCCGGGCCGCGTGCTACAGAAATGCTTGCATCCTGCAGCGGGCGGGTTATCGGTTGGCCGACAGGCCGCCTCTGACGGGGCGGGGTAAACACGGGGTTCACAGGGACCTCATAGGCTTCTCAGGGGAAGGGCCTTTCGAGGGATATACGGCCATGCGAACGATCGACGCGATACGGATGGGCGGCGTTGACGTCCTGCCGCTGGTTGAGGGGGGCAAAGGTGTCTCCATCTCCAACGGGCTTTCCGCCGGAAACTGGGCGCTGGCGGGTGGGGTGGGCACGTTCAGCGCGGTCAATGCCGACAGCTTCGACGTGAACGGGCGGGCTATTCCGCAGGTGTATCAAGGCCGCACACGGCGCGAGCGGCACGAGGAACTGATTGCCTACGCGGTCCACGGCGCTCTGACGCAGGCCCGCCGAGCGTGGGAGGTCACGGGGGGGAAGGGTCGCATCCACGCCAACATCCTGTGGGAGATGGGTGGGGCGGAGCGCATCATCACCGATGTGCTGGAGCAGGCCAGAGGCATCATCAACGGCATTACATGCGGCGCGGGCATGCCGTACCGGCTGTCCGATATCGCGGCGCGGTTCAATGTCTATTACTACCCGATCATCTCCTCGGCGCGGGCGTTCAACGCGCTGTGGAAGCGGGCCTATTCGAAGACGGCGGAACTGCTGGGCGGGGTGGTTTATGAGGACCCCTGGCTGGCCGGCGGGCACAACGGCTTGTCGAACGGCGAGGATCCGCTGCGGCCGGAGGATCCGCTGCCGCGGGTGATGGCGCTGCGCAAGGTGATGCGGGGGTTCGGCCTGCATGAGACACCGATCATCATGGCCGGCGGCGTCTGGTGCCTCGAGGAGTGGGAGCACTGGATCGACAACCCCGACCTGGGCCCGGTCGCCTTCCAGTTCGGCACGCGGCCGCTGCTGACGAAGGAGAGCCCGATCGGGGAGGCGTGGAAGCAGCGGCTGCTGACGTTGAAGGAAGGCGATGTGTTCCTGAACCGGTTCAGCCCGACCGGCTTCTATTCCAGCGCGGTGAACAACGGGTTCATCCAGGAACTGCGCGAACGCAGCGAACGCCAGGTCGCGTATACGACCGAGGCGATAGGCGAGCATGTTGCGGAATATGGCGTGGGGCCGCGCAAGCGGATCGTCTATCTGACGACCGGCGATCGTGAGCGCGCGATTGGGTGGGAACGGGAGGGCTTCACAGAGGCGCTGCGGACGCCGGATTCGACGCTGGTCTTCGTCACGCCGGAGAAGGCTCGGGAGATTCTGGAGGACCAGACCGGCTGCATGGGGTGCCTGAGCACCTGCCGGTTCTCCAACTGGGCGCAGCACGAGCCGGATTACAGTAATGGCAAGAAGGCCGATCCGCGCAGTTTCTGCATCCAGAAGACGCTGCAGGACATCGCGCATCAGAGCGACGAGCCGGCGGCGGTGGAACGGAACCTGATGTTCAGCGGGCACAATGCGTATCGGTTTGCGAAGGACCCGTTCTACTCGAACGGGTTCATTCCGACGGTGAAGCAGTTGATGGAGCGGCTGCTGACGGGGCGGTGATTCTCGCCGGTTGGACAGGCGCAACACTATCACGCCGCCGTCTATATATTGGTATGAACCCGCTTGAGCTGTTCCCTGCCCTGAATGCCTGCCTTCTCGGCGGCGCAACGCAACCTCGCCAAAAAGGGCGAAAGAGAGGCGCGCATGGCCCAGCTTTACCCTCCAATTGAGCAGTACGAGCATGGCCTGATGGACGTGGGCCACCGTCACCAAGTCTATTGGGAGGAGTGCGGCACTTCAGAAGGGAAACCAGCACTCGTGATTCACGGCGGCCCTGGCTCGGGCGCGACGCCCGTCTGGCGACGCTACTTCGATCCCGACCGTTACCGTCTCATCCTCTTCGATCAACGTGGCTGCGGCCGCAGCACACCGCACGCCGCGGACACCCACCTGGCTCTTGAGGCCAACACGACGTCGGATTTGCTGGCTGACATCGAAAAGCTCAGAGAGTTGAGGCGAGTCGAACGATGGTTGCTGTTCGGGGGTTCCTGGGGCGTGACGTTGGGCTTGGCGTACTCTGAAATGCATCCAAATCGGGTCAGCGAAGCGATCTTCTTCAGCATCACCGCCGGCACTCCAAAAGAACTCAACTGGATCATGCGTCAAGCGGGCCGGTTCTTCCCAGATGCCTGGGCGAACTTTCGGGACGGAGTCCCAGTGACAGATCGCGATGGTGATCTTGCTGACGCCTACGCTCGGCTGCTTGCCAGTCCTGATCCTGAGGTACGGGAGAAGGCCGCGCGCGACTGGTGCGCATGGGAGGCGGCGCTCGTGGCGATCCGCCCGGGCCAGAGACCGCCGGCTCGCTACGAGGCCCCCCGGTTCAGGCTGGCGTTCGCGCGCATCGTCACCCACTATTGGCGTCACAACTGCTGGATGGACGGCGTCGATCTCATCGGCGGGGCGTCGAAGCTCGCGGACATCCCGGCGATACTCGTCTATGGACGCCTTGATATCTCCGGGCCACCGGATGTCGCCTGGCGGCTGAGTCAGTGGTGGCGCGGCTCCAAACTCACGCTTCTTGACGATGCAGGCCACGGCGCGGGAGAGCCGGGCATGACCGAAATCCTTGTTCGGGCGACCGACGCGTTTGCAGCCTAAGGTCCAATAGCCTACGACTGCGGGGACCGCTTCCCGCCCCAATCGGTCATAGCGTCGTTAGAGTATACCTCAGCGAGGCGTCGGCATGAGACAGTTCCCACGTCTCAATAGGGTTGTCTACGGCATCCAATCAGCGTGCGACAGGCGGTAAAGAACATGCGGGCGCAGCGGATGGCATGCGGGCACGTTGGGATGGTCGAAGTCGTCTTCGGGATTTCGTCTCATCCCAAGGCCCTCCATCAGGCGCCGCGAGCGGCTGTTGCCCGGCACAGTAAACGATACGACTTCCTTCAGTCCGAGCGGACCGAAGGCATGTGTGAGAACTGCCCTCGCTGCTTCGGTGGCGTAACCTTTTCCCCAGTGCTCGAAAGCTACGCCAGCCAATCTCAACGCACGGCGTAAATCGTGCTGGAAACGCCGCGTCCGCCAAGCCGACAAAACCGATAAAGTCGGCAATCCCTGGCACTTGTACTGCCCAAAGGCCGAAGCCCCGTTCGAACAAGCGACTGCTGATGCGGGCGGCTAAAGCGTTGCTCTCGTCGCGGTCGAGCGTTTTCGGGAAGTATTTCATTACATGCGGGTCGGCGTTCAGCGCAGCGAACGGGGCCAGATCCCCGTCCCGCCAAAGCCGAAGCCGTAGGCGTTCAGTTGCGATCGTCACCGGCACGTCCGCGATTCCTTGCTGTTCCGGCACGCCTGGCGGCATGACAGCGCCTTTTTGAACAGATCGTCTGGTGACCCCAATAGCTGCGCCTGCGCCGGGTTTCCAGCGAGATCCCGGCCACCGTGCGCCGTCGGTCATCCGCAGGCCCCCAGTCCCACATATTGTGGTTGCCTTGCGGTGAATAACCCTATATATGGAGATCCCGACGACGAGAGGGATATCCATGGAAGGTTTCGCGGCCCATTTCATGCAACGGCCCCAGGCGCCCGGCGTCAGTTTCGGCGATGCCGCGTTGGCTGGCCGGCTGCTGGACCCCGGCATGGGTGTGGCGGTTGGCCGCCGCACCATCTTCCGCCCCGACGACGCCGAGTGCTTTGGCCGGGTGGCTGATCGGGTTGCGGCTGGCAACATGGCGCTGCTCGGGCGGGCGCTGACCGATGGCGAGCGGCAGGAGCAGGCAAGGCTGCGCAATGCCATCGCAACGGGCGCGCTGCTGACCTCCGGGCGGCATCTGCAGCACGGCGATGCCGGGCAGGCCGAGCGGAACATGGAGGTGTTTACCAATTGCGCCACGGCGATCGCTTCGTTCGCAAAGTTCTATCTGCTGCTGAATGGCTCGGGCGTCGGCCGCAGCTATGACGACGCGCTGAGCG
Source organism: Rhodopila sp. (assembly GCA_050010355.1). GTDB lineage: Bacteria > Pseudomonadota > Alphaproteobacteria > Acetobacterales > Acetobacteraceae > Rhodopila. The sequence goes on along the minus strand of JBEKLE010000325.1, from coordinate 10,305 downwards.
TCACCGACTGGGCGGCGGCACCGGCTCTGCTGCTGCATTTGTCGCCGGCGCACCCGGATTACCCGCGCCGGCCGGATGACCTGATCCGGCTGGGCATCGAACTGGGTTTGCTGCCGTGGGGTGCCACGAGCGACGATGGCGGCGTGGTCGCGGCGTTTCTGGCGGCCAATGTTGTGGATGACCTGAGCTCCCTGCCGAACGGGACGACCTACCACCTGGTGGGCGACAGCCGGGAAGGCTGGGCCAAGGCGGTCGAGGTTCTGGAGTCGATGACGTTCCGCCGTGAGCGCGATGCGACGCTGCTTTTGGACCTGTCCGACATCCGCCGCGCCGGGTCACCGATCCGGGGCATGCAGGGACGCCCCGCCTCGGGTCCGATTTCGCTGTTGCGGGCTTTCCTGAACATCCGCCGGCATGTCATCGACGTGGCCGCGGCGTTGGAGCCGTGGGAGCAGGCGCTGCTGATCGACCACCACCTGTCGGTCGAGGTTCAGGTCGGGGGTGCGCGCCGCGCCGCTCGGATGGCGACCAAATCATGGCGCGACCCGGGGATTCTAAGGTTCATTCGAGCGAAGTCGGAGGGCGGGCTGTGGACGGCTAATCACTCGGTGATGGTGGATGCGGCGTTCTGGGAGCGGGTTCGGGCGGACGACACTGATCCGCTGACGGTGCACGCTCAGACGGTGTTCGCGGAGGCCACACGCTGCGCGTGGATCAACGGCGAGCCTGGCTTTATCAACGGCGACGCGCTGGAGGACCACCGCACCGGCAGCGCCTGGGACAAGCCGGTGCATGAGGACGGACGGGATTTCCGCAGTTCCCGGTATCGGGTGGATGAGGCGGCGGGTCTGCTGGCGGAGGTGTCGCGGCGCGCGGCGGTGGCTCGGTTTCCTGTCACCACCAACCCGTGCGGGGAGATCGCGCTGCACGTCACCGGCGGGTATTGTGTGATCGCTGATTTCGCGCCCTTGCTGGCGTGCCCGGTGCCGCTGGATCAGGTCGTTCCGGGCGAGGCGCCGGATGAGGTGGCGGCGCTGTGGGATGCGCGGGTGGTGGACTCGGTTCGGCTGGGGGTGCGCTTCCTGATGCGGGCCAACGGCATGGACGCGCTGTACGGGCAGGAGGTGGCGCGCACCAACCGCATGGGGATCGGTCCGACCGGGCTGCACGAATGGGCGTGGCTGCGCTTTGGGCTGGATTTCGGTGATTTGCTGGATGCGGATCGGTCGGCGCCGTTCTGGGCGATGCTGGCACGGTTGTCGGAGGCGGCGAAGCAGGAAGGCGGGACGTATGCGGACGAGCTTGGGCGGGTGCGGCCGACGACGGTGACGACGGTGAAGCCGGCGGGGACGACGAGCAAGCTGTTCGGGCTGACCGAGGGCGCGCATCTGCCGGCGCGGCGGCGATACCTGCGCTGGGTGCAGTTCAAGGGGGTTCGGGACGAGGTGAGCGGGAACGGGGCGAGCGGGGCCGGGGCGAGCGGGTTGTGGGCCGAGGGGTCCGATCCGTTGCTGGCGGTGTATGCGGATCGTGGGTACCCGATGCGGACGCTGAAGACATTCCCGGGGATGACGGTGGTGGGATTTCCGACCGTGCCGCTGCTGCTGCGTCTTGGGCTGGGCGATCGGTGCGTCACCGCGGGAGAGGCTGCTCCGGCGGATCAGTATCGTTGGCTGCGGTTGCTCGAGGAGCACTGGATCGGGGCCGAACAGGGGAATCAGGTTAGCTACACGCTGAAGATTTTCACCGACCGGCATGATCTGGCGTCGTTCCGTGCGATCGTGCGGGCGGAGCAGCCGTTCGTGCGATGCTGCGCGGTGCTGCCGAGCCGGCCGGATCATGAGCTGGGGTATGAGTATTTGCCGGAGGAAGAGGTCTCGGCGGCGGCTTTCGACACGATTGTGGCGGGGATTGGTGCGGGGTTGGCGCAGGAGGGGGTGGATCTGGTGCATCTGGCTTGTGCTGGTGGGGTTTGCCCGATCTGAGGGGGTGTCAGGCATAGGAACCGGCTGGCTGCTATAGCCCGGGCATCTGCACCGGGACATCTGGCTAGTTTTCGTCGAATCTGCTTGGCATGATTGAAGGTGTTCCGCGGTGTCGGCCATCGCGAGGTCGGCGGCGACACCAACACAGGTTTGCTGCTGCTATCGCCATTTAGACCAGATAGCTCAATCCGGAGACCAGCAGGAGGACGTTGACCGAACGGGTGAATTGCTGATCAGACAGACGATGATAGAGTGCGAAACCCAACGATGTTCCGAGAAGTGAGGCCGGGACAAAGAGTAAATTATTTGGATCGAAACCGGCGCTTGTCATGTCGGGGCGCCGCGCGAGACTGATCGCCGCCAGGGCTGTCAACTGCATAATCAGGATGAAGGGTTGGACAACCGCGCGCTGGCGTGTTTTGTCCCAGCCTTTCATACCGCACCAGATTGTTACGAATGCACCAGGAAACGCCGCAGCGCCACCGGTAATGCCGCCGAGAAAGCCAACCCCCAAATCGAGCCCCGGATGTTGTCGGTGCCAGACAAATGGTTGACGCACCAGCATATACACGCTGTAGGCCAAGAGGAAGGCGCCGAAGACGTGGGTGTAGAGGCTATGATCGGCGTACAAAAGAAGCCAGATACCAAACACCAAGCCAAGTATGCCACCGGCGAGATATGGACTTAGGCCAGCCCAAGAAATGTCTCGGCGCATGGCCCAGGTCATCGCCAACTGATTGGCGATGCTACAAGTGATCATCAACTGAACCACCTGGACCGGATCGCTTTCTAGATGAAAAAGCATTGCCCCGCAGATCGCAGAAAAGGCAAAGCCAGCGATGCTGGAAACCAATGACGCCAGCATGATCGCCATCATAACGATTACGCGGCGGGTATCGTAATCGATCAGAAATCCTGCACAGATGATCGTCGCTACGACGAGACCGGACCCCCGTCGTCTTGCCATTTGTGTGACCAAATGGCGAAAAACGGCCGCTCGATGATTGTGTGCCTTCTCCAAGATGGCACGCAATGAGGCTGAGGAGGGCCGAATAAACATCAAAAATCTCCCGGATTGCGTCCGGGAGATTTTACCCAGATTAGCGTATTTGAGGCTAATCCAATCTCACGCACCGGTCACGCCATGTCCTGAAACAGGGCCGGTAATAGACGCGCTACGCCGGGGGCGGCGCGCCGAACGGGCAGCCGCCGTGCTAAGCCGGTGTCCGCGTTCTGCGTGGGGACGCGGAAATAGCCTGGCACATCGAGCTTCAGGGCGAGGTCGCGGTACTCCACGTCGAGTTCCACCAGCGTTTCGGTGTGCTCGGACACGAAGGCGATCGGCACCACCAGAACCGCGGTCCGGTCCTTGGCCGCCCGCTCGATTTCTTCCTCGGTGCTTGGTTCGATCCATTTCTGGGGTGTCGCGCGGGACTGGTAGCAAATCGCGTGATCGACCGTCTCGCCCCAGGCCGCGACCACCGCGGCGACGGTCTGCTCGACCTGCCACTGATAGGGGTCACCGCCCTGGATGATGACCTCCGGCAGGCCATGAGCGGAAAACAGCACGCGCAGCGGCACGGCCGGAGCCAAGGCGGCGCGCGCGCGGTGGTATCCTGCCTGTACCAGTGCTGCCGTTGCGGTCGCGTAAGCGGAATCGACGGGGTAGCAGCAGACTGTCGTGGTGTCGGCAGCGAGACCGGCTCGCGCCGCCGCTTGCCGCCAGGCTGAAAGCGAACTGCCGGTCGTTGTTGTCGAGAACTGAGGATACAGCGGCAGCAGGACCACCTCGTCCGGCCCCCAGGCTTTTACCGCGCGGGCGGCTTCTAGACTGAATGGATGCCAGTAGCGCATGGCGATGAAGCAGCGGGCCTCAAGTTCCGGGAGTGCGCCCTCCAGCGCCGTCGCCTGTTCCTGGGTCAGTCCGAGGAGGGGAGATTTGCCGCCGAGGAGGGCGTAGTTTTCGGTGGCGGGGGCGACCCGGGCGCGGGCAATGGTGCGCGCAAGAAACGGTCTGACGAAGAAGGGCACCCGCAGGATTGCCGGGTCCAGAAACAGGTTCAGGAGGAACGGCTTGATCGCCTCCGGGCTGTCCGGGCCGCCCAGGTTGAACAGGACGATCGCGATCTTGCGGCGGGTTGGGGAGGTCGCGGGGGTCAGGCCCGCGATCGGCTGCATGGTCGACACGTTCATTCCCTAAACGTCATGACAGGGACAGGGCTGCTGTATAGGTCCAGGCGCCCTTGGGGGGGCGCCCGCCGACGGGCGAGGTGGTGAGTTTGGGCGTGGCGTGGCTCGCTTGTTATCGTGATGGCGGGCTCGGGGCAGCCCTCCGTGCCTTTGATCGGTCATAGGAAGGCGTGGATGCCGACCTTCGTCGGCATGACGGGATGGCGTGACCGGCTTAGGCGACACCGGACTTACCGCTTCATCGGGGACTTTTTGATACAGGCGCCGGCAAGTCGTGGATGGCCTGGCCGAGCCTGGCCATGACACCTGGGGCACGTTGCAGGGCGCGACTTCAACCGACCCCATTGTTCTTGGGCGTTGCCTTAGGAAGGCGCGGGTGGCGGGCTTCGTCGGCATGACGGAATGGTGTGACCGGCTTAGGCGACACCGCAGAATTACCGCTTCATCAGGGACCGTTTGATACAGGCGCCGGCAAGTCGTGGGTGGCCGGGCCGAGCCCGGCCATGACACGAGGGGCACGTTGCGGCGCGCGATTTCAGCCGACCCGACTGTTGTCGGGCGTTGCCTTGGGAAGGCGTGGGTGCCGGGCCTCGTCGGCATGACGGAGCGGCGTGGCCGGCTTAGGCGACGCGCAAGACTTATCGCTTCATCAGGGACCTTTTGGTACAGGCGCCGGCAAGTCGTGGATGGGGCGGCCAAGCCGGGCCATGACACGTCGGGCACGTTAGGCGCGGGTTTATGCTGCACGCACTTGCTCCAGCAGTGCTGCCACGTGCTCTGGCGGGGTCTGCGGCACGATTCCGTGGCCCAGGTTGAAGATGAAGGGGCGGCCGCGCATGGCGTCCAGGATGGGGGCGGCCTCGGCTGTCATTGCGGTGCCGCCGGCGACTACGGCTAGCGGATCGAGGTTGCCCTGGACCGCCATTCGTGCTGGCAGCATGGCGGCCACGGCGGCGATGTCGCTGCCGGTATCGACCCCGACTCCGGCGACGCCGGTGGCGGCGTAATCGCGTGTCATGACACCGGCCAGCCTTGGAAATCCGATGACTGGGACCTCGGGGTGGCGGTCTCGCAGGGCTGCGACAATCCTGACGGCGGGGGCGACGCAGTGCTTGCGGAACAGCGACGGGGAGAGGACGCCGGCCCAGGAGTCGAACAGCATCAGGGCCTCGGCGCCGGCTGCGGCCTGGGCTGAGAGGTACTCGATCGATGCCTCGGTCAGGACGTCCATCAGGCGCTGGAACAGCGCGGGCTGCGAATAGGCCATGCCTCGGACATGGGCGAAGTCCTTTGATCCGCCACCTTCTACCATGTAGCAGGCGACGGTGAACGGGGCGCCGGCGAAGCCTATCAAGGTGGTGTCGGCGAAGCCCTCGGAGATGAGACCGGCGCGGACGAGGCGCACGGTTTCCATGATCGGGGCGACCCGGTCGGCGACGCGGGCGGGGTTCAGCGCGGCCACGGCGGCCTCGTCGCGCAGGCGGGGAAGGACCGGGCCCTCGCCCTCCTTGAACTCCAGACCGTGCCCGAGCGCCCAGGGGAGCATCAGGATGTCGCTGAACAGGATGGCGGCGTCGAAGCGGTAGCGGCGGATCGGCTGGAGCGTCACCTCGGCGGCCAGATCCGGTGTGGTGCAGAGTGCGACGAAATCCTTCACCCTGGCACGCACAGCGCGGTATTCAGGCAGATAGCGCCCGGCCTGGCGCATCAGCCATACGGGAGGCGGCCATACGGCCTCCCCGCTCAAAGTCCGCAGCAAGCGTTTCATCGGAACGTCCATTCACCGGAGATAGGGGCGTCCCGTCTGTCTCCAAGCTATCGGTGCCCCGGTCAAGCGACGAACGCATCCTCCCGCACACCGCCGCGTGCGCTGCCGTCCCCATGGGCGAAGCCACGGAACATCGCCATCGCGTGCAGCGAGGCCGCCGCCTCGGTCATCGGGGCGGACCAGTCGGCCGGTTCGTGCTGGCGGAAGATCGTCATGCCTGGATACCACGGGCTGTCGCGGCGGCCGCTCAGCCACCGCCAGCAGCCATCGTAGCGGTCCAGCAGAAAGGCCGGTTTGCCGACCAGCCCTGCCAGATGCACGACGGAGGTATCGACGCTGACCACCAGATCCAGCGCGGCGATGATAGCGGCGGTATCGGCGAAATCCGTGACGTCCGGCATTGGATCGAGCATCTGGGGATCGAGCATCTGGAGGCCGGCCGGGCGAGGCTGGCGCGCCGCCGGGCCGGCCTGCAAGCTGATGAACGAGACGTTCGGGACGGCGAACAATGGTTCGAACGCCGCCAGTCCGGCGCTGCGGCGGCGATCGAGTGTGCCGAATCCGGGCAGCGACGGCCGAGCCTGGCCGGCCCAGACGAGGCCGACGCGCAGGCCGCCAGGGGGAAGCCGGCCGGCCCACTGGCGGGCAAGTTCCGGGTCCAGGGTCATCGGCGGCACGGGCGGGATGTTGTGCACCGTCGTGCCGAACACTCGGGGCAGGCTGAACATCGGGCAGACAAAATCATGCGTTGGAACGTGGCGCGGGTCGGTGACGACCTCGGTCACGCCTGGGATCGTCCGCATTACCCGCGTCAGCGAGGGGGGCACGCATGCCACCACGCGCGCACCGCGTTCGGCGAGCAGCGGGAGGTAGCGGAGGAACTGCAGGGTATCGCCGAAGCCGTCCTCGTGAAGGGCCAGAATGGTCCGGCCGGACAGGTCGTCGCCGGCCTGGAGCGACGGCATCAGCGTGGACTTGTCGATCGGGGGGGCGCCTGGGAGTTCGAACCGGGCTTCGTAGTCCTGCCAGGCGCGCTCCCACAGGCCTGCTTTCAGCAGGGCGACGGCTCGGTTGACGCGGAAGCGCGGATTGGCGGGGTCCAGTGTGACTGCCTTGTCGTGCGCGGCGATGGCCTCGGCAAAGCGGCCCTCGACCTTCAGCACCATGCCGAGGTTCGACCAACTTGGCGCGGCGTCCGGGTTCAGTGTGACGGCTCGGTCAAAGCTGTCGATGGCGGGGGGGAAGAGCGCCTGCTCCGCCCTTGCCAGCCCCATCAGATGATGGCGCGCGGCGGAGTCTGGCGCATACAGCAGTGTCTCCGCGGACTCGGCGGGCTGGCCGGTGTCGAGCAGGAATTCGGCGAAGGCTACGCGCAGGCGGTCGTCCGAGGGCGCCAGGCGCAGGCAGGCTCGGAACTGGCGGGCGACCAGCGCACCCGGCAATGACGGCTTCAACCGGGCGAGATCGACGCAGGGGTGATCGCGGTCCGGCTGGGTCGCGGCAACGTGCGTCAGGGTCGGAGCCGCGCGCGCATCCTCGCCCATGGCGGCGATGGCGAGACCGAGCAGTCGGGATGCGGCCGGGTCGTCGGGGGTGTCGGCGAGGGCGGCACGGGCGGCGGCTTCGGCCTCGGACCAGGCGGCGGAGGAGAGCAGCCGCATCGCGGCCGCCAGGCGTTCAGGTGAGGCCATCGCCGGGTCTCCGGTAAAGCGCCAGGATGACGGGGGAAGGTTAACACGAGGTTAGCGGGGCGTTAATGCCGTTCGGCCCGGCGCCCACAGGCTTGATCGGGACTGTGTTGCCAGGCTGCCGGGATGGAAGCGGGGGATGTCTCGGGTTCAGGGGGCGGGGAACGGGGGGCGGCAAGCAACAAAATTTGATGTCGGATTGTAACTAATTGGTAGGCGGCGGGATGGAAGGGTTGGCGACGTTTGATCGGAGTTTCGATGTCGCTATCCCTCGCCGGCTTTTGGCCTTCCCGGACATCTGGTGTGTCGCGGCACCTGTCCGCGGAACTGGCGTTCGCGCTGACGTTCGGGGCAGCCGTATTCGCGTCCGTACTTTGGTTTCCCGGGGTGCTGCGTGATGCCGATACACTCTGGCATATCACGACCGGCGAGTGGATCCTGGCGCATTGGGCGGTGCCTGACGTCGATACATTCTCCTATACCAGGGTCGGGCACACCTGGGCGCCGCAGGAGTGGCTGTCTGAGGTCATTCTGGCGCTGGGGTACCGGGCAGCGGGCTGGAACGGGTTGCTGATGCTGACGGCGGCGGCGGCCGGTTCCTCTGTTGGGATCGTTGCTTTATACATACGCCGGCGTGTGCGGTTCGACGTTGCCGTGATGCTGGTCCTGCTGATGGCCGCGTGCGGCGGTCTATCGTTGCTGGCGCGGCCGCATCTGATTGCGCTGCCGGTGCTGGCATACTGGACGACGGGGCTGGTTTCGGCGCGGGAGCGCGGTGTGGCGCCGTCGCTGTGGCTGCTGCCGCTGATGACGGTGTGGGCCAACCTGCATGGCGGGTTCGTTGTTGGGTTGGTGCTGACGGGTGCGCTGGCGTTTGAAGCGGCGTTCGACCCGGCGTGCCGCCGCGTGGAAATGATCCGGTCGTGGGGCCGGTCCTGGGGGATGTTCATCCTGGGTGCGGTGGTTGCGGCTTGTGCCAACCCGCGCGGGATCGACGGTTTGCTGTTCCCGTTCCGGCTGATGTCGATGACGCACCTGTACCAGATACAGGAGTGGCAACCGAGCGACCTGGGGCACCTGAGCGGATTGACGGTGTCGATTCTGCTGGGGTTTTATTTGGGCCTGACGGGATCGTTGCGGTTGCCTCGGTTCCGGGTCCTGCTGGTGGCCGGGTTGATATTCGTAACGATGCAGCATATGCGGACAGCTCAGTTGTATGGTGTCGTTGCACCTTTGCTGATCGCGCGGGCGCTTGGTCCGGCCGGTCCGACGGTGTTTCCTGAACGGATGCTGAGCGGGATTGCCGGCTTGATCGCGGCGATAGCGCTGTGTTGCCGAATCGGATTGCCGCTGCACCGGACCGACGAGGGCAGCTATGCGCCGACGGCGCTGTCCCATGTGCCGGATGACCTGCGCGGCAAGCCTGTGCTGAACGACTACGGGTTTGGCGGTTTGCTGATCTTCTCCGGGGTCAGACCGTTCATCGACGGGCGCGCGGACCTGTATGGCGATGACTTCCTGGGAATGTATATTTCTCTCGTTTCTGCCAGGCGGGACATGCTGGATGAGGTGCTCTGCCGGTACGGCATTGCCTGGACGATGTGGGCACCGGACGGGGTTGTGACTGCGTTGATGGACCGTACGCCTGGCTGGCGGCGTCTGTACAGCGACACGTTCGCGGTCATCCATGTGCGGGAAACCGGGGATCGAGCCGCGGTTTGCCCGGGGCTGGCGCCGGAATGACACCAGCGACCCGTCAATCGACGGCCGGCGGGGCGGGTATCGCATTGGTTTTGCGGTTGCGCAAAGCGGCGATACCAAGCGTGCGCGCGTGCCAGTCAGCGTCTGGGAGCGCGGGTTGGGCGCTTGTGTGGCGTGCTGACGAAGGCGCCACGACGCCGGACGTGCTGGTCAGCCGCTGCGAGGGGTACGATCTCTAGCGTTCCGTTCAGGATCGCCATAATCCGCTCGACTGCTGCGGCGATCTTCCTACCGGAGCGCTGGACGGCTGGATCGCCATGGGCCAGCAGGGCATCGGCGATGAGTGAGGTTGAGAAAATTGCGCCGCGAAGATCGTGGCGGAGCGTCGAAACCGACTTCTCAAGTGTTTCGATTCTGGCAGTGGCAGCCTCTATCGATTGGCTCATCGACGAAATCCTGTGTGGGTTCGTTTTGGATCGCCACGATCCTGGTCGCGGCGGCAGGATATTGCCGCCGGGACATGTTCGAACGGGGTAGCCGGTCGCGTTTACGTCGCAGCCCTTTCGTATCGAATCCGGACCGCGCCGGCAAGGCGCTTTCTGTGCTTCCAACGGCCGAGGCATCGTCGTGCGCCAGTGCGAAATCGCGTGAGATGACGCCTGCACAAAGCGGCCGTCGGAGGGTGGGCTGCCGGGCATTGCCGTGCCATCTGGAGCGAGATTCCGGTTGGCAGCGACCATCTCGATTCGATGGCGTTATGTGTCGATACTTCGGGGACAGAATAATCCGGTTTGTGACGGAACAATAGATCGTGAACCAAACCGGATTGTGCACAGTATATTCCGTTATCGGAATCAAAATTCGATCACGAATCAGTGAAAAATCGGTTGCCAGTCACTTATTCGTGAGGTAACAAGATGGTGTTTCCTCCCCAAACTTGCACCGCGGGAGGTTCGGCCTTCCGCGGTGGTTT
>JBEKLE010000324.1:0-7553 GCA_050010355.1 Rhodopila sp. | reverse complement strand
GCCTGCGCGGACGCCAGGTTACCCTGCTGCGCGAGCATGCCGGCCAGATGCACGAAGCGGTTCGGATTGCCGGGCTGCAACGCCGCCGCTTCGCGCGCCGCCTCGATCGCCTCATCGTAACGATCCTGGCGGTGCAGAACGGCGCTGATTTCGTGACGGAAATGCGCGTTGGACGGATCGAGCCTGGCCGCTCGCCGGAATGCCGCTTCCGCCGCCGTCAGGTCTCCGGTCAGAGAAAGCACGTAGCCGAGATGCCCATAGGCGTGGGCGCTGGCCGGTTCGGTGACGGCGGCGACATAGGCCTCGCTCAGCGCTTCCGCCGGATCGCCACGGCGTAACAACAGGTCGCTCAGGACCAGCCGAGCCCGCGTCGATTCGCTGGCGAGCGTGACAGCCTTGCGCGCTGCCTCGATGGCATCATCCAGCCGGTCCAGTCGGCCCAAAAGCTGGGCAAGCCGGACATAGGTGGCCTCGTCGTCCGGATCGATCGCAATCGTATCTTGCAGCGACACGACAGCGCCTTCCAGATCCCCCTTCGCCTCAAGTGCTCCCGCGAGTTCCGCATGCAGACTGGTTGAATATGGGTCGAGCTGAAGGGCCTCCCGGATTGCCTCGTATGCCTCGTCGAACTGTCCGCGCTGCCGCAGCACGTGCGCCAGCAGCACGCGGTAATGCGGATCGCCCGGATCAGCGGCGACAGCAAAACGAAGTTCGATCAACGCCTCATCTAGCTGCCGCGCCTGACGCAACAGGGCGCCGAGATTGGCACGATAGGATGCCATCTCCGGTTCGATTTCGATCGCTCGGCGCAGTTCGGAGATGGCTGCATCGCGCTCGTTCTGGTGGACCATAACATGACCGAGCGCGTTGTGTCCGGCGGCCGACCGCGGACTGCGCTGCACCGCGACCGTCAGCCGCTCGCGCGCCTCGTTCAACCGGTTTTTCTGGGACAGCCACATCCCTTCTTCCAACGCATCGTTCCACTCGTAACGCATGTAACGCAGCGCATGTTCCCGAAATGTGAACAGACCTTCGTTCATGAAACGATACCGCCGATCGGGGGTCACGAATTGCAGGCCGAAGTGACGGCAGACGCTTGGGTGGAACGGCAACTCGCTTTTGGGGAAGGGCGTGATGCGCGTGCACACCACCATCCGGTCGATCTCGTCGCGCTGTGCACCCAGTTGCTCGAAGAACTGGCTGGCCAGCGCGGTGGCGATGCGCACGTTGGGATGATATGGACTGAGGAATATCTGTTCAGTGCGGAAATGCTGCTCCATGATGCTGGCGATCTTGTAACCGGCTGCCTCGTCGCGCGCCCGCTGCCGGTCCATGACGATCTCGAACAGACGGTCCAGCTTAACGCGGCCGTTGACGTCGAGGTTTGCGTAAGTCTCGACCGCCTCCTCCGGGTCGGTTCCCGATAGGATCAGCCGATTCAGATAGGAATCGGACGCTTCGCCGCCGTACGGACCGCCGGTGAGAAACGGATGAAATGTGTTCTTCGGATGCGGCGAGCCGGCAAACGGCCAGAGGAACGCCGCCGTCACCATCGGAATGAAGAGACGCGGGGCGGACGTTGAAACCGCCGCGGTGTCGACCTGCGGTTTCAGGTCGAACAGTTGTTCAACGACGAGATCCGCGTGTTGGATTGCCTGCCGGCTCTCCTCGGACAGATCCTGATAGGACAGAACATGCTCAACGACGTCACCGCTGCGGCCGGCGACGAAGCGTCGATACATTCCGGCCATGGCCTGCATCTGGCAATTGCCGATCAGCACGATGTGCCGGCCACGCCGGACTGATCCCCGCTCCATCGGACCAGGCGTCGCGGGTTCCTCCGTCGGACGCACCTCGACCGGCTCGTTTATTTCCGGGTCGACCACGGCCTGCTCCATGGCCCGTGGCTCAGCAAAACCACGCATCTCCGAGGTCGCGAGGGGATCCGCGGTGGCCGAGCCCGTCCACGCCACACCCTCGACTGGCCGCTTCGCGTGTAGTTCAGCCGCCCGTTCACAGAGCGCCAGCCACGCCGCATCCGACGAGCCGAGTGGTCTGTTGTCTGGAGAAAAGGCAAAATGATCCATGTAGCCGATAATCAGCCCGGGCTTCACCAACTCCACCAGGCCGTTCGGATGGGCCGCGTCCTCGTAACGAACATAGAACAAAGTCGTTTCACCATACGCTCGGATTGCTCCGTGCAGCCGATCGAGCTCGGCGTCAGTAAGATTTCGCTGTATGTTTTTAAAGACGAATATCTTCTCGCCAGCCTGCAGGTCCGCGACCAGCGTGGCACGCCTGGTCTGCGACCGGGCGCAAAGCGCGGCCGTCGCCTGGTCGATATCGACGAGGTCCGTTCTAATGAACGACCGCATCGCCATCCAATAGCGCTTGTCCCGCGTCCACCACTCATCGCTGTGGTGCGGACAGAACACAATCGTATTTTCCTCCGACCCCACGCCCTCAAATCGAGACTCCAAAGTGGCCACCAGCAGGTCAGTACCCAAATCCGCCCATGCCAGTAAGCCACTTGGGTCTCCGCCGTAATGTTGCTGGAAGATTGCGAACTCCGGTCCGTGACCACTCCCACCGAGGCTCTCGAATTGCGTCACCAACGCGCGATGGGCCGGCGCTTGCGGCGCACGTTCATAAGCCCGTGGCTGAGCACCAGAAATCCTGTGCGACAGGCCGAATCCGCTCATTTCGTCCCATACCTCAGGATCGTGGGTGGCTTGGATACACCGTTTAAAAAAATGTTTACAAGCATCCTCTTGGATCTGCCGCCCGGGATTGGTGCGACCGAGGGCGATTCGCGAGCTCCGCTTGTTCTTGCCGACCCTTGGCGCCGCGGATCGCCCATCATGCCCTGGAGCATGATCTCACGCTGAAGCAGGCGGGCACTGCAGCTTGGCTTCGTCGATGAAACGACATTCGATCGGGTGGTTGATCCGGCAAAAATGCTGAAACCTTATGTCGCCACGGCTTCCGCTCGAAAGCAGCGGTCGCAGTCGCGACGACGATCGAACGGAGGCCGGCTGCCAGTTGAACCCTGAGAGGGGGAGGAACGAGCCAAGGCATGCATCCCGTTCTTCCTAGAAGAAGACGAAGGACCGGACCACGACGTTCCTGCGGCATCTTGCGTCGGCAGGCGCGGTCGGGTCGATACAGGCAGTATGGAAAGACCAGCGCGAGACGGAGCCGTCGGTCACAGAGTCATAGCACTTGAGCATCGAAACCTCGGTGGGTTTCTGCTTGGGAAACCAGTACCACTCATGGTCGGGACGGTAGGTGAAGCGGGTGGTCTCGCCGACCCGGTCGTCGTAAATCCGGTAGTTGGTGATATACGGCTGGTCGGCGAAGGACGGCCAGGCACAGAGCACAAAGGGAAACTGCTCGACTGTCTCCATCGGCTTGGCGAGATTGATAGACACGAACCGCCGCGACATCTTCCTGTCGGCCTCGTCCTCCGTGCAGTTCTGCGTGCGACCGAAGTTCCGCAGGTTTTTGGTGAGCAGCTCCCGGCAGCGCACGCGGCCGCTGTTGTCGTTCAGGTCGTTGTGCACAATGTTGGCGTAATTGGCGTTCACACCCGGGTTCTTGTTGTCCTGGTCTTCCGTGCGGTCGCCCGCGTAGTCCTTGTCGAAGACGTCGTGGTTGTAGACCAGTGCATCCGTCGCCTCCGGGAAGAAATCGAGCAGGAGCTTCTCGATCTCGGGGTAGAACACACGCTCCACCTCCGTGGAATCGTAGAAGTTCGAGCACTCGGACTCGAGGTGCGCCAGCGAGACACCGAGCCGGTCCATGCATTCGGGGCTGTCGGGCGAGAGGCCGGGGTGGTACTCGCCGATGCGCCGTGCGTCGCGCATCACCTGCGGGAACCAGAGGTCCCGCCGCCGGTTGTCCGCCTCGTTCTTGCGCAGGATCGCCGCTACATCGGCGCGCGCCGGGTCCCGCCAGACAGCGTTGGACGGGACTACGGAGTACGTCGGCCGCTCGTAGACAGTATAGGGCAGCGGCAGCGCCAAGCCGCCTTCGGGTGCCTTGATGGCGTTGTTCCTCCGTATGTAGTCCATGCACGCGTCGTAGTCCCGGAATCCAAGGCCCCATCTTGTCTTGATCGGGCCTGGCGGGGCCTTGTCGATCATGTCGGTCACGCGCTGGCCCTCGCCTTCAGCGATTTCGGTGAGCGCGTCCTCGAGCGCCGCGGCGGTTCCCGCATCGCCGTCCCGGTCGAACGACATGTAGGACAGGCCGCCGTTCGCCGCGATGGGCGCCGGCTGTCCTGCCGTACGTTGGAGCGGCGGGACATAGGCCGATGTGGCTGTCTTCGTATCCGCCGCGATGTTGGTGTCGGCGATCTCGAGCTGGCTCATGGCATACCTCCGATATCTTGGCGTCAGCGTGGCACATAAAGCCTGCGTGTTCCAGACCATGATGGCAGCCAGCCCCCCGCGTTGTATTTCAACCGGAATGAGCTCGCTGAAGACGTTGGTGCCATAGAACTCCTGGATTAAAGCACTAAACGAACCGACACCGCCTTCTGCATGAGCGCAAAGGTCAAGTCTGAGGCCGAGCGTTTAGGCGGCATCCAAGGATCAGCTGGTCGCGGCGCCAGCCCCCTTGGCGCCTGGCACGTCCAGCAATCGTCCGCTGCGAACGTCGTAGACGTAGCCGTGGATCGGGATTCGCCCGGGCACCAGCGGATGTGCGCGGATCCGTCTTACATCCGCGACAACGCTTGCGTTCAGGTCCGTAAAGCTGTGCCACTTGATGTAGCGACCCTCCTGCGAGCCCGGCCCGCCGCCATGGTCGTGCCAGTCCTGAGCGTCGATGGTGGCTGTCTCGAGGCTGTTTTCGAGCAGGCCGCCGATCACCTGGTCATCAAATAACTGCATGCCGCAATCGGTGTGGTGGATGACGAACCACTCATTCGTCCCCAGTAGCTTGTATGATATCACGAGCGATCGAATGGCATCATCCGTCGCGCGTCCGCCGGCGTTGCGGATCACATGCGCATCTCCCTCGACCAGACCTGCATATTTCGCGGGGTCAAGGCGTGCATCCATGCATGTCAGGATGGCGAAGCGCCGTGCGGGCGGCAGCGGCAGCTTGCCCTTCTCGCCAAAGGCGGCAGCGTAGCGGGCGTTGGCGTCCAACACCTCTGCAAGCACGTCGGCCATCAAGATCTCCTGCGGTATTCCGGTGCGACACATGCAGCCATGTTTGCTTCGTGCCTCCAGTGGAAGTCCGTGTCGACCGCCACTATGGCGAATGCATGATAAGGCTCGAGGCCGGAGAGTCAATATCATAAGGCGTGGAACTCTGAATTTACGCAATGAGATCTGTTAAATCAAAACGGACAAGGTAACGACCAGCGGCCGGACGATCTCGGACTGCCGAACGTGCTATTTATCGCGCAAAAATCTATGCCGCCGCATTGCGCCAGCATCGACAATTTTCCGGGGCATGTGGCACCGATCCCGTCGTTTCGACTGATCGGGCAGAGATCATTTGGACCAGCCTGTCATCCGTTCCGCGAGGTGGGCGCCCCGGGACGCGCTGAGTCATTGAACGAAGGTAAAAAAAGTATAATACGTGTAATCATCGTGTTTAATGAGCGCCCGCGTGGAGGGCCATTTCCGCGAAGTCGTTGAACTGACCAGGCGAACCGGATTGTCCATGGCGCCGGCCGGACGACGATAGGTTTCACCGGGACGCCGCACGCAGTCGCGGACCGGATGCAGGAATGGCAGGACGCCGGCGCCTGTGATGGGCAAATCCCGTACTTCCCCGGCGGACTGGAGAGTGTCGTGGCTGCTCGCGCCGGAGCTGCAACGGCGTGGATTGTTCCGCACCGAGTATACAGGGACGACATTACGTGACCATCTCGGCCTCGTCCGTCCGCCGGCTTAATGTTTCGTTCGCATGGTTCACTACGCTATGCCCGCAGCACTGTTTGAATCGGCTTCCGCAACGGCCCATGCCGCCGATCCGGGAGCAGCAAAGGGGGCGAGCAACGTCATCGTTCTGGTCTCCGTCCGTTTCCGCGACCGGCGGTCAGGCTGCTTGCGGGTCGAGATCTTTCTTCATGAAGATCGTCCCTTGCACGGGGGACTCGTAATAGCCCGGTGTGATGCCGAACCCAAGCTGCCGATACAGCGTCTGGGCCGCGAGCATCGCCGGCAGCGTGTCGAGCCGCATGGTAACGTATCCGGCTCGTGTCGCAGCCGCGATGGCCGCCACGGCCAGCGCTCTGCCTACGCCGGCGCCTCTCGCGGCGGCCGTTGTATACAGTCGCTTCATCTCGCACACGCCGGGTTCGCCCAGCGGCCGGACCCCGACGCAGCCCAGTAGCTTGCCCGTCAAGGACACCGCGATCAGCAGGGCGCCGGCGGGCGCGGCATAGGCGCCGGGCAGGGTCGCCAGTTCCGCCTCGAACCCCTGGAATGAGAGGTCGACGCCGAGCCCGTCGGCGTATTCGCGGAACAGTGCCGCGACGATGCCCATCTCGCTGGCCGCGGCGGGGCGGATCGAGAAACCGCCTCGCCCGTCGGTTAGATCACCAACTCTGGACGTTCCGCCCACCGAGGTCATGCTCTGATGTCCCAAATCTGAAGTTCGCCACTAATCGGCAAAAGATCCGCGTCAACACCTCTTTATTTGCAGTGGCCTGACGTGGGCATATCATCAACTGGCCATAGGGCAACTCCCGGGAGAGCTTGTCATGGAATCCAGGATCGATGAGATCGGTGCAGGCCTATATCGCCTCTCAATCTTCGTGCCAGATGTTCGCTCCGCCCGCCGGATTGACGTTCAATCATTTCCTGTTCACCGGTGACGAACCGTTGCTGTTTCACTGCGGGAAGCGAAAAATGTTTCCATTGGTTTCCGCCGCGGTTTCTCGGGTCATGCCGGTGGAGCGATTACGCTGGCTTAGTTTCGGCCATTTCGAAGCGGATGAGTGCCAGTCTTGGCCCGACCACGGGCGTAAGGTTCGCACCCTGGCGGCGCTTAAGCCGAAGGTACTGGCCACCATGCATGGCTCGTCATTTTCCGGTGATGGGGCTGCGGCGCTCAGCGCTTTGGGCGATCATTATGACGTGCTCTTGCGCGCGGCGCTTGCGGATAGGGAGTTGAGTTAATCCCACCAGGCGCGCACGTCACAACGCGCGCCGCTCATCTCCTCATTCCGTAGGAGTCCGTGGCATGACCGTCGAAATGACGTCCCGGCAGGACAACGCCCGGTTATCCGGACCAGGCAAAGCGAGCCGGATTCATCGGTTCGGCGGACCGGAAGTGATTACACTCGAAGACATGATCCCTCCCGGGCCTGGCGACGGCGAGGTGCTTGTCCGAGTCAAAGCCGCTGGCGTTGGGCCTTGGGACGCTTGGGTCCGGGCGGGAAGCAGCGTCCTGCCGCAACCACTGCCATTGACGTTGGGGTCCGACATTTCCGGCATCGTGGAGACGGCCGGGCCAGGCGTCACCGGGTTCGTGCCCGGTGACGCTGTGTTCGGCGTGACCAATCCGCGCTTCACCGGCGGATACGCCGA
>JBEKLE010000323.1:0-13512 GCA_050010355.1 Rhodopila sp. | reverse complement strand
TCCATTTCCTCCAGCTTGCGGAGGCTGCGGAGGCGCATGTTGAGGATTGCCTCGGCCTGCACGTCGGTCAGGCTGAAGCGGTCGATCAGGCGGGGTTTGGGCTGTTCTTCCTCGCGGATGATGCGGATAACCTCGTCGAGATTGAGGTAGACGAGAAGATAGCCGTCGAGGACCTCCAGCCGGCGTTCGATGGCGGTCAGCCGGTGGTTCGATCGCCGCACCAGGACTTCGTGGCGGTGATCGAGCCAGGCGCGCAGCACGTCCTGCAACCGCATCACCCGCGGGGTGCGGGTGGCGTCCAGGACGTTCATGTTGAGCGGGAAGCGGGTTTCCAGCGCGGTGGCGCGGAAGACGGTCTCCATCAGGACTTCGGGTTCGACACCGCGGGTTTTCGGTTCGAGGACGAGGCGAATGATGTCGCTGCTTTCGTCGCGGATGTCGCCGAGCAGGGGGAGTTTCTTGTCCTCCATGAGCTGGGCGACCTGCTCGATCAGCCGGGATTTCTGGACTTGGTAAGGGATCTGGGTGACGACGATGGACCAGGTGCCGTGTTTGCCCTTCTCGACCTCCCATCTGGCGCGCAGGCGGAAGCCGCCGCGGCCGGTTTCATACGCGGTGAGGATGGCGGCTGCGTCTTCGACGAGGACTCCGCCGGTGGGGAAGTCGGGGCCGGGCATATGGCGCAGCAGATCGGCGGTGGTGGCTTCGGGGTGCTGGATCAGGTGGATGGCGGCGGCGCAGATTTCGCCGGCGTTGTGCGGCGGGATCGAGGTCGCCATGCCCACGGCGATTCCGGCCGCGCCGTTGGCGAGCAGGTTGGGGAAGGCGCCGGGCAGGACGATGGGTTCGGATTCCTCGCCATCGTAGGTGGGACGGAAGTCGACCGCGTCCTCGTCGATGCCGGCGAGCATGGCCTGGGCGACCAGGGTGAGGCGGGCTTCGGTGTACCGCATGGCGGCAGGGTTATCGCCGTCGATGTTGCCGAAATTGCCCTGGCCCTCCACCAGGGGGTAGCGGGCGGCGAACTCCTGCGCCATGCGGACCATGGCGTCGTAGATCGAGGCGTCGCCGTGCGGGTGGTATTTGCCCATGACGTCGCCGACGACCCGGGCGCATTTCTTGAAGCCGGCGGTCGGATCGAGGCGCAACTGGTGCATCGCGTAGATCAGGCGGCGGTGCACCGGTTTGAGGCCGTCGCGCACGTCCGGCAGCGAGCGGGACATGATGGTCGACAGCGCGTAGGCGAGGTAGCGCTCCGACAGCGCATCCTTCAGGTGGGTTTCCTGGATGAGGCCGATCAGATCATCCGGCATTGTTCGTCGAATCGTCCTTCTGCTGATCCGCCATCGCGGCGACTCGGTCGTATAGCATGCCGCGGGCATTTGGCAGGGGACGATGCTGGTGGCCGAAAGCATCTCGCGCCAGAAAATGCCCGGTCAGGCGGAGACCATCCCGCCAGGCGGAGGGATTCGGTGGTGCCGATCCGGTCAGGAACCCGGGCAGCGGGAGCAGGCGGGCGGCCCAGTCCCCTGCCCCTTCGCGGCTGACCGCGCGGCCGGTTCGGGGGGAGACATAGGCGAGGTCCCGCGCCTGGCCGGTAACCGCACAGGTGGCGAGGTCGAGGCCGTAGCCGAGGTCGGACAGCACGACCAATTCCCACTGGATCAGATCGGTCAGCAGCGACTCGCCCAGCGGCAGGCGGGGGATCAGATGCAGCAGGCCGGCGAAGATGCGCGGGAGCGGCTCGCGTTCCGGCAGTGCGCCTTCGGCGACCGAGCAGATGGCGGTCAGCATGGCAAGGGGCATAGCCTCTTGCATGGCGTGAGCGGCGCCGGCGTGGATCAGTTCGCCGGTGAAGCTGCCGAGCTGGTCGGACAGGCGGGCGGTCCATTGCACCTGGACCATGTTGCCCGGCTGCCAGGTGCCTGCCTTGCCGCGTGAGGCGCCCCCGCGTGCCAGGCCGCGATGCAGACCGTGGGCCTCTGTCATCACGGTGGTTACGGCGTCGCCTTCGCCATAGGGGCGGACGTCGAGGATGATCGCGGGGGCGTCCCATTCCATGCACTGATTTTACGCATATCGGGGTCGTCGTGCCATCGCCCCTTGGCAAATGCCAACAAAGCGTGCGGTAATTGTCGCAGCGCACAATTTTGAGGATTCAGCGATCAGCCAGACGGTCCCGCCGCAAGTGCTCGGTAACACCCGCCGCTCTGTCGCCCACGCGTCGGACCGACTTATGGGTTCTCCGCTGCGCAATCTGATTTTCGGCGTGGTCTATATGCTGATGGTCATGGCCGGTGCGGTCATCGCCTATGTCTCGGCCGGCTGGTCGGTCGCCGATGCTGTGTACATGGTCATCGTGACCGTCTACACAGTCGGCTACAACGAAGTCCAACCGGTGGTTTCCCCGCTGCTGCGTGGCATCACCATCACCACCATCGTGCTGGGCTGCACCGGCATGATCTACCTCACCGGTGCGCTGGTGCAGTTCATCACCCTCAATCAGCTCAACCAGGTCTTCGGGATCAAGCGCATGAGCAGTCAGATCGATCGTCTGCGAAACCACATTATCATCTGCGGCTTTGGCCGCATCGGCGTGATGCTGGCGCAGGGCCTGCAAGCCGGCGGCGCGGACTTCGTTATCCTGGAGCACTCCGAAACCGCTGTCGCCATGGCCCGCGGTCTCGGCTACCTGTGCCTGCAAGCCGACGCCACGGATGAGACTGCCCTGAAGGCCGCCGGGATCGAACATGCCCGGACCCTGGCGACAGTGCTTTCGGCTGACGCGGCCAACGTGTTCATCACCCTCAGTGCGCGCAGCCTGAACGCCAACCTCGAGATCATCGCCCGCGGTGAAGTCCCCAGCACAGAGAGCAAGCTGCTGCAGGCCGGCGCCAACAAGGTGGTGCTGCCGACCCATATCGGCGCCGAGCGGATGGCCGAAATGATCCTGTATCAGGAGACCGCGCGTTTCATCCGCGGGTCGGATCGGATGAAGGATTTCGAGAAGGTGCTGCTGTCGCTGGGGCTGGATATCCAGGTGGTGGTTGCCGCGCCGAAAAGTGCCGCCATCGGCAAGACCATCGAGACGATCGAACTGCAGGGTAATGGCGCGTTCTTCATCGTGCAGATCAACCGGCGGGATGGCGAGGCGATAACCCGGCCGGATCGATCCACCGTGATCGGGGATGGCGACGGGGTTGTGCTGGTTGGCCGCGGCGGTCAGGCCAAGGCGGTCGGCGCATTGTTTGAAGCGGGGGCACGGGCGGCGTTCCGCGTTTCGGCGCGGTAGGCACGGCGCTTCAGGTCCGAGGTGACGGGGAAATCCGACCTCTGGGCCGAGCGGGCTGGACCGAGCCGGTGGGGCTCGCCGTTGTCCGGTTCCGGGGTTTTGGCGCGGGGAATTGGTTGCACCTGGAGCGGTCATCCGGATCTGGCGGCGTGCGCTAATGGCAAGCAGGTATTTTCAACACGAGAGCCGCGGCGGCCGCGGCGGGCGTGATTCGATCTGTTCTTTGATGCCGGCACCAGCCACCCCATGATGCTGGCAACGGCCGATTTTTCAGCTGATTGCGCCGCGAGAGCGGGTTCATCGAGTAGACGGCCCGTGCATACGGTTGTAAGGTGGGCTTTATGAAACACATTGCGGTACTTACGAGTGGTGGTGATGCGCCTGGCATGAATGCAGCCATACGCGCCGTCACACGCAGCGCGCTCGATCAGGGCATGACGGTCTATGGCGTGCGCCAGGGTTGGCAGGGCCTGGTCGACGGTCAGTTCCGGCAGCTCAGTGCGCGCGACGTGGGTGGCATCATTCAGGTCGGCGGCACCTTCCTTGGCAGTGCGCGATCCGCGGAGTTCCGTGAGGACCGTGGCCGGTCCAAGGCGCTTCGAAACCTCGCCCAACGGGGGATCGACGGTGTGGTGGTGATTGGCGGCAACGGGTCCCAGACCGGCTCGTATATGCTGAGCCAGCTTGGGGTGCACGTGGTTGGCGTGGCATCGACCATCGACAACGATCTGCTGGGGACGGATATCTCGATCGGCTCCGACACCGCAATCAACGTTACGCTTGAGGCGATCGACCATTTGCGCACGACCGGTTCGTCGCACAATCGCGCTTTTCTGGTTGAAACCATGGGACGAGACTGCGGCTATCTGGCGATGATGGCTGGGCTCGCGGGTGGGGCGGAAGTCATCTCGACGCCCGAGTTCGAAGTGCCGGCTAGTGAGATTGCGCAGCGGCTGCACGCCGCATACGAGCGTGGCAAGACCCATGCGATCGTGGTGATTGCCGAGGGGGTGAAGGAAAATGCCGCCAAGATCCTTGCTTATTTCGATGCCGATAAGCAGAGGACGGGTTTTGAGTTGCGTGCCACCACGCTAGGGCACGTGGTGCGCGGCGCTCCGCCCAGTGCCTTTGATCGCTTGTTGGCGACCAGGTTGGGAGTCAATGCGGTCAAGTGCCTCAGCGATGGCGAGACTGGCGTTCTGGTCGGCTGGCTGAAGAACGAGGTTATGCGGACGCCGCTGGTTGATATCGTCGGACGCACCAAACCGATGGACACGGAACTGCTCGAGCTCGCGCGCATTCTGGCTAAGTGATTGCGCGAGGTGTTTCGTACGCCGGGCAGTCGCCCTAGGATTGTCTGACGCTCCTGGATATGGCCGAGATCGAATGTGCCTGACACCCTTGGAAGAATAGATGTCCCGAGGCAACGTGCTCAGTACCGCCACTATCGATCGGGTGATCCATGAACCGCCGTAGATTGCTGTCCTCGACTGCTGCTCTCACTCTTGCAGGTCGCGTTGCTCGCTCTCGCACAGGGCAGGCCACGACAGCGCAGGTGGAGACGCTCGGGGCAGCCACGGAATGGCACCGTTTTGAGATCACGACGCGTGTGACGTTGTTGGACGCATCGGGCGCGGCCCAGCTCTGGCTGCCGCTTGCTCAGACGGCCGGAAGTTACCAGACCGCGCTTGATCTGCGCTGGCAGAGCAGTGGACAGGCTGCGATTGCGTCCGATGCCAGGTATGGTGCCGACGTCCTGAACATTGTGTGGGATGGCGCATCGGACGAGCCAAAGACGGTGGAGGTGGCGCAGGCCGTAGCTACGCGCGACCGCAAAGGCGCCGACTGGATGCTGCCGGTTACCGAAGCCGAGCGGCGCTTTTGGATGGAGCCGACCGAGAGCTTACCGACCGACGGGATCGTGGGCGAGACAGCGGAGCGGATTGTCGCCGGCAAGGGCGATCCGCGGGCCCGGCTGCGCGCGATCTATGACTGGGTGGTGGACAACACGTCCCGCAATCCGGCGACTCCGGGCTGTGGGTTCGGCGATATCGAGACGATGATGAAGAGCGCGAATCTGAGCGGCAAGTGCGCAGACATCAACGGGCTTATGACCGGCCTCGCCCGCGCGGCCGGATTTCCTGCACGCGACGTGTACGGCATTCGGATCGGGGCTTCCCAACAGTTTGCGTCGCTGGGTGCCAGCGGCGTTATTTCGAAGGCGCAGCATTGCCGGTCTGAGGCGTATCTGGAGGGTGCCGGCTGGTTCCCGGTCGACCCCGCCGACGTGAGGAAGGTCATGCTGGAGCAAAAGCTCGCGTTGGACAGCCCGGAAATCCGTTCGTTGCGCGAGCGCTTGTTCGGCACCTGGGAGATGAACTGGATCGGCTACAACAGCGCGACCGACATTGCTCTGCCTGGCGCGGCGGGAAAGCAGCCGAATTTCGCTTTCCTGATGTATCCCTGCGCCTTCACAAGCACAGGACAACCCGACTGCCTGGACCCTGCGCGCTTCCGCTACGAGATCACGTCCCGCGAGCTGACGACCTGAGAGGTTTGTTGAGGATTACATTCGACTTCAGAAGTCTTGATTTCGAAAATGGAACTTTCGGGTTTTCCGTAAGCTATAACCGGAAAGGTTTCGTATCTATCCTGCATAACCGGAAAGGTTTCGTATCTATCCTGCCGCCTTCGCCGCTGCCGCCTCGATTCTAGCGTTGGCTTCGGAATAGCGTCGCGCCGTAAACACGACAATTGTTGCGCTCACGCCAGACCGATCCCCCGCCTACGCCTTCCCTGGATCTTCGAGGCCAATCGCGCGCAGGCGAGCGTTCTCCTCATCCCAGCCCTTGCGTTCCTTGACATTAAGGAACAGGTGGACGGGACGCTCCAGCAGCGATGCCAGGTCCTGCCGGGCGCGGGCGCCGATGGATTTGATCTTGCTGCCTTTCTCGCCGATCAGGATGGCCTTGTGGCCGGGGCGGGCGACGTAGATCGTGACCTCGATGCGAACTGAACCGTCCTTGCGGTCCTTGTAGGATTCGGTTTCCACGGTGGCGCCGTAGGGCACTTCTTCATGGGTCTGCATGAAGATCTGCTCGCGCACGGTCTCGGCTGCCAGCAGCCGGTCCGGGAGGTCGGTAAGGTCGTCTTCCGGGTAGAGCCAGGGTCCTTCCGGCACCACGGCGGCCAGCGCATCCGCAAGACGCCGCACCCCGTCGCCGGTCTGGGCGCTGACCATGAAGGTTTCCTCGAACCGCGCCAGAGTACCGAACGACTGGATCAGGGGCAGCAGCGAGGGCGGCGTCACGAGATCAGTCTTGTTCAGCACCAGCCAGCAGCGCCGGCCGGAGGCACCGAGCCGTTCGGCGATTTCGCGGACGTCGTCCCGGAGGCCGGAACGGGCATCGACGAGCAGCATCGCCACATCAGCGTCCGCCGCACCGGTCCAGGCGGCGGCGACCATCGCTCGGTCCAGCTTGCGCTTTGGCCGGAAGATGCCGGGCGTGTCCACGAGCAGCACCTGCGATTCCGCCCGCATCAGGATGCCGAGGACGCGAAACCGCGTGGTCTGCGCCTTGGGCGACACGATCGAGAGTTTCGCGCCGGTCAGGCGGTTCATCAGGGTGGATTTGCCCGCATTCGGGGCGCCCAGGATCGCGACGAAGCCGCAGCGTTGCGGTGCCAGCGCGGTCATTCCGCCAACCGGGAAAGCAAGGCTTCCGCCGCGCGTTGTTCGGCCGCGCGCTTGTTACCCGCGGTGCCAATGCCGTTCGTGTCGCCGACGAAGACGCTGACGGTGAATTTCGGTGCGTGCTCCGGGCCCGAGCGGCCGGTCACCTCATAGGCCGGCAAGCCCAACCCACGCGCCAGCGCCCAATGCTGCAAGGCGGTCTTGGCATCCTTCGGCGGGTCGACCTGGCCAACCATGGCGTCGTCCCACGCCCGGCGCACGAACGCTCGGGCGACCCCGAGCCCGCCATCGAGGTAGAGCGCGCCCAGTGCCGCCTCCAGCGCGTCGGCCAGCACCGTCGCGCGTTTCGCGAGACCGGACTTGGCCTCGCCGCGTCCGACCGACAATGCGTCAGCGAGCCCGATTGTTTCAGCGACCTTGGCGAGGACCGGCTGAGACACGAGGTAGGCCAGGCGGGGGCCAAGTTCGCCTTCCTGCTCTTGCGGGAAGCGTTCGGCCAGCCACTCCGCCATCGCCAGCCCCAGCACACGGTCGCCGATGAACTCCAGCCGTTCGTTGGACCCCTGCTTGCGGCCCTGGCGGTGAACGACTGAGCTATGGGTCAGCGCCTCCTTCAGCAGGGCCGGACGGCTGAATTCGTGGCCCAGGATTGCTTCGAGGGATTCACTCATCCAGGAACGGGCATTCAATGCACGGGTTTGAGCAGCCGGCTCCAGCGGATCTCGAATGGCCATTCCCAGAATTCCCACCAGGGATATTCAGCGTCGATCGAGAAGAACAGGATTTCCGCGCGGCCAACGAGGTTTTCCACCGGCACGAAACCGACTCCGTCCATGAACCGGCTGTCGGCGCTGTTGTCGCGGTTGTCGCCCATCGCGAACACGTGGCCGGGCGGCACGAGGTATTCCTGGGTGTTGTTGACCCAGCCATCGTCCCGTTCCTTCAGAATCTCATGCTTCACACCGTTCGGGAGGGTCTCGACGTACAGCTTCCGCATCATCTTGATGCCGTTGTCGTCGGCGAGGTAATCGCCCTCAGACGTGCGCGGGCAAAGCTCCCCGTTGATGTAGAGCTGACCCTGGCGGACCTGGATACGGTCGCCCGGCAGGCCAACGATCCGCTTGATGTAATCCACCGACGTGTCGTGCGGGTATTTGAACACCACGACGTCGCCCCGCTTTGGCAGCGAGCCAAAGATGCGGCCGGAGAACAGGTTTGGCGAGAACGGCAGCGAATAGCTGGAGTAGCCGTAGCTGTATTTCGCCACGAACAGGTAATCGCCGACCAGCAGGGTCGGGATCATGCTGCCGGATGGGATGTTGAACGGCTCGAACGCCACGGTCCGCACGCCCACGGCGATCAGCGCGGCATAGACGATAGTTTTGATGTTCTCGACCCAGGCGTTGGATTGCCGTCGGGGTTTGGCCTTGGTGGTCGCCATGTGGGCAACGGACTTTCAATGGTCGTGTGTGGGCAATGGTCGTGTGTGGGCAATGGTCTGTGGCGGCAATCGGCGTTTCGCGGCACGCGCGGCATCGTCAGTTGAAGGCATGTGCGCCCCGGAATGGGCGCGGATGAAGCCCATGCCCCCCCGCGCTGTCAAGCAACGGTGTGAAGGTGCCGGGGCCGCGGCGATAGTCAGCTGCGGATGTGGGGGCTCGCCGGTCATCGTCCGATGCACCTGAACGGCGGTTCCCGCCAGCGTGATCGGATCATGGCGGGGTGATGGCGATACGGGCCTGGGCAGGTTTCTCAGCCTGTACTGTGGCAGTCGCCGGGCCGACATGGTCACCGGGCGGCGAACTCCCGCATGGCTGGGCCAGGCCCGACGCAACGTCAAGATCCGGTCGTGAGGCCGCGCACATCATCCGCCGGTCGCCCGTTCGACGCCCTTGATCGCCTTGAGGCCGCGCAGCCCAACGATCACCTTCGACAGGTGGGCGATATCGCGAACATCGACATCGATCAGGGCCTCCATGAAGTCCTGCTGGCGGTTGACGATCTTCAGGTTGGCGATCGCACCCTCCTGCTTGGCGACCGCGTTCGAGATATCCGCGAGCGCACCCTGCTCATTGGCGGCGATGACGCTGATCCGGGCAGTGTGGCCGGTGTGCTTCGAGCCGGTTCCGGACTTGCCCAGGGCGTCATAGTTCCAATCAACATCGATGAACCGTTCAGGGGTCGCCGCGAAGGCGGTCAAGGTCTGGCACTCCCGCGCGTGGATGGTGACGCCCTTGCCCGTGGTGACGATACCGACAATCTCGTCGCCCGGAACCGGGTGGCAGCATCCTGCGAACGTGAAGGCCATGCCCGGAACCAGGCCGGTGACCGGCATGTCGCGATCATGGCGTGCGGGCAGCTTTCCGCGCGGCAGCATCGGCGGGACCATCCGTGGGCCGCGCGACTGGCGCAGTTCGGGATATACGGCGTGCACGACGTCCTTGCCGATGATGTTGCCATTGCCGACGGCGACATACAGATCGTCGACCGACGCGGCCTTGAGCGCCTTCAGCGCTGATTCCAGCAGCTTTTCAGAGCCGTCGACGCCTGCCTGGCGGAACGCCTTGGTGAGTTCGACGCGGCCCGCATCGCGGGTCTGCTGGCGCTGTTCCTGATGGATGAAGCGGCGGATGCGTGCCCGCGCCTTGCCGGTGACGACGAAGCGGTCCCACTGCGGCGACGGAGTGCCGCCGCGGGCGGTCATGATCTCCACCTGGTCGCCGTTTTCCAGATGGTGGCGCAGCGGCATCAGGCGGCCGTTGACCTTGGCGCCGACGCAGGTGTCGCCGACCTGGCTGTGCACCGCGTAGGCGAAATCGACCGGGGTTGCGCCGCGCGGCAACTGGATCAACTGCCCCTTCGGGGTGAAGCAGAACACCTGGTCGGCGTAGAGCTCGAGCTTGGTGTTTTCGAGGAACTCATCCGGCGCGGCGGAGTCATCGAGGATTTCGAGCAGATCCTGGACCCATCGGAAGCGCTGGACATCGGTTCCGTCGACCTTCTTGTCCGGCGCCTTGTAAACCCAGTGCGAGGCGACGCCGTTTTCCGCCACGTCGTTCATTTCGGCGGTGCGGATCTGCACCTCGATCTTCTGGTTGCGCGGCTGGCGCAGCGTGACGCCGGTATGCAGCGACTGATAGCCGTTCGATTTGGGGGTCGAGATGTAATCCTTGAAACGCCCGGCGATCACCGGGTACGCTGAATGGACGGCGCCGAGAGCCGCATAGCAATCGGCCTTTGTCTGCACCACGATGCGGAACGCCATGATGTCGGAAAGCTGTTCGAAGGCGACATTGCGGCGGTGCATTTTCTCCCAGATCGAGAACGGGGACTTTTCACGGCCCATGATCTCAATCGGCTCGACGCCGGCTTCGCGGCAGACGGCGATCAGTTCGCGGCGGACATCATCGATGACATCGGCCCCCTGCCCGCGCAGGAAGTTCAACCGAGCCTGGATCGTGGCGAAGGCCTCGGGTTCGAGCTGGGTGAATGCGAGCGTCTGCAGCTCGGTTTTGATTGCGTCCATGCCGATGCGTTCGGCGAGCGGGGCGTAAATCTCCATCGTCTCACGGGCAACGCGCTTGCGCTTTTCGGGATCGCGGACGAAATGGAGGGTCCGCATGTTGTGCAGGCGGTCGGCAAGCTTGACGAGGAGGACGCGGATGTCCCGGCTCATGGCGAGGACGAGTTTGCGGAAGTTTTCGGCCTGTTTGGTGCGGTCGGACTGAAGTTCCAGGCGGGTCAGCTTGGTGACGCCATCGACCAGGCCGGCGATTTCCTTGCCGAAGCGGCTTTCGATCTCCGACAGCTTGTAGGTGGTGTCCTCGACGACATCGTGCAGCAGCGCGGTGGCGATAGAGGCTACGTCGAGGCGGTAACCGGCGAGAATATCGGCGACGGCCACGGGATGACTGAAATAGGGATCGCCGTTTTCGCGGCGCTGGGTGCTGTGGGCTTTTTCGGCCAGATCGTAGGCCGCATCGATCAGGCTGGTGTCCGCGTCAGAATCGTAATCGAGGATTTTGCGCGTCAGATCGCACTGACGGATGATGTCGGGGCCGGGCGGCTTGGGGAGTTCGACGAGTTCGCCGGAGGGAAGCCCCGAGATGGCCATACGAGGCGGCGCAAGACGGGGCGGCGAAAGACGGGCGGGCGTCGGCGCGGACCGGTTCATCTCGCCGCCGAAGCCCCCGTCTTTCATCAATGGTCACCCCTTCATCATTGCTTACCGGGCTTCCCGGCCGCCAAGTTCGGCCTCGATCGCGGCTTCCAGATCTTCGGGTGACAGTTCCTCGCCACCTTCCGCGGGCAGGGTGGCGGTTTCATCGTCGGCGGCAACATCCTGGAGACCGAAGATGTTCTGATCGGTCGGGATCAGGTCCAGCACTTCCTCATCGGCCGGTTCCGGCTCCGGCGAGCGGGACAGGGACTTGATGAGGTCCTGCTCGATCCGCGGCAGCTCGATCGTCTCGTCGGCGATTTCACGCAGGGCGACGACGGGGTTCTTGTCGTTGTCGCGGTCGACGGTCAGTTCTTCGCCGCGGCTGATATTTCGGGCCCGCTGCGCGGCGAGCAGAACAAGCTCGAAGCGATTGGGGACTCTTTGAACGCAGTCTTCGACGGTGACGCGCGCCATGCGCTCAGACTCCGTGATACATTTAAGGGGAAGCAATGAAATAAGGGAGCGGCGCGGCGTTTGCAAGTTATAACGTTGCAATGCAGCGGCCCGCGCGTATGGCCTGTGGCAGAGTTGCCACGGTCTGCGTGTCCGGTTCAGGGCGGCGTTGCGGCCACGGTATCCAGCGCAGCCGGCAAAATCGGTGGCGTGGTGTCGATCGGCGGTGGTTTGCTGTCGCCGGCGTCGTCCTGCCAGCCGCCGCCAAGGGCGTCGTACAGCGCCACGACGTCGTCGGTCAGCATCACGTCGGCCTGGACCAGTTGCTGCCGCGATCCGATCAAAGTGCGTTCGGCATCCAGCACCTGGATGAAATCGGCCAGGCCGTGGGTGTAGCTGTCGCGCGCCAGGTAGAGCGTTGTTTCGCCCGATCGGACGACCTGGGCGAGCTTGTCGCGGCCGGCCCGGTCGGTTCTGTAGGCGACCAGAGCATCCTCGACTTCGCGCAGGGCGTTCAGCACCGTGCCGCGGTAGGCGACCGCGGCCTCTGCTTGCTGGGCGCGGGCAAGGCGCAGGCCGGCGGTCAGGCGGCCGCCCTGGAAGATCGGCAGGGAGATGCTGGGGCCGAAGGAGTAGAAGCTGCTTGCCCAGTTGGTGAGGTAGCTGCCGTCCAGCGCCCGCAGGCCGAAGCTGCCGGTCAGCGAGACGTCGGGGTAGAAGCTGGCCACGGCGACGCCGACATTGGCGGTTGCGGCGTGCAGTTGCGCTTCGGCTTCGCGGATGTCGGGCCGGCGGCGGGCCAGGGCGGAGGGCACGCCAATGTCGATCAGGCCGGGGATGTGCGGCAGCGGGGCGGTGGGACCGAGCATCGCGTTGAGGGCGCCGGGGGGCTGGCCGGTGAGGACACTGAGGCGGTTCATCGCCTGCTCCGACTGCTTCTCGTAGCCGGGCAGTTGGTATTCCGTGTCGGCCAGCTGGGTGCGGGCCTGCTCGACGTCCAGGTCGGTGGCCAGGCCCTGGCGCTGGCGCTTCGATGTCAGATCGAAGGCCGCCTGGGCCGTGCGGACGTTGTCCTGCTGGCTGGCGGTGAGGGCCTGGGCGCCGCGGAGCTGAACGTAGGCCTGGGCCACCTGCCCTTCCAGCATGACAAGCGCGTCGTTGGTGGCCTCGATCTGCGCCTGGGTGCGGGCGCCGGCCTGCTCTTCGGAGCGGCGGACACGGCCGAACAGATCGAGTTCCCAGGACGAACTCAGGCCGTAGCTGAAAAGGTTGATCGGCTGGGGGAACTGGTTGAGGGCGCCGCCGAGGGCGGTGCTGACGTCTTTGCCCAGGCCGGGGCTGATGCCGTTGAGCGTCGCGGAATCGGCCAGCGTGTTCAACTGACCGTAGACCCCCTGGGAGAGCAGCAGGCCGTGCAGGCCGAGTTGCTCGCGCATGTAGCTGCCGGTACCGTTGACGGTGGGCAGGCCGGCGGCGCGCGCGGACACCTCATTCTGGCGGGCTTCGACGATGCGATAGACGGCCTGTTGCAGATCGAGGTTTCCCGCGATCGCCTTCTGCATGAGTTCGGTCAGGACCGGGTCGCCGAAGCCGTTCCACCAGCGCGGATCGGGGTTGGTCTGTTGGGTGACGGTCCTGGCTGTGGCGGCGGATGTGTCGTGCCAGTTGGCGATGTCGGGCGATTTCTGCGGGGTGTAGTCGGGGCCGACGGTGCAGGCGGTCAGGGCCAGTAGGCAGGGGAGCAGACGCATCGGTCAGTGCGCTCCGCCGCTGGATTTCGTTTTGATACCGGACATGAGCAGCGCGGTCGGGATCATGATCAGGGACATGCAGCCGGTGATCATGAAGACGTCGCTGTAGGCGAGCACGTCCGACTGGCCTTGCAGCATCTGGAAGATCTGGCCCGGTGCC
>JBEKLE010000322.1:0-7575 GCA_050010355.1 Rhodopila sp. | reverse complement strand
CCGCGGTTGGTTGACATGCCATTTCGCACAGGTGTGTCCGCCGACGGGAGGATGTCGCTTCCACGTTGCGCAGTTAGCAGTGCTCACGGGGAGTATTGGCAACTTTCCGCTCGCGGCGCGACGGGGAACATAGCAAGAAAACTGTTACCTATGTGCCCGGTCTAAAGTGTTACCGACGTGCCCGGTTGCAGAGCTCCCCGTCAGGCTGCCTGCTGCACCGCGACGAGGAACTTCGCCACCTCGTCCTTGAGCCTCGCTGCCTGCCCGGTCATCTCGGTTGCTGACTCCAGCACGCCGTTCGCCCGGCTTCCGGTTTCGTCCACGACGTGCGTGACGGCGGCGATGTTGCTGTTGACTTCGGCGGTTCCAGCGGCGGCGTGCTGCACCGCCTCGGCGATCGACTGAGTTGCGGCGCCCTGTTCCTCGACCGAACCGGCGATGATAGTGGCGATCTCGTTCATCCGCTGGATCGTCCCGCTGATGGAACGCAGCGCCGTCACGGCCTGGCTGGTTGCCTGCTGCATAGCGGTGATCTGGCCGCCGATCTCCTGTGTGGCCTTCGCCGTCTGCGTGGCCAGGGTCTTGACCTCGCCGGCGACCACGGCGAAGCCCTTTCCGGCCTCGCCGGCTCGGGCGGCCTCGATTGTGGCGTTCAGCGCCAGCAGATTGGTACGTGCGGCGATGTCACCGATCAGCCGGACGACGGCGCTGATCCTGTCGGCCGCCTCGCTCAGGCTGCTGACGCTGGCGTCGGTCGCTTCTGCCTCGGCCACGGCCATACCGGCGATCTGCGCGGATTCGGCAACCTGTCGCGCGATCTCGGCGACCGAGACCGCGACTTCTTCGGCCCCGGCGGCAGCGGTGCTCACGCTCTGCGATGCCTGATCGGACGCGGTGGAGACCGCGAGGGTGCGTTCACCGGCGGCAATGGCGCTCTCCCGCATCACCGAGGCGGCCTGACGCATGCCCTCCGCCGAATCGGCGACGGTGCGTGCGATGGCGCCGACGCTTTGCTCGAACTGGTTGACCAGTCGAACCTGGCCGGTGATCTGGCGCCAGGTCAGCAGCGGTCCGGCATAGGCGCCGTTGCGGTCGAATGTTGCGCTGATCCGCAGATCGATTGTTTCCGAACCAAGCGTGATCGACGTGCGATGGGGCAGGTTGGCGGGGTCGGCGACCAGATCGCGCTGGCGGTGCGATCCCGGATGGAACACGTCAATGGTCTGACCGACCAGCTTGTCGACCGGGACCCTGATGACGTCCTGCACTGTCTGCAGGATCTTTCGCGCCTCGGCGTTGAGGTATGTGATACGGAAATCGCCGGTTGGTTCGGCGGTCATGACGCCGACCGGCAACTGCTCGATCATCTGGGCCTGGATGAACGCCTGCCGCATCACGGCCCGCAGCGTCTCGACCGAGCCCGCCATCCGGCCGATCTCGTCGCGCCATTCGGTATAGGGCACCGCCTGGTCGGTGCTGCCGCCGGCGATCGCCTGGACGATTCGGGTCAGCCGCGTGATCGGCCCGGCGAGCATGCGGATGGCAACCGAACCGAGGCTGACCATCAGCACCGCGATGGCGCCGACCATCATCAGGATATTCCTCGATGCCTGACCGCCTGCCGCGATGGCGGTGGTGGACGCCGACCGCTGCCGGTCGGTGGCCGTTTCGGCGAGTTTCTCGAAAGCCGACCGCATGGCCTGGCTGGCGGTTTCGACCTCGGCTCCGACGACCTGATCGAGTTGACGTGACATTGCGATGAGGTCGATGGAGGCCGTGGCGATGGCCTTGCCGATGTTGTCCACCATGTGGGCGTCGGCCTTGATCCCGTCCGGGGCGGGACCGGCCAGGATGCCGGCCATGTCGGTGGTTGCGTCGGCCGTCGCGTCGCGGACGTCATTGGCCGCTGAACCGGTTCCGGTGGCCATGAACATCATCGCCGCGGCCTGGACCCGGCTCATGGCGATGCGGTAGCGGTTCACCGCCTCAACGGTCGGGTCATGCTGGTCCGCCTTGGCGGTCTCCGCCGCGGTGTCGCGGACCGAGCCGACGCCGGTGTCGAGTGCGCTGCCGCGGGCGAGTTCGCTCATCAAGGTGGTCACAGCGGTCTCGAACACCGGTCTTGCCTGGAACAGCCGTTTCTGGCGAACGGTCAGCATGTCGGTGCGAAGGTCGGCGGTCTTTTTGACAGCGCCCATCAAGGCGTCGAGGGTGTTCAGCGCATCGTCCACCAGCGCCTGATCCGGTCCTGCTTTCACCTCATGCATCAGCGTGGTGGCGAGGCCGGTCTGTTTAACGGCGCGTTCCAGTGCCGCGCGGATGCCGCCCACGGTTTGCTGCACCTGCAGTTCGCGGCTGACAACTCGAAGTTCCTGCGCCGCGAGCAGGCTGCGCTGGACCTGGTGCTCGACCGCCGACTGCGCCGCGACATTGTCCTGCAAGGCGGTCACGAAGCTGAGCCGATCGAGCGCGAACAGGGACACGCCGGTCAGCAGCACGAGCGCACCGGCTGTTGTCGTTGCCAGCTTCACGCCGACAGGCAGGTCTCGGACGAAGCGCCCCGGCGCATAGAGCCATCGCATTGGTTTCTCCCGGGAGGACCGGGTGATTCTAGAAGCGACGGGTTAAGGAAGGATGAACATCGCCAGCGAGACCCGCGGTGATTTTTCGCGACGGGGCGAGAAGACGGGGGGCGAGAAGACGGGGGGCAAGAAGCTGGAGGCTCGTTCGTGCACAGTCACTGCATGTGCATGTGGTCGTGCCCCGCCATCGGTGCCGTTTGACCAAGTGCGCGGACCTTCACGTCAACGGTGACCGGCGCGGCATGGGCAAACGTCAAGGTGAGCGGAAAACTCTCGCCAGCCGTCAGCGGCTTTCTGAGCCCGGTAAGCATGATGTGGGTGCCGCCCGGTGCCAGGGTCACCATCTGGCCGGGCGGAAGCGGAAGCGCCGCGAGCGGCCGCATTTTCATGACGCCGTTGTCGTTGATCGTCTCATGCACCTCGGCTGTCGCCGCGACGGGCGTGCTGGCGCCGATCAGGCTGTCCGGGTGGGAGCCACCCATCAGCGTAACATAGGCCGCCCCGGTCGTGCTGGCACCGGCGGAGGCGCGGGCCCAGGCCTCGTGGACCATGATGCCGTCGTCCGCGACCAGGATGAACCGGGACGGTGGCGCAGCGTGAGCGGGAGTGACGAGCATGGGGCTGCCGGTCAGCGCCGCGATCAGGGCGGCGGACAGGCGTGAGCGGGATATGGACATGCGAAAATGGCCTGACTTGAAGTTTGGTTGCCTTTGTCCCTGGGTCCGGCGTGGCACAGCTTCACGCTGCCCGAAGCGAACCCCGCACCGCCCGGCACCGCCGGGTTGGGTGGCGCGCGCAGCAGCATCGTGAAAACCGCCAGTAAAACGAGCGTCACGCCCGGCAAGCGCCACACGGGCCATAAGCGAAACATCCGCGTGCTTCAATCACCGGCCCGCCGCGAAAGCAAGGCCAGAGCCTTGGCAACCGGGCGGCAGAGTGCCACGAATGCCGCCGACCCGTGATGCCGGCCTGGATACAGCGCCCGGTAGCTCGGTTGAAGGGCTGCGGCGTTGACGCCATGTTTCGGTCCGTTGGCCAGGCAGCCTACGAATAGAAGGACAGGAAGCATGTATTCTGACGTTTCGCTTTTCATCGACGGAACCTGGGGCCCAGCGTCCGGCGGCCTTACCATTGATGTCCTCAATCCCGCCACCGGGGACAAGATCGGCACGGTTCCTCATGCGGCAATCTCCGACCTCGATCGCGCTTTGGCGGCCGCCGACAAGGGATTCAGGACGTGGCGGAAAGTCTCTGCCTTCGACCGCTCCAAGGTGATGCGCAAAGCCGCCGACATCCTGCGTGAGCGCGCGGACAGGATCGCGCCGCTGCTGACGATGGAACAGGGCAAGCCGCTCGCCGAGGCGAAGGGCGAAGTGCTGGCTGGTGCCGATGTGATCGACTGGTTCGCCGAGGAAGCCCGCCGCGCCTACGGCCGCGTGATCCCCGCCCGGGCCGAGGGAATTTATCAGCTTGTCATCAAGGAGCCGGTCGGCCCGGTCGCCGCGTTCACGCCGTGGAATTTTCCGATCAATCAGGTTGTCCGGAAACTGTCGGCGGCGCTGGCTGCAGGGTGCTCGATCATCGTCAAGGCGCCGGAGGAAACGCCCGCCTCGCCCGCCGAGCTGATCCGCGCCTTCGCCGACGCCGGCGTGCCGGCTGGTGTGATCAATCTGGTCTACGGCGTGCCGTCGGAGATTTCCGAATACCTGATCCCGCATCCGGTGATCCGGAAGATGTCGTTCACGGGATCGACAGTGATCGGCAAGCAGTTGGCGGCGATCGCCGGGGCGCACATGAAGCGGGTGACAATGGAACTGGGCGGACATGCCCCGGCCATCGTGTTCGACGATGCGGATATCGACGTGGCCAGCAAGCTGCTGGCGGTCGCCAAATACCGCAATGCCGGGCAGGTCTGCGTCTCGCCGACCCGGATGCTGGTGCAGGAGAAGGTGTACGAGCAGTTTGTCGATGGCTTTATCGCTCAGACCAAACGGCTGAAGGTTGGTGACGGTCTGGAGTCCGGCACGACCATGGGGCCGCTGGCGAATGCCCGGCGCATCACCGCGATGGAGACGTTTATCGGCGACGCCCAGCAGAAGGGCGCCACTGTTCGCACCGGCGGCAACCGCATCGGCAACAAGGGCAACTTCTTCGAACCCACGGTGCTGACCGACGTGCCGATGGAGGCCTGCGTGATGAACGAGGAGCCGTTCGGGCCGCTGGCGCTGATCTCGCCGTTCCGCGGTTTCGATGACGTGGTGGCGGAGGCGAACCGGCTGCCGTTCGGCCTGGCGTCCTACGCTTACACGCGGTCGGCGAAGACGGCGAACGCGATTGCGGCGGCGGTCGAGTCCGGGATGATGGCGATCAACCATCATGGTCTGGCGCTTCCCGAGGTTCCGTTCGGCGGTGTGAAGGACTCAGGGTATGGGTCCGAAGGCGGGTCCGAGGCGATCGAGGCCTATCTGAACACCAAGTTCATCACCCAGGCCGGCTTGTAGGCGCCCGGGGCTTTCGCATCCCGGTCGGCAGTGGCTCCGCCGGCCGGGACCAGTTCAGATGCCTACCATCACATCAGAGGCCTTGATCACCGCAAAGGCCTTCATACCGGGCTTCAGCGCCATTTCCTCGGCTGACTCGTTGGTGATGGAAGCGGTGACCGTCACGCCCCCGCCGATATCGATGGTCACGTGGCTGGTGGTTGCGCCTGGCTTGATCGCATGGATCGTGCCGGCGATCTGGTTTCGTGCGGAAATTTTCATGTCGGGTCTCCTGGGGCCAGCGTCGACATGGCCCATCCAAGGCTCTGCGTAAAGGCGGCAGTCGCGCGACGGTGCGCGGTGTGCAGTCCCGCGACGGCGCGCGGTGTCAGGCCTGATCCGGACGACCGGAGCGCTTCCAGGCTGACCGCGACCAGTCAGCGCGCTCCTTTCTCTTTGTTTGAGCGAGCAGCTTTATCACCCCGACCGTGCCAGTCAGAGCCTGAAAATCCATCGAACTTGAAAAAGAATGCGCTCTGTTATTATCGACGTTTTTTCGCCGACGCCGGTGCGGGAGGGCATTCTTTTTCAAGTTCGCAGGCTGATGTTCCTTTACCCCGGGCAACGCGGTGCAGCGCGGTCAGGTGCTTGCGTGCGGCGACCGCGCAGTCCTGCTCGATCGCCCGGTAGCGGGCGACCACCGCCTGCCCCAGGTCGGTCAGGCTCGCGCCGCCACCACCGCTACCCCCGGCCGCGGTCTGCACCACCGGGGCGCCCAGGGTGGCATTCAGATCCTCCACCAGTTCCCATGTCCGCCGGTAGGATATATGCAGCGCCCGACCCGCCGCCGAGATCGAGCCGGACCGCGCGATTTCCTCCAGCACGGCCACTTTGCCGGGGCCGATGCGGGCACCGGTCGCCAGATCCACCCGGATGCTCAGGCGGTTCGCCGCCTTGCCCGAGGCCGCGGGTTTCGAAGTCGCGTTGCCGGGAGCCATCTTGCTCGAAGCCGCCTTACTCGAAGCCGCCTTGCTGGGAGCCGCCTTGCTCGAAGCCGCATTGCCGGGAGCCGCCTTACCAGAAGGGGCGGGGCTCGAGGCCGGGGATGATCTCTTTGACGCTGCCATGCCGTACCGAAACACGCCCCCCGGCGGATATCAACCGTGCGCAAAAGGGGCAGTCGGGCGCCGGTCAGCCCGCGTGTATAGACGGGCCATTGCCGCTGTATGCTGATGGCTATATCGTGAGACGGATGAGACCGAACCGATGAAGCGGCTGGCATTCGTTCCGGCCCTGCTGTGCGCCACAGTATTGTTGTCCGCCGCCCCGGTGGTCGCCGCCGAGGTCACGGATGCGACCGGACGGACCGTCACGGTTCCGGACCATATCGAGCGTGTCCTCCCTGCCGGCCCGCCGGCCGCGGTACTCCTGGCGGCCATCGCTCCCGCGCAGATGATCGGTTTTCCATTACCGGCCAGCGAAGCGGCGCGGGCCGCGCTGGCACAACCGGCGAGCGGCCTGCCCATCGTGCCCCGGCTGACCGGACCGGGGGAGACCTCCGCCGCAGTCCAGACCCTGCATCCCGACCTGATCATCGACTACGGCACCGTCTCCCCGCGCTACAAGCAACTGGCGCAGGACACGCAGCAGAAGACAGGCGTCCCGACCGTGCTGTTCGACGGCGCGCTCGATCAGATCCCGTCGGTCTCCCGCACACTCGGGAAAATCCTGCACCAGCCTGAACAGGCGGAGGCGGTCGCGCGCTTCGCCGAGGCGATCCTGGCGCTGCCGGTCCCGGCGAACACGCACCCTCGGGTGCTGTATGCTCGCGGCGCCGAAGGGACGCTGGTGGCGGCGCCGGGAACCGATGTGACCGCGGTATTCACCCGCCTGGGCTGGCAGGTTGTTGCGCCGGACGGCACCGGCACGTTCCGGGCGGCTGATGTGGCGGCGATCGGGGCGCTCGATCCGGACATTGTCATCCTGGCGGACCCGGCGGCAAAGGACCTGCTTGCCTCCGCCCCATGGGCCGGCCTGCGGGCGGTGCGCGATGGACACACGTATATCGCCCCCTCGGTGCCGTTCGGCTGGGTGGAGGAACCGCCCTCGATCAACCGCCTGCTGGGTGTGGCGTGGCTGCGCGGCGGCGATCCCCTGACCCTGGCGGCGCTGTTCAATGCCGTCGTCTACGGCCGCGTCCTGACGCAGGACCAGCTTCTGGCGATCGCCGGCACCACCCGGCCCATCCAACCCTGAGAGTCTGAAAATGCCCTCCCCGCAGCGGAACCGATGGAAAACATCACTGATAACAGAGGGCATCCTTTTTCAGGTCCGCACACTCTGACCTCGCGAGGCGCCATTCGTACTCTGCTGTTCCTGCTGCTGATCCTGGCGCCGCTCCACGCCCGTGCCCAGACCCTTACGGTTTTCGCCGCCGCAAGCCTGACGGACGCGATGAAGGACATCGCCGCGCTCTGGGTGAAGGCGGGGCATGAGGCGCCGAGACTGTCCTT
>JBEKLE010000321.1:0-10962 GCA_050010355.1 Rhodopila sp. | reverse complement strand
CCGGCGACCACGCAACACTCGCTAAAGGGCGGCATGCTACTGCCCTACCCTCACCGGACTTGCACCGGCTGGAAAGCGCCAGCTTCGCTTGGCGCACTGAAAATCGATCGAACTTGAAAAAGAATGCCCTCTGGAATCATTGGAGTTTTCCTGTCGTCTGCGGAGTTAATCAGGGCATCCATTTTCACACTCTCATGCCTGCCGTCCCAGCCATGCAAGTGCGCCCTTGGCCGCCGCAACGCCGGTACTGAAGCAGGCTTGCAGCAGGTAGCCGCCGGTCGGCGCCTCCCAGTCCAGCATCTCGCCGGCCGCAAAGACACCGGGTCGGTCACGCAGCATCAGGGACGAGTCCACAGTATCCGCCCGCAGCCCGCCGGCGGAGGAAATCGCCCGCTCGATCGAAGCCGGCGCCACAAGCCTGATTGGCAGGCACTTTATCAGTCGCGGCAAATCCTCCGCCGAGGCACCGCTGTGCAGCGCCTCCTGAACCAGGCCGATGGCTTCGGGCGACAGCCCGGCCTGCTTGCGGAGCGTATTCGCGAGCGACAGGCTGCGGCGCGGGCCGCCCAGACGGTCCTCCAGCACCGTTTGGGTCAGCTCCGGGCGCAGATCGACGGAAATGGTCGCGACTCCCGAAGCCTCGATCGCGTCACGCAACCGGCCGGACAGGGCGTAGATGCCGCCGCCTTCGAGGCCGGATTGCGTGATCACGGCCTCGCCCCGGACGAAGTCGGAGCCGAAGCGGATACCCAGTCGCTTCAGCGGCCGGCCCGCGAAGCGTTCGCGGAAGTGCGGTGACCAGTCCACCTGGAAGCCACAATTAGCCGGTCGGAACGGGGTTAACAGGCTGGGAAGATAAGCAGCCCAGGCTGCGTCGGAACCAAGCCGCGGCCAGGATGCACCGCCGAGTGCGAGGATCGTGACCGCCGCAGCAATGGTCACCGGCCCGCCGGGCGCGTCGAAGCGCAGGTTCCTGTCGACATCCCACCCCGCCCACCGATGCCGGACCCGAAACGCGACGCCCAGATCCCGCAGCCGCCGCAACCATGCCCGCAACAGTGGCGAGGCTTTCATCACAGTCGGAAAAATCCGTCCGCTGGAACCGATGAAGGTCGCCTGGCCGAGATCGTTGCACCACGAAACCAGCGCCTCAGGTGGAAACGCGGTGATGACCGGGTCAAGCCAGGAACGCGCGGCCCCGTACCGCGAAAGCAGGACCGGAAGCGGTTCGTCGTGGGTCAGATTGAGTCCGCCTCGCCCGGCCATCAACAGCTTGCGGCCGACGGACGGCATCTGATCGTAGACGGTCACCGCGATGCCCGCCCGGGCAAGCGTTTCGGCTGCAATCAGACCAGCCGGGCCGCCGCCGATCACCGCGGCTGTCCGGGTCAAAGCGAAACCTCGGCTGCGGCCTTGCTTTGGATTGCTGGCCTGATGCGATCACCCCTATCCAAAAACGGTGATCGACACGCCTCATTACAGCCTCGATCCGGGGGAACATATCTTCCAGCCGACGTGGATATCACGCCGCTCGAATAAGGCGGGGCACGGCGCCCTTGCCCCGCACTTCCGCCTCCTCGAAATCGGCGGCGGTGATCGCCCGGTCGAGCGCGGCGCGCAGTTCCTTCGCGGTCTCCAGCGTCAGCTCAATCCCAGCCCGCGCCTCGGCACCGAGGCCGGTGTTGAAAAAGTCGAGCGTGATGACGTCGCCGAGCGGCGCATGACGCGCGTGGTCGTAGGCAACCACCGCCTGCGACAGCGGGAACCATGTGTCCCCGCGCTTCGCCATGCCTTCCGCCCGTGCGATCTCGATGATGGACGTGCACATGTCCCGGTCCCCTACTTCGCCAGATATTTGCCAAAGAAGGTCCAAATCTTGTTCCAGCCGTCCATTGCCTGCTCGGGCCTGTAAAGCGGGCGGTGCCAGTAGAAGAAACCGTGGCCGGCGCCGTCATAGCGGTGGAACTCGTAGGTCTTGCCGAACTTCTTCAGCTCCGCCTCGTGCTGATCGACCTGCTCAGGGCTCGGTGCACGGTCGTCGTTGCCGAACAGGCCCAGCAGCGGGCAGCTCAGGTCCTTCGTCATGGCGACAGGCGCGACGGGCTTCTTCGCGTTCAGCTCCTCCGGCGCCATCACCACGCCGCCGCCCCATTGCTCGACGACGGCATCCACGTCCTGCTTCTGGCACGCATAGATAAACGCGTGCCGCCCGCCGGAACACGAGCCAATCAGGCCGACCTTGCCGTTGTTGTTCGGCTGCGCGCGCATCCACTTAACCGCGGCTTCGGTATCGCCGACCATCTGGGCGTCGGAAATGCCGCCCTCGGCTCGCACCTTCGCAGCGACATCGTCCGGGTTGCCGTCGCTGCCTCCGCCCTCGCGCTCATACAGGTTGGCGCAGATTGCGAGGTAGCCATGGTGCGCGAACCGGCGTGTCGTCTCGATGTAGAGCTCGCTCCAGCCCGGGAGATGGTGGATCAGCACGACGCCCGGAAAAGGGCCGGGGCCCTCCGGCTTGGCCACG
Source organism: Rhodopila sp. (assembly GCA_050010355.1). Lineage (GTDB taxonomy): Bacteria > Pseudomonadota > Alphaproteobacteria > Acetobacterales > Acetobacteraceae > Rhodopila. The sequence goes on along the minus strand of JBEKLE010000321.1, from coordinate 8,438 downwards.
TACGCGGTAATCGGGGTTCCTCCGTGGCCATTGATGGTCACGTTTTCGCAGGTCATGCCTCGGTAGAATGACATTCATCGTCCTCCATGTCTTGGGCCGTGATCGGGCCGTTCGAGCGTCGCGCCAGGGTCGCCAACCGGGGTGAACTGGCTTTGCCACCGCAGGGTGTCGCGCCGCCAGTATTCGACGATCGCATAGCGGGCGCAACAAGCGACGGGTGGCGCGGTCGCTCAACCATCGCGCCCGCGGGAGGCATTCGTGGACGGCTTCGTCCAGCCCTCCGTCTCGGGGCAGCCACGAGCATCTTACTGCTGGGGAGACTCCAGGTCACCGCTGCCCAAGAGGTGCCGGAGCCGTGTCCTTAATGCCCGCCCCTCAACTCCGTGCAAGGAACTGCCGGTTCACACAGTTCTCCAGCCGCCCGTCGCGCAGGAAACGCGCCGCCGTGCGCGACGCAAAGGCGCGATTGTCGCGCATGCTCTCGGGTGTGTAGAAGGCCGAGTGCGGCGTCAGCACCAAACGGTGGCGGATCCAGTCCTCATTGCGCTGCCACGCGGCGATCAGGCGCGACTGCGGATTGGCCGGCTCTTCCGGCAGCACGTCGAGCCCCGCGGCAAGCACGGTGCCGTCCTTCATCGCGTCATACAGCGCATCGATGTCGACGATCGGACCGCGGGCGGTATTGATCACGATCATCCCGCGTTTCGCCGCGGCGAAGGCGTCCGCCCCGATCAGATTCCGCGTCTCCGCGCTGAGCGGCGTGTGGATGCTGACGAAATCGCACTGCCCCATCAGTTCGGCCAGCGAGTCGACGCGGCGGACGCCGATCGCGAGTTCATAGCCGTTCGGCTGGTAGGGGTCGTAGAACACAACGTCCATGTCGAAGGCCTTGGCCCGGCGTGCCGCGGCGGTGCCGATACGACCCATGCCGACCACGCCGAACGTGCACACCGACAACCGGCGACCGAACGGGTTGTGCGCCGGGCGCCAGTTGGCCCGGAGATCCGCGCGCAGCTCGGCATCGTGATACGCGATGCTCTTGGCCAGCGTCAGCATCAGCGCGATGGCGTGGTCGGCGACCTCACGCGTGCCGTAGTCCGGCGTGTTGCAGACGGGGATGCCCAGTTTGCCGAACCGCTCGATGTCCACGTCGTCGTACCCGACGCCGTACTTCACAAAGATCCGGCATTTTCCGAGTTTATCGATGTATTGCGGCGGGCAGGACCCGACGACGGCATCCGCGTTCGCCCATTGCTCGTCCGTCACATCCGCTGCCTTGGCGCAGAAGTCGGTCTCGAACCCTTGGCCGACCGCATCGCGAGCCGCCGGGTGGAATTCAGCCGGAAGGTTCGGCCACAGAATGCGCATCGCCATCTCGTTTCCTCGTCGCTTGTCGTTGCACCTCATACTGCCACCATGTCGCGCGGCCGCGAATGCACCTTTGGCAGCCGGCACGAGCATCGCTTGTATCGATGGTGAAATCTCGGCCGTGGCCTGACGTGCCGAGGCCCCAATTTGGGGACAACTGGCGACTCGGTTCACCGAGTGGTCCGACCGTTCCGACGCGGTGCCCTAAACCTGGACGGTCCCCGCCGCCGCCCCCTCCGCGAAGCCGCGCAGGCGCGTGGCGATGACCTCACCCACGGCCTCCACCACCGCCCGCCGCGGGTAGTGCGCGCGCCAGGCGATGCGCACCGTCCGCCCCGCCCGCGCCGCCAGCGGCCGCAGCACGATCCCCGCATCCTGCGCCGCCCCGGTTGCGAGCCCAGGGATGAGCGTCGTGCCGTAGCCAGCGGCCACCATGTTGAGCAACGTCGAGAGGCTCGCCGCACGCAGCGCGCCGCCCAGGGCCCCGCTGTGCCCGCAGGCCGCAAGCGCCTGGCCGCGCAGGCAATGCCCGTCCGCCAGGACCAGGATGTCCCGCGCCAGGTCCGCCTCCGCCACCACCTCGCGCCCGGCGAGCGGATGTTCGGGGGGCAGCGCCGCGAGGAAGGGCTCTGCGAAGAGCGGCTGGCTCGCGAGGTCCGGCCCGTCCACCTCGGTCGCCAGCAGCGCGGCATCCAGCTCATGCGCGCGCAGCCGCTCGAGCAGCGCCGTGGTCTGGTCCTCCCACGGCTCCACCTCGAGCGCGGGCAGCGCTTCCCGCAGCGGCGCGAAGACCAGCGGCAGCAGGTAGGGCGCCAGCGTCGGGATGATGCCGAGCCGGAAGCGCCCAGCCAGCGGGTCGCGCAGGTTGCGCGCTACGGAGAGGATCGCCTCCGCCTCCGCCACCGCCGCGCGGGCATGGCCGATCAACTGCTCGCAGGCGGCCGTCGGTGCCACCGTTTTGCTGCTGCGCTCGAACAGCGCGACGCCGAGCAACTCCTCGAGCTTGCGGACCTGCACCGAAAGGGTCGGCTGGCTGATGCCGCAGGCTTTGGCAGCGCGGCCGAAATGCTCATGCTCGGCCACGGCCAGCAGGTAGCGGAGGTCCCGGAGGTTCATCGGTTCAGTCGGGCTGTCATCATAGACGGTGTCTATCGCAACTATTGAGAAGCGGGGCTTCCCTTTATCATCGGGATGCGGCTAGAGATAAACAGTCGAGGAGCAACGGCAGGACCCAACGCCTTATCAGGAGCCTCGTCGCCCCTGGCGCCAACAACCAGAACAGCCTCCCCGTCGGCCCGCGTGGCACGGCGCGGCTGTTTCTCGGGCACTTAAACATCATGCCGGCTACGGAACCGGATCATCTTCCAAAGTCGTGACGGTTGTCACTCACAGACCAGGTCAATCAACGCAGCCAAGATCGGAGAGAAATATGGACGAAAATGGCGGCCAGAGCGCTGGCAGTTGCCCGGTGGCGGGCGGGCATCACGGACACCAGACCGTTTTGGCCAGGGTCAATCGTGACTGGTGGCCGAACCAGCTCAACATTCATGTTCTCCACCAGAACTCCCCCCTGTGCGATCCGATGGGCGAGACGTTCAATTACGCCAAGGAATTCGAAAGCCTCGACCTGGATGCCGTGATCAAGGATCTCCATGCGTTGATGACGGACTCGCAGGAGTGGTGGCCGGCCGACTATGGCCACTATGGGCCGTTCTTCATTCGGATGGCGTGGCACAGCGCAGGCACCTATCGCATCGGCGACGGCCGTGGCGGTGCATCCTCCGGCACACAGCGCTTTGCACCTCTCAACAGCTGGCCGGACAACGTGAGCCTCGACAAGGCGCGCCGGCTGCTGTGGCCGATCAAGCAGAAGTACGGCCGCAAAATTTCCTGGGCCGACCTCATGGTTCTGACCGGTAACGTTGCCCTCGAGTCGATGGGGTTCAAGACGTTCGGTTTCGCCGGCGGGCGCGAGGACATCTGGGAGCCTGAAGAGGACATCGACTGGGGGCCTGAAAACAAGTGGCTGGGAGACGAGCGCTACAGCGGCGACCGTCAGCTCGCGAATCCTCTCGGCGCCGTTCAGATGGGTCTGATCTACGTGAACCCGGAAGGACCGAACGGCAAGCCGGATCCGCTCGCTTCGGCAAGGGATATTCGCGAAACGTTCGCGCGCATGGCGATGGATGATGAGGAGACAGTCGCGCTCATCGCCGGCGGGCACACGTTCGGCAAATGCCACGGCGCTGCCGATCCGGGCCAGTATGTCGGTCCCGAACCCGAGGGTGCTCCCACCGAGCAGCAAGGCCTCGGCTGGAAAAACACCTTTGGCAGCGGCAAAGGCGTCCACACGATCAGCAGCGGGTTGGAGGGCGCATGGACCACCAGCCCGGCCAAATGGGACAACAACTACCTCGACAATCTGTTCCGTTATGAGTGGGAGCTGACGAAGAGTCCTGCCGGTGCGTTCCAGTGGACTCCCAAGGATGCATCTGCGGCGGGCACCGTGCCTGATGCCCACGATCCGGCGAAGCGGCACGCCCCGATGATGCTCACGACGGACCTTTCGCTCAGGATGGATCCGGTCTATGCGCCGATTTCGAAGCGCTTTCACGAGAATCCCCAGGCGCTAGCGGATGCGTTCGCGAAAGCGTGGTACAAGCTGACGCACCGCGACATGGGGCCTCGCGCGCGGTATCTTGGCAAGCTGGTTCCCGCAGAGGCGCTGCTGTGGCAGGACCCGGTTCCTGATGTCGATCATGAACTGGTCGGGGAGCAGGACATTGCTGCTCTGAAAGCGAAGATTCTCGCATCCGGACTGTCCATCCCCGATCTGGTCTCGACGGCGTGGGCGTCGGCGTCAACGTTCCGCGGCTCCGACAAGCGCGGCGGAGCGAACGGGGCGCGCATTCGCCTGGCACCTCAGAAGGATTGGGAAGTCAACCAGCCGGCTCAACTGGCACATGTCCTTCAGAAGCTGGAGGAGATCCAGAAGGGGTTCAACGCGTCGCAGTCCGGCGGAAAGAAGATCTCGCTCGCTGACCTGATCGTTCTGGGCGGTTGTGCGGCCGTCGAGGCAGCGGCGAAGAAGGCGGGACACGACGTTACGGTTCCTTTCACCCCTGGGCGGACGGACGCGTCGCAGGAGCAAACCGACGTGGATTCGTTTGCCGTGCTCGAACCGACGGCTGACGGGTTCCGCAACCATGTCGAAAGCGGCCATCGCAGATCGGATGAGGAACTGCTGGTGGATCGGGCGCAACTTCTGACTTTGACCGCTCCCGAGATGACGGTTCTTCTGGGCGGCCTGCGCGTCCTGAATGCCAATGTTGGACACTCCGAACACGGCGTATTCACTAAGCAACCCGGCACGCTGACGAATGATTTCTTCGTCAACCTGCTCGACATGCACACGACGTGGCAGGCGTCCGCTGCGTCCGAAGGCGTGTTCGAGGGACGCGATCGCGCGACCAATGCGTTCAAGTGGACCGGCACCCGTGTCGACCTTGTCTTCGGGTCGAACTCTCAGCTCCGAGCCATCGCGGAAGTGTATGCATGTGACGACTCGAAGGAGGCGTTCGTGCGTGACTTCGTGGCTGCGTGGAACAAGGTGATGACTTCGTGGCTGCGTGGAACAAGGTGATGAACCTGGACCGCTTCGACCTGGCCTGATTTTCGAGGGGGGCGTTCGGAGGCAGCTAAAGGCAAGCTGCTTCCGGGCGTCGTTCAATCCGGTTCTCTTGCTTGGGGACGTTGAGAGCCTGTTTTGCGCTTGATAGCCGGGCGTAGCGTAATGGCAGCGCAATAGCCTTCCAAGCTAATGACGAGGGTTGGATTCCCTTCGCCCGCTCTCTCGCCCCGGGATCTCGTGAAATGGCGATCGTCTAGTCGGTGCCCGGATGCGCCTGTTCAAGGCAATGGTCTCGGGCGGGCGGTGGATTTCGACTGGACCGTCTATGGACCGGTCCTTCGGCATCATGCAGGGCCGAAGCTGACGATGGATTCCGGGCCCTGCGACGTTGACCCGTCCCTCCGCCGGCATGACCCGGATCAGGTTCAAGGGTCATCGCACCGCCGGTTGAGCCGGTTTGCCGCGATATCTCAGCCCCGCTGGTGGGCCACTCGGCTCGGGCAGTTCGTTAAAGCGCCCGTCGATCGGACTTCGCGCCGCTGACCTTGTCGGGGTAAACCCGGTTGGCTCCATCCTGGCGCTGCGGCCGAAGCTGGGCGGCTGGCGCTTGCGTGACCGGGCCGAGCTTGGCGTATCAGTTTCGGTCATAACGTTGGGGAATTCAAAAACCAATGTGCTCCGATTCGGGAGGCGGACGTCCCGAAAGTCTTGATTTACGCGACCTTCCAGCCCGTAGCGAGTGCCCTGCGGGCAAGATACCATTGGCGTCCTTATAGCAAGATGGCATCACGGCATTGGACAATCTGGCAGACATATTGTCTTCGATCCCAGGCGGAATCTGGCTGTGGCTGATCCACTGGTGGCGCCTGCCATTGGACGAATGGCTCAAACAAACAGGCGAATACATTTTGCAGATCGCCGGCTGCTTCGAGTTCTTCCGCCTCATAGACCGACGCCTCTTCAAACGCCGTAGTCGCCCGGAAGCAGAACTTGAGGCGCTGGAGCTTCGAATATCAGAAAGAAACGCAACGATGGCGACGCTGACCGATGATAAAAAGCAGCTCATCACTGAATTGAAAGCGGCCCGTGACGAGCTGCCTCGGGCAGCCATTAGTCGTGCTGAGCGCGAGTTTGCTGATTTCAACCAGGAACTGGCAATCGGCCATCTCGAGAATTGGTTTGTGGATAATGCTGACAGCATCGCTGCGATTTCAAAGCATCTGGCCCGATATCACATCGCCCATGCAGTGCCCGATGCAGGGAACCATCTTCGTCGTGCACGCGACATGTTGCAGATGGCTCGTGGTGCTTCACCTGCTGACAGGGAGGTGCGGGAGCTATCAGGTGAACTCGATGCGATGAGCGCTGCGTTACAGCAGCAGCTCATTAGCGACGGAGAGAAACAAATTGCCTGGAATTCGGCAATGACGCTGGGCCTCACTGGCCGAGGTGAGGCAATCCTGCCGCTTGTGACCTTATTGCGGGACATAGCGGGTTGGTGCTTCGAAAATGGAAAGTGGCGGCTAACACCCATATTCGCCGACCGCGCAGCCGATCTTGCGCGGCGAGGCGGAATACCGCTTCGGCGTGTTTGGTGTCAGATTGAAAGTCGCGCAGTGTTTTACCAGAACGCGCTCGGGCATTCGGTACAAGCACTCGATCGCATTGGCCACCTTCTTACACAGGCCCGTGAGTTCTCTACCTCCCCACGGGATTCGCAAATCTGTGAAGCACAAACTGTTCGTGCCCAGGTGCTCAACAGCCTTGGCCGCAACGACGATGCGTTGGCGGAGATCGAGGCTTTCGCGCCGATCCAGGCGGAAGTGCTGGGGGCGCGACATCCCAACACGCTGGTCACGCGCTGCCTGCGTGCCCAGGTGCTCAACGGCCTTGGCCGCAACGACGATGCGTTGGCGGAGATCGAGGCCTTCGCGCCGATCCTGGCGGAAGTGCTGGGGGCGCGACATCCCAACACGCTGGCCACGCGCTACTGCGTGCCCAGGTGCTCCACAGCCTTGGCCGCAACGACGATGCGTTGGCGGAGATCGAGGCCTTCGCGCCAATCCAGGTGGAGGTACTTGGGGCGCGACATCCCGACGCGCTGGCCACGCTCTACCTGCGTGCCCTGGTGCTCAACCGCCTAGGCCGCGACGACGATGCGTTGGCGGAGATCGAGGCCTTCGCGGCGATCCAGGCGGAGGTGCTCGGGGTGCGACATCCCAGCACGCTGGCCAGTCGATCCCTTTACTGCAAACTAACTTCTGCTGTGCAAAAGTCTTAAGTTTTGCAACATGCCCAGCGAACGACCTTAGTCGCTTGATGGACAGAGCGGTAACGTGTTAAAGGATCTCCTGGTGAGCATCGATATTAATGGCGAGAGTTTGCAGGGGATAGGTGGAGCGCACGTCGCGTTGGCGCTACAGCTTCCTTTTCTTGTAAGTCGATTCCCCGTGCTCGCTGGCTGTCATCCGGGGACGCTCAACATCCAACTCGACCAACCTCTGCGGGTCGCTAATCCGAATTTCGTAAGTCCCCCGATTAGATGGCATCCCCAGCATCAGCCTCCTGAGATATTCTCATTTATCGAAGTTTCGCTCGACTTGCCTCTAGGTAGTTCACGCGGGCGTGCGTGGATATGTATCCCGTTCCACTCTCCCCATTTTCACAACGTGTACCAGGTTGAGCTGATTGCCCCCTTTATTGCTGACCTCGCAGCAACGGCAGTAGGGACACGTTGCTGCATCCATATACCTAAGCCACACACCACACGGGCTCTCATCATCATTTGACTAAGGTCCTGGGCGTGCCGTAGAACATCAGGGAAGGCTTTCGAGGCGTGCTGCTCCATCGTGCTAAAGGCCAAGCCTCAAGTGATGCTCGTCGGTGGCAGGTCGCAAGTGAAAGTTGTGTCGCGTTCCGTCGTTCATTAGACGGAACAGGCATGTTTCCGCCCGCCAGAGAAAATGACAGTCAGCTTCAGAAGGTAAGTCCCTCTGGCAATTTTCCAGTTCGGATTGCGCCAATCTGGATATTTATAGGTGTCGTTGTTCCAGACATAACAGTCGGTTTCGTAACGTATGACTATATCCAGCGGTTCACTCTCGTCGGGATAGATGTCGGTATAAAGTGTGTAACCGCAAGTAAAGCCTATAGCTTGCCCGCTTTCATTTTTGCCAACAACAAAAGCGGCAGGTTCCGGCGTGCTCGCCCAACGTCCCTCCACCGCCGGCGCCTGAAAGAAATCGCTTCCGTCTTCACGGTGAAAGATAACCAACGCTCGACACCGTTCCGCCGCCTGACGAGTTATCCGCTTTGCTGAGAGAGGTGGCCGGCTTCGTCGAGACAGCGTTTCGGTTCCGCTAAGTGGATCCCCTGCCGGTTGGGTTCATCTTGTGCCGTTGCCGGGGCCTCACGCAGGGAGGGCGTAGCCCGACCGGAG
>JBEKLE010000320.1:0-7602 GCA_050010355.1 Rhodopila sp. | reverse complement strand
ATCTTCAGCGGAATATGCGTCGAATCCCCGCCGAACATCCGGTTGCCGACCTGCCGTTTCGGATACTGCACCGCGATCCGGCGCTGCGCCCGCTCCACGAACACAATGATGGTGATCGTGGCGACCGCGATGACCATGAACAGCAGGATGAAGAACGGCGACAGGGCCCCGGTGCGGCCCATCTCCAGCATCGAGGCGAACGCGGTCGGCAGATTGGCGACGATACCCGACATGATGATCAGGCTGGTGCCATTGCCTATCCCGCGCGCGGTGATCTGCTCGCCCAGCCACATCAGGAACATCGTGCCGCCCACAAGGGTGATCACGCAGGAAAAGCGGAAAAACCACCCCGGATCGATCACCGCCGCGCCGAAACTGCCGCGCATGGTCTCCAGCCCGACCGCAATGCCATAGGACTGGAACAGGGCAATCAGCACCGTCAGATAGCGGGTGTACTGATTGAGCTTCTTGCGCCCCTGCTCGCCCTCTTTCTTCAAGGCCTCCAGGGTCGGGATGGCGCTCGACATCAACTGGATGATGATGCTCGCGCTGATGTAGGGCATGATATTGAGCGCAAAGACGGTCATGCGCCGCAGCGCGCCGCCGGTGAACATGTCGAACATGCCCAGGATGCCGCCGCCATGCTGCGAAAGCATTTCCCCCATCACCGAGGCGTCAACGCCCGGGACCGGGATGTAGGTCCCCAGCCGATACACGATCAGTGCACCCAGCGTGAACCAGATGCGTTGTTTCAGCTCGGTCGCCTTCGAAAAGACGCCCAGATTGAGATTGGCTGCAAGCTGTTCGGCAGCGGACGCCATGGTGGTTCCCTTTATCGACGCTTGACCCTTCGCCAGAGAGCATGATCGGCGCACGCGGAATTGGGCGCAAGCCAGCAGCCGGTCAAGCGAAAACCCTCCTTCGAGGTGCTGGTTCAGCCGGCGGAACAGATAAGCATTTGGAACCGCAGATAAACGCGGATGAACGCTGATAAACGTTCCTGAATGCGGATTGCAGCCTCAGAACGACAGCAGCCCGTTTGTCTGATCTGCGTTCATCCGGGTTTATCTGCGGTTCCAGAATTCTTGCTTTGCTCGACCGCCCGCGAGCCTTATGGCCATCGCCAGCGTCAGGCCGCCGCAGCAGGCTTCTCTTTCACAGCCACCGTCGTGGTCACCGACCCGCCCGCGGCCTCCACCGCCGCCTTCGCCGTCGCGGAGGCGCCAGATACAGTGATCGTGATCGCGCGCGTGATCGCGCCCTCGCCCAGCAACCGGATGCCGTCCTTGTCATCAGACGCCAGGCCCGCTGCGATCAACGTAGCCTCGGTGATCGGCTCCGCGCCATCGATTTTGCCGGCTGAAATCGCCGCATCGAGCACGCCCAGATTGACCGGCGCATATTCCTTGCGGAAAAGATTCGTGAAGCCACGCTTCGGCAACCGGCGATAGATCGGCAACTGGCCGCCTTCGAAGCCGTTCAGCGCCACGCCCTCGCGCGCCTTCTGGCCCTTCACGCCCTTGCCGGATGTCTTACCCTTGCCCGATCCGATCCCACGGCCCAGCCGCTTGGACTTCAGGCGCGCGCCCGGATTGTCGCGCAGTTCATTCAGGTTCATGTCAGGACAGCTCCTCCACCTTGATCAGGTGGGCGACCTTGCGGATCATCCCGCGCACCGAGGGCGTATCCTCAAGCTCGCGGGTCGCCCGGATCTTCTTCAGGCCGAGACCGACCAGTGTTTCCTTCTGACCGGGCTTGCGCCCGAGGGCCGACGCGGTCTGCGTCACGCGGACCTTAGGCATTGGCAGGAGCCTCCTGCACGGGTGGCGGGGCGGGCGGATGCGGATCACGACGCCCGAACAGTTCCGGCACCTTCTTGCCGCGGCGCGTGGCGACCGACCGCGGGCTGGCACATTTCTGCAACGCCGCGAACGCCGCCTTCACCATGTTATGCGGGTTCCGGCTGCCCAGGCTCTTGGCCACAACATCGCCGATACCCAGCGTCTCGAACACCGCGCGCAACGGGCCGCCGGCGATGATGCCGGTGCCTGCCGTGGCGGACCGCAGGATCACGTTGCCGGCGCCGAAGTGACCTTCGACGTCGTGGTGCAGCGTGCGGCCTTCCTTCATCGGTACCCGGATCATGCCGCGCTTTGCCCGTTCGGTCGCCTTGCGGATTGCCTCCGGCACCTCGCGTGCCTTGCCGGCGCCGTATCCGACGCGGCCCTTCTGATCGCCCACGACCACCAGAGCAGCAAAGGCGAAGCGGCGTCCGCCCTTCACCACCTTGGCGACGCGGTTGATGGTGACCAGCTTGTCGATAATGCCGTCATCGGGTTCGCGGTCGCCGCCGCGCTCGCGATGCGGGCCCCGGCCGCCACCTTCTCTCGGTTCACGTGCCATAAACTATATTCCCTTAAGCGCGCGCATCGGCGGCCTTTCCTTTAGAAGTCCAGCCCGCCCTCGCGGGCGGCATCAGCCAGGGTCTTGACCCGGCCGTGATACAGATAGGCGCCCCGGTCGAACACCACCTGCTTGATCCCGGCGGCCAGCGCCCGTTCGGCAACCAGCTTGCCCACCGCAGCGGCGGCGGCCTTGTCGGCCCCGGTCTTCAATGCGGCCTTCAGGGTGGCATCCAGCGTCGAAGCCGCGGCCACGGTCCTGCCCTGCGCATCATCGATGACCTGCGCGTACATGTTCTTGCCCGAACGGAACACCGACAGCCTGGGACGGCCATGCGACTTGTGCTTGATCTGATAGCGCAGCCGGCTCTTGCGGCGATCGGCGAGATTCTGCTTGCCGCTCATTTCTTCTTACCTTCCTTGCGCCGGATGATCTCGTCCGTATACCGGGCACCCTTGCCCTTGTAAGGCTCCGGCGGCCGGAACGCCCTGATCTCGGAAGCCACCTGGCCGACCAGACGCTTGTCCACGCCCTCGACCTTGATCGAGGTCGGCCGCTCGCAGGTGATCTTGATGCCCTCCGGCACCGGATAGACCACCGGATGCGAGAACCCCAGATTGATCTCCAGATTCTTGCCCTGCACCGCCGCGCGATAACCGGTGCCGGTAATCTCCAGCGACCGCGTGTAGCCGGTGGACACGCCCTTCACCATCGACGCGATCAGCGCCCGGGTCGTGCCCCACATCTGGCGGTTGCGGGTTTCATTGGTGACCGGCTTGACGCTGACATGATTGCCGTCGACCGTAGCCACCACCAGCTCGGTCAGCGTCAGCTTCAGCTCACCCAGCTTGCCCTTCGCGGTCACCATGCCTCCGGCGATGGCAATCTGCACACCGGCCGGAATTTCGACCGGATACTTTCCGACGCGTGACATACCCGACCCTTTAGAACACGCGGCAGAGGACTTCGCCGCCAACATTGGCAGCGCGAGCCTCGGCATCGCTCATCACGCCCTGCGGCGTGGACAGGATGGAAATGCCCAGGCCGGCATAGACCCGCGGCAGTTCCTTGATCTTCGCATACACGCGGCGGCCCGGTTTGGAGACCCGGTTGATCTCCTTGATCACCGGCTCGCCCTCGTTGTACTTCAGCTCGATGCGCAGTTGCGCCACACCGGGGCGAAGCTGCTCCGAGGCATAGCCGCGGATGAAGCCCTCCCGCTTCAGCACACCCAGCACATTCTCCCGCAGCTTCGAAGCCGGCGCGACGCACACAGAATGGCGCGCGCGCTGGGCATTACGGATGCGGGTCAGCATATCCCCGACGGGATCGGACATGGACATCGTGCCGTTCCCTTACCAGCTTGCCTTGACCATGCCGGGAATCTGCCCGGCGCTGGCCAGATCACGGAGCGCGATGCGGCAAAGCTTGAATTTGCGATAGTTGCCGCGCGACCGGCCGGTCAGCTCGCAGCGCAGGCGCACCCGCACCGCCGCACCATTGCGCGGCATCTGCGCCAGCTTCAACGACGCGTTGAACCGGTCCTCGACCGGCAGCGTGCGGTCCATCAACACGTCCTTCAGCGCCTGGCGCTTCGGCTTGTCTCGCTTCGCCATCTTCTCACGCATCTTGTTGCGGTTGACCTGGGAAGTTTTGGCCATCCTGTCTAAATCCTCCGGAACCCTCGATCCCTCGGACGGGCCGGGGGACTGCGGTTTTCCAAAAATTCAATTGGCAAAAGGAATATCAAAAGCCTTGAGCAAGGCCTTGGCTTCGGCATCGGTCTTCGCGGTGGTCACGAACTGGATGTCCATGCCGCGAACATCGTCCACCCGGTCATAGTTGATTTCCGGGAAGATGATCTGTTCCTTGAGTCCCATGGCGAAGTTGCCGCGGCCATCGAACCCCTTGCCGGTGATGCCGCGAAAGTCGCGCAGCCGAGGCATCGCGATCGTCACCAACCGGTCCAGGAACTCATACATGCGCGCCTTGCGCAGCGTGACCTTGCAGCCGATCGGCAGGCCTTTGCGTATCTTGAATCCGGCGATCGCCTTCTTGGCCACCGTCTTTACCGGACGCTGACCCGCGATCGCGGTCAGTTCGGCCACCGCGGCGTCCAACTTCTTCTGATCGCCGGTGGCCTCCCCAACGCCCATGTTGATGACGATCTTCTCCAACTTCGGCACCTGCATTTCGTTCGCGTAACCGAACTCGGTGCGCAACTTGGCCCGCACTTCCTCGCGATAGCGCTTCTGCAGCCGCGGTATTTCCCCAGCCGAGGCCACAGGATTATCGACACCGACCAGTTCGACCCGGCGCGCCGCCCGCTGTGCGTCCTTACCGGCCGGCGGCCCGCCGGCACCACGAGCGCCGGTCTTCGCAGCACCCGCCTTCGCACCACCCGGCTTGCCCTTGGGCTGATTTTTCGTTCCGCTCATCGCACTAGCCTTCGATAACTTCGCCGGTCGCCTTGGCGACGCGGACCTTGCGGCCATCGTCCAGGACACGGAACCCGACCTTCGTCGGCTTCTCGCTCTTGGGGTCGATCAGCTTCAGATTGGACAGATGGATGGTCGCCTCACGGTCGACGATTCCGCCCGGCTGCCCCATGCCCGTCGGCTTCGTGTGGTGACGCGCCATCGCCGCCCCCTGCACGGTCGCCCGTTCGGCGTCCGGGAAAACGCGCAGCACTTCGCCGCGCTGACCCTTGCTCTTGCCGGTCGTCACCAGGACGACGTCGCCCTTCCGAATGCGCGCGGCCACTACAACACCTCCGGCGCAAGAGAAATGATCTTCATGAACTTGCGTCCACGCAGTTCACGCACGACCGGGCCGAAGATGCGGGTACCGATCGGCTCCTGCTGCTTGTTGATCAGCACCGCCGCATTGCGGTCGAAGCGGATCGCGCTGCCATCGGTCCGCCGCACCGGAAACGAGGTCCGCACGATCACCGCCTGATGCACGTCGCCCTTCTTCACCTTGCCGCGCGGAATCGCTTCCTTTACCGAAACAACGATGACATCGCCCACCGAGGCGAACTTCCGCTTGGACCCGCCCAGCACCTTGATGCACTGGACACGGCGAGCACCGGAGTTATCGGCGACTTCCAGATTGGTCTCGACATGAATCATCGACCGTCTCCCCTAAGCCGTCGGCGCAGGCGCGGGCGGCGCGGGATGGCTTTCGACGATCTGCACGGCCTCGGCATCCGTCCCGCCGACGATGGCACCGTTCCGCTCAACCAGAGTCCAGGTCTTCCGCTTGCTGATCGGCGCACATTCAACAATGCGCACCATATCGCCGACCTTGCACACGTTCGCTTCGTCGTGCGCCGCATACTTCTTCGACTTGCGAATGAACTTCTTGTACAGCGGGTGCATCACGCGACGGTCGACAAGAACCGTAATGGTCTTGTCCATCTTGTCGCTGGTCACCCGTCCTGTCAGGACGCGCCTCGGCATCGCCCTTCCTCCTTAAACTTTGCCGGCGGAACGAGCTTTTTCCGCCTGGATGGTTTTCACGCGAGCGATCTCGCGGCGACATTCACGCACCCGGCCGGTGCCTTCAAGCTGACCGGTGGCCCGCTGGAAACGAAGGTTGAACTGCTCCTTCCGCAAGTCCAGCAGCAGCCCCGATAGCTCGTCCGGAGTCTTCGCCCGGACATCGCCCGCCTTGTAAAGCGCGTTCTTGGCCATCAGGCGTCTCCGATCCGCGCGATGAACTTCGTCCGGATCGGCAGCTTCGCGGCTCCAAGCGTCAAAGCTTCCCGCGCCAGTTCCGGCGTCACGCCGTCGATCTCGAACATGATGCGGCCCGGCGCGACGCGCGCCACCCAGAACTCGGGCGAGCCCTTGCCGGAGCCCATGCGCACCTCGGCCGGCTTGGTCGAAACCGGCACATCCGGAAAAATCCTGATCCACACACGCCCGGCCCGCTTCATCGCTCGGGTGATCGCCCGCCGGGCGGATTCGATCTGACGGGCGGTGATGCGCTCCGGCTCCAGCGCCTTCAGACCGAATGAGCCAAAGTTCAGCGCGAACCCGCCCTTGGACAAGCCATGGATCCGGCCCTTGTGCTGCTTGCGGTATTTCGACCGTTTCGGAGAGAGCATTGCCTTATTCCATCTACCGTTGCGGCGCCTGTTCGGCGGCCTTGCGGTCCTGAGCCATCGGGTCGTGAGCCATAATCTCGCCCTTGAACACCCACACCTTCACGCCGCAGGTGCCATACGTCGTCTTAGCCGTTGCCGTTCCGTAATCGATATCGGCCCGCAGCGTATGCAAGGGCACGCGACCTTCGCGATACCACTCAACCCGGGCGATTTCCGCCCCGCCGAGCCGTCCGCCGCAATTGATCCGAATGCCCTGCGCGCCCAGACGCATCGCCGACTGCACCGCACGCTTCATCGCCCGGCGGAACGCCACCCGACGCTCCAACTGCTGGGCGATGTTCTCCGCCACCAGAATCGCATCGATCTCCGGTTTGCGGATCTCGACGATGTTCAGCGACACTTCCGCCTTGGCCATCTTGGTGAGTTCCCTCTTCAGGGTCTCGATGTCCTGGCCCTTCTTGCCGATGACCACACCCGGCCGAGCCGCGTAGATCGTCACCCGCGGCTTCTTCGCCGGACGTTCGATCACGACGCGCGACACGCCGGCCCCGCGCAGCTTGGTGCGCAGATGAGTGCGAAGCTTGAAGTCATCGTGCAGCAGCTTGGAATAGTCGGTGCCGGCGAACCAGCGGCTGTCCCAGGTACGGTTGATGCCGAGGCGCAGACCAATCGGATTGACTTTGTGACCCATACTACAAGGTCCCCTTTTCTGCGTCCTGCGCACGTTCGGCGACGACGATCTTCAGATGGCTGAACCATTTCTCCACGCGAGACGCGCGACCGCGGCCACGCGCATGAAAGCGGCGCATCACAATGGAACGGCCAACCTCGGCGCGCGCGACAAAAAGGCGGTCGACGTCGAGTGAATGGTTGTTCTCCGCGTTGGAGATGGCACTTTGCAGCGCCTTCTTCACCTGCTGGGCGATCCGCCGCTTGCTGAACGTCAGCGTGGCGACGGCGCTTTCGGCCGGCATGTTTCTGATCATCGCCGCGACCAGGTTCAGCTTGCGCGGGCTGACCCGCAGATTACTGACGATCGCCTGCGCTTCGGTGTCGGGCAGTCCCCGGTCATGCTTCGGCTTGCTCAT
>JBEKLE010000319.1:0-7621 GCA_050010355.1 Rhodopila sp. | reverse complement strand
TTCCAGCGATCGCATCATCCGCGTCTCCACCGGCCCCGGACACACCGCGTTCACCCGTACCCCAAGCCCCGCCACATCGGTCGATGCAACCTTCGTCAGGCCAAGCACACCATGCTTGGACGCCACATAGGCCGCCATCCCAGGCGACCCAAACAATCCCGCAACCGAGGCAGTATTCACGATCGCCCCGGACCCCTGCCGAAGCATCACCGGCAGGACATACCGCATCCCGAGGAACACGCCCTTCAGGTTGACCGCGATGACCCGATCGAAGACATCTTCGTCGTAGTCCTGCGTCGGCACAACCGTGCCCTCGATGCCGGCGTTATTGAAGAATGCGTCGATCCGGCCATAACCCGCCAACGTCTTCTCAACATAGTCCCTCACGGATGCTGATTTGGTGACATCAGCCTGCACGAACACCGCCGTCCCGCCACGCTGCGCGATAATATCGACGCTGGCGTGGCCCGAGTCCGCGTCGGTGTCCACCACCATCACCTTGGCGCCGCGCAGCGCGAACCCAAGCGCCGTCGCACGTCCGATGCCGCCGCCTCCGCCCGTTATCAAGGCCACCTTCCCAGCAAAATCCACTTTCGTTTCCTCCCCTTTATAGTTCTCCGCCAGGCCCGACAGTCGCCTAGACCACCTTCGCCTCATGCAGCTTCGCGATCTCCGACGCGCCGTAGCCAAGCTCGGCTAAAATCGCGTCAGTGTGCTCCCCTGCCTCCGGGCTCGCACTGCGAATACTCCAGGGCGTGCGGCTGAGTTCGATCGGCTGGCCGACCACCTCCACATCGCCGAGCACCTTCTGGGGAACGATCCGCGTCATCGCCAGATGTTTCACCTGCGGATCGGCAAATACTTCGTTCATCTTGTAGATCGGGCCGCACGGAACACTCGCCTTGTTCAGTGCCTCGATCCAGTCGGCCGACGTCCGGCCGCGCGTCACCGCTTCGATCGCCTCGTTCAGCGCATCGCGGTTCTCCGACCGCGCCCGCCCCGTGGCATAGTGCGGATCACCCGCCAGATGCTCCGCACTCAGCGCCTTGCACAGCCGGATATAGATGTCGTCACCCGCCGCCGCGATGTTGATATACCCGTCCGCGGTCGCGAAAACCCCGGTCGGAATACTCGTCGGATGGTTGTTGCCGGCCTGCCCCGGCACCTCTTTCCCGATCGTCCATCGCGCCGCCTGGAAATCCAGCATCGAAATCTGCGCACCGAGCAACGAACTTTTCACCCACTGACCCTCACCGGACTGCTCACGCTCCAGCAGTGCGATCAGGATGCCCATGGCCGCGAAAATACCCGCGGTCAGGTCGGCAACGGGAATGCCGACGCGCATTGGCCCGCGCCCGGGCTCCCCGGTGATCGACATCAAGCCACCCATCCCCTGAGCGATCTGATCGAACCCGGGCCGGTCGCGGTACGGTCCGTCCTGCCCGAAACCCGAGACGCTGGCATAGACGATCCGCGGGTTGATCGCCCTCAGGCTCTCATAATCCACACCAAGGCGGAATTTCACGTCGGGCCGGTAGTTCTCCACCACCACATCCGTTTGTGCGACCAACCGCTTCATCACCGCCAGGCCTGCCGGCGCCTTCAGGTTCAACGTCAGGCTGCGCTTGTTGCGGTGCAGGTTCTGGAAATCCGGTCCGTGGCGCTCGCCGCCAAGCCCCGCATCACCATCCGGCGATTCAAGCTTGATGACATCAGCGCCCCAGTCAGCCAACTGACGCACAGCGGTCGGCCCGGCACGCACGCGGCTCAGGTCAATGACCTTGAAGCGACTCAAGGGGCCGGAATGCGGGCCTGTTGTCATGTGACGGTCCTTTCGATCGGAACCGCATCGTCGCACGAATGGCTCCGCGGGTCGAGGCGCGCGCCCTACATTTGCACAACCGAGGTCAGTACATTTGCACAACCGAGGTCAGTTCAAACGGTGTCAATGCCGCAACGATCGAGAAGCCTGCCATGCCAGCCAGCCCGGTCATCACCGCAATCTTGCAGCTGTTCAAAGGCGAAACGCCGCGCCGCGACAACGCATCCGTCAGGCCAGCCCGCTCCGATGCTGCCGATGACACCGAACGCGAACGGAATGCCCGCGATCCGGTCTTGGGGATGCTCATGTGCCGCTCGATCTCCAGGTACCCGGGCAGCCACGACTGATGGACCCAGCCCATGTAGACCTCGCCGAAGAAGCCCAGCACCATGCCCCACGTCGCGCGATAGGCGAACAGGTGCTTCCAGTCCCCCCAGGTGACCCGGTCCGCGGTCGTCGCGGCCTCGCCATCGGACAGATAGGCCTTTTCGTCCGCCGTCAGATCGACGTCACCAGGCTCCCCATACACCGCATACCAGACCAGAGACACGCCGATCCCGAAAACGCCCATAAAGACAAACATCCAGCGCCACCCGAAGGACAGCATCAACGTGGTCAGAATCAAAAGAACGATGGCCGGCCCCAGCTTGGAACCGCAGAGGCCGATCCCAGTCGGAAGGCCGCGCTCACGGACATTGTACCAGTCGCGGACAACGCGTACCAGGCCCGAAAATTGCTGTGCCTCCCCCAGCCCGAGGAACACCCGCGCGCCGACAAACTGCCAGAAGCTCCCGACCACGCCTGTGCGACCGACCAGACGAAAATTCCGGCCCCGAGCAGTTTGCGCGGTCCCAGCCGGCCCACCAGCGCGCCGACGGGAAGCTGGAACACCGCGTACGCCCACAGAAACGCGGACAGCAACAGCCCCGTCTCCGCAATCGAGAATCCCAGATCGTGCCGGATCAGCGGGTTGGCGATCGCCAGCGTCGACCGGGTGAACATAGTTCACCGCGCAACCAAGCGTGATGAGAGCAATCGAATTGCGCTGAATGCGTTTGATCCGCGCGGACGCGGTGACGGCAGCCATCTTTCTGCTCCTTTTGGAGTCCGCCAGGACGTTTCAAACGATACCTAGGCAGGGTTCGCCCGATCCGCCAAGTCTTGCTCCTCGAGCAACGACGCAAACACAAATGGGGGGAACCAGATGGCACTGCCAGTGATACGAAGCGACGCAGCGCTCGGCGCGGAGATCGTTACCGACCTGTCCGCGGACATCGACGAAGCCACGTTCAAGGAAATCGAGGACGCGTTCCACGACAACATCGTCGTCGTGTTTCGCAGCCAGCGCCTCTCGAACGAACGCCAGATCTCGTTCAGCCGCCGGTTCGGTGAACTGTCCACATCGTCAAGAAGTACCTGCGGCCGGATTATCCGGAAATCCTCCTGGTCTCCAACATCCGGAACGACAACGATGAACATATCGGCCTGGCCGATGCCGGGTTCACCTGGCAAAGCGAAGTGTCCTACCGGAAGCACCCAAGCCGCTGCTCGCCGCTCTACGCGATCGAGGTCCCAGAAAAGGATGGCGAGACACTGGGCAACACGATCTTCGCCAACACAGTCGCCGCCTATGAAACCCTGCCGCAGACCATGAAGACCTGGCTGGCCGGCCGCAGGGCAATCCATCGCTATTCCGAACGGATGCGCGTCGCCAACAGCCCGCGCCCGAAACTCACCGCCGCACAGTTGGCGGAAACGCCCGATGTGGCCCACCCGATCGTTCGCACCCATCCGTTCACCGGGCGCAAATCCCTCTACGTCACGAAGGGGGAATGCATCGGCATCGAAGGCGTGCCCGATGACGAAGGCCGCGCCGTGCTCGAGCCACTGCACGACCACTGCATCAAGCCGCAGTTTCAGTACCGGCATAAATGGCAGGTCGGCGATCTGCTGATGTGGGACAACGCCTCCGCCATGCACCTCGCGATCTGCAATTACCCGCTGCCCCAGCGCCGCCTGATGCATCGAACAACCGTCATCGGCTCGGTGCCGTTCTGATAGGAAACCCACCCCCTGTTGCACATGCCCCCCTCTTGCACATGCGGCACTCACCGTGCATTCAGGCCGCGAGAATAATCTGGGGAATGTGATCCAATTGATTCCCCACGGGTGAAGGACAACAAGCATGCGACTTGCGGTGCTGAAGGAACGGCGAGCCGCCGAAACACGTGTGGCCGCCACCCCCGACACGATCAAGAAGCTGGTCGGCCTCGGCCTGACAGTCGCCGTCGAATCCGGGGCAGGGGCCAATGCCTCGTTTTCCGACGCCGAATTCGCCGCGGCCGGTGCGGAAATCGCCCCCGATGCGGCGTCCGTCCTGGCCGGCGCCGGCATCGTTTTCGCCGTCCAGACGCCCAACCCCGCGGAACGCGCGAAAATCCCTCGCGGCGCGCTGCTTGTTTGCATCGTCGGCGCCTTCGCTGACCCCGAGCTGGTCCCCAGCCTCGCCGCCGCCGGCATCGACACCGCCGCGATGGAACTTCTGCCGCGCATCACCCGCGCCCAGTCGATGGACGTGCTCTCCAGCCAGGCCAACCTCGCCGGATACCGAGCCGTCATTGAATCCGCCTATGTGTTCCAGCGCGGCTTCCCGATGATGATGACCGCCGCAGGCACCGTCCCGCCCGCCCGCGTCTTCATCATCGGCGCCGGCGTCGCCGGCTTGCAGGCGATCGCCACCGCCCGCCGCCTCGGCGCGATCGTCTCCGCCACCGATGTCCGCCCCGCCGCCAAGGAGGAAATCAAGTCCCTCGGCGCCACCTTCGTCGGCGTGGAAGACGCGGAAACCGCCGGCCAGACCGGCGCCTACGCCCGCGAAATGAGTGAAGCCTTCCGCCAGAAACAGGCCGAACTCATGGCAACCACCGTTGCAAAAAACGACATCATCATCTGCACCGCGCTGGTCATGGGCGGCAAGGCCCCGGTCATCGTCACCCAGCACATGGTCAACAGCATGCGCGCCGGCAGCATCATCGTCGACCTCGCAGCCGAGGGCGGCGGCAACTGCGCCGCCACGGTTCCAGGCCAAAGCACCACAACGCCGAACGGCGTCACCATCCTGGGCTTCGACAACTGGCCCGGCCGCATCCCCGTCGCCTCGTCGTCCCTGTATGCCCGCAACCTGCTGACCTTCCTGACCACCTTCTGGGACAAGGAGACCAGCGCACCAAAACTGCCGGAAACCGACGACATCGTGAAAGGCGTCATGCTGACCCGCGGCGGTGCCGTCGTTCACCCCAATTTCCTTCCCAAAAAGGCCGCCTGAGCCGCCGGAGAACGTTTCAAGATGAACCCCAATCAACTGGCGGATGACGCCGCGCGTCTCGCCGACAGCGCGCTTGAGCTTGCCAATCACGCGAAAGCGCTCGCAATGGGCGTCTCAACGACCGTCGCGCCCGAGGTCAATCCGTTCATCTTCCTGCTGGCCATCTTCCTGATGGCCTGCTTCGTCGGCTATTACGTTGTCTGGAACGTGACCCCGGCCCTGCACTCGCCCCTGATGGCGGTGACCAACGCAATTTCGTCGGTTATCATCGTCGGCGCGATGCTGGCAACGGGCCTCGCCACCTCCTCCTGGGCAATGCTGTTCGGCTTCCTCGCCGTCACCCTGGCATCCGTGAACATCTTCGGAGGCTTCCTGGTGACCCAAAGAATGCTCTCGATGTTCAGGAAGAAGTGATAACCAATGTCCGCCAGCCTGACCTCCCTCGCTTATCTGGTCGCCGCCGTCCTGTTCGTCCTGGCGCTGCGCGGTCTGTCGTCCCCGGTCACGTCGCGGGAGGGCAACCGCTTCGGCATGATCGGCATGGCCATCGCCGCGGTCGCCACCCTGCTGCAGCACGGCATCGCCGGCTGGGGCTATGCGCTTATCGTGGTGGGCGTCCTGATCGGCGGCAGCGTCGGTACCGTGGTCGCCCGCCGCATCCAGATGACAGCCCTGCCGCAGCTCGTCGCCGCGTTCCACTCCCTGGTCGGCCTCGCCGCGGTATTCGTCGCCGCCGCCGCCCTGAACGCCCCGCAAGCCTTCAACATCGGCATCCCCCACAACATCCACCCCGAAAGCTTGGTCGAGATGTCGCTCGGCCTCGCCATCGGTGCCATCACGTTTTCGGGTAGTCTGATCGCCTTCGCCAAGCTGCAGGCCCTGATGTCGGGCAACCCGATCACTTTTGCGGGCCAGCATTGGCTGAACCTCGCTCTGGCGATCCTGCTGTTGGTGCTGGTTGTCAGCTTTGTCGTCTCCGGCGGCAACCAGTTCCTGTTCTGGCTAATCGCCCTCCTGTCCTTCGGGCTCGGCTTTCTCATCATCATCCCGATCGGCGGCGGCGACATGCCGGTCGTCGTGTCGATGCTGAACAGCTACTCGGGCTGGGCCGCCGCCGGCATCGGCTTCACCATCCAGAACCTCGCGCTGATCATAACCGGCTCCCTCGTCGGCGCATCGGGCGCGATCCTGTCCTACATCATGTGCAAGGGCATGAACCGCAGCATCATCAACGTGCTGCTCGGTGGCTTCGGCTCCGACACCGGCGGCGCAGCGGCCCGCGGCCCGAGAGGCGACCAGTCCGTCCGGTCCGGCGCCGCCGAGGACGCCGCCTTCATCATGAAGAACGCATCAAAGGTCATCATCGTCCCCGGCTACGGCATGGCCGTCGCCCAGGCCCAGCACGCCGTGCGGGAAATGGCCGACACGCTGAAGGCAGAAGGCGTCGAGGTGAAATACGCCATCCACCCCGTCGCCGGCCGCATGCCCGGCCACATGAATGTCCTGCTGGCTGAGGCCAACGTCCCCTACGACGAGGTCTTCGAACTCGAGGAAATCAACAACGAATTTTCCACCTGCGACGTCGCCTATGTGATCGGCGCCAACGACGTCACCAACCCCGCGGCCAAAACCGATCCGTCCTCGTCGATCTACGGCATGCCGATCCTCGAGGTCGAGAAAGCCCGCACCGTCCTGTTCGTGAAACGATCGATGGCCTCGGGCTACGCCGGCGTAGACAACGAACTTTTCTTCCGCCCCAACACGATGATGCTGTTCGGCGATGCCAAGAAGATGACCGAGGAAATCGTTCAGGCCCTCGGCCACTGATCAGACGTTCGCCGATCGGGCTCGCCGGTTTCCTTGAGTTCGTCGAGGCGGCCCAATGTCGCAACCGCGGTCTGGCGCGGCTTGCCGTTGACCAGATCATGCGGACAGGGCGAAGCGGTGATCGATCGCCGGCAAGGGCGTGCAGCAGGTGGCCGGTTAGATACCGATTGCCTGGCCTTGGACACGTTTTCTTGTACGCGCCCGGAAGTCAATCCAGGACACAAACATAACGGAAAGAGCGGTTACCGAAACGCGTAAGCATCCATCCGCAGGCTCGAATACATCGCCGAACTGTGCAGCCGTTCGCCGTCGCCTCCAGCTCCCATCGCGACATACAGCGGCAGCAGATGTTCTTCCGTCGGATGCTGCTGCACCGCAAACGGAGCCCGTGTCCGATATGCCAGCAGATCGTCCACTCGATTTTCGGTGATTGCGGTATCAAACCAGTCGCTGAACGCAACGACATCCGGCGGCTGTGGCCCGTCTACCGCTTCCCGCCGCACCCGCACATATGTCCTGCCGGCACTGGACGATCGGCATCGACAGCACGCGCCTGGCGGATGGCTCTCTGGTCTGCGCCGCCACGCCGCCGATCACGAAGGCCGACGCCGAGGCGCTGCTGCAAGCGGTGCTGCGGTCGATCGCGG
>JBEKLE010000318.1:0-9913 GCA_050010355.1 Rhodopila sp. | reverse complement strand
CTGATCCTCGATCCGTTCGTGCGGCTGCATCGCATCGATGAGAATGTCAGCGGCGAGGTCGCCCCGCTGCTCGCCTTCCTGCGCGAGCTGCAGCGGCGTCACGCCGTCGCCGTGGCCGTCGTCCACCACGCCAGAAAGGGCGCCGGTGCCATCCGCGCCGGTCAGGCGCTGCGCGGGTCGTCCGAATTCCACGCCTGGGGCGATTCCAACCTCTACCTCCGCCGCGACAGTAACGACCGCATCGTCCTGACCGTCGAGCATCGTGCCGCCGCCGCCATGCCAGGCGTCACGCTTGAACTCACCCAGCGCGATCACGCCCTCGCCCTGCAGCCCGTCCAGGCCGATCCCCAACCCAAACCCTCCATCGAGCAGGATTCCGTCGACCAGCGCATCACTGCCGTTCTCGCCGACGGCAGCCAGCCGCGGCCATTCTCCGAACTGCGCGCCTCATGCCGCGTTCGCGCCACCACCCTCTACCAACGCCTCGCCGCCATGACTGCTGCCGGCATCATCGTCAAATCCGCCGACGGATACTGCCTTACCGGCAGCTGAGTGCTGCCCGAGCAGCACCGGTCGGACCCGACCCCGCAGACGTTATCGATATCCCGAACTCTGAAACGACATCGCGGTGCCGCGTCCCGGCCACTTCCCACTTCCGCTTCCCAAACGCTCTACAGAACCCGGGAAGCGGAACTGGGAAGCCCATTAAATTCAGCGATTACAGGCCCATCCGGAAGCGTGATCCTGCTCACAGGCTCGATCTCTCGCTGCCGGTTTTCTGACCGCCCTCGTACCTTGAGCGCTCTGTCAGGCCGTTGATCGGGCGGGCTGGCCCTTAGAACTGGCTGCCTTCCTTTGGCACCGTCGCGGGTCGGTGGGCACGGATGCCGAAGCGGAAAGCAAGCCAGCGTGGCCGCCCCACTTTGTCCAGGGAGTTGGTGATCACCCGGACCGCCATTGCCTCGACCCCGGCGGGACGCCCGGACATCAGCCATAGTAACCCAATGACAGAGACATAGACAGCGGCGCCGGTCGCGCCGACGCAGAACAGGCTGAACGCGGCGTGAACGGGTCCGGTGCCCGATCCCACGAGGCGCAGACACAGGAGCACCGGCGGAACCATCACGGCCGTGGCGACGGCACATCGCCAGGAGACCAGGATCTGGTCCAGCGCCGAAAGGCCGGTGAACCGCCTGACCACGATGATCGAGTAGCTGCTGGCGACCAGTTCGGACACGAGGCGGGCAGCGATGATTCCCGGGAAGCCGAATTCGATCGCGCCGATGAGCGCGATCGGGAACTTGACACCGAGTTCAATGAAGCTGCGAAACAGGAACATGCGCGTCTGGCCGAACGACATGACGAGAGGCGCGGCTGGCAAGGCGAGCAATGCCGGAATGAGGCTCAGCGCGAGCCAGTGGACCAGTGAAATCGCTCCCAGCCATTTTTCCCCAAGGATGAGGCGCACGATCGGATCGGCCACCAGGCTCTCCCCGACGAGCACCGGAAGCCCGACCGCCACAATCGCATTGGAAGCCGAGAGATAACTCTGCCCCAGGCGTTTCGGATCATCGCGGATGTGTGAGAAAGCAGCCAGGAGTGGTCTGATGACCGGGCCGAAAAAGGCCATGAATGGAATGCTGGCCACGTCCGACGACGCGGTGAAAAGGCCAAGTCGCGTCGCGGTCGTCAGCTTGCCCAACAGGAGACGTTCGAACTGCCAGTTCAGCGCACCGACAATCTGGGCGACGCTCATCCACCCGATGAAGCCGGTGAACAACCCCAGTGCGGACAGCGACAGGCGCGGGCGGTATGGCGCCAGGATGTACGAACCGATGGTTCCCGCGAGGGGAAAGATCACCATGCCCGCTGCAATCGACCAGTAGCTTCCAGTGATGAGGGCAACCGTGACGCCAACGGCGAAGGCCGTCAGCTTGCCCCCGAGTTCGAGTGCGAAATCTCGCCAGAAACTCAGGCCTTTCTGAAATTCGGCAAGACGCGGGCTAATGAGGCCGCGCGCCGTGGGCGCCAGACTGAGGAAGCAAACCAGCAGCTTCAGGCGATCGTCGCTGTAAAACTGCGCGAACGGCCACGCGATCAGCAGAACCAAGAGGGAGAGTACCAGGCCGCGCATGAGGCTTAGCGTAAAGGCTGTGTCGTACTGCGGCCCGGTAATCGTTTGCAGTTGCAGCAGGGCTTGGTTCACCGGCATGTCCAATGCCGATTCCATGACCGACACAACGCTCATCGCAATGGCGACCAGCCCGAAATCGGTCGGTGCCAGAATGGATAGGTTGGTTCTTCTTCGCGTGTTGTTCACACGCGATGATGTATGGCGGATCGAAGCCATGAGATCGATTATCCACACTTGTCGACGCCAGCTCGGTCTTCGAGCGCGGAGACTACTGCCAGAAGAAGTGCACGGCGATGGAGGCCGCGCTGCCGGCCACAATGATGGCAAGCGACGCCGCGACCGCCAATCCGACGCCCAAACGGCTCGCCGGAACCTGTGCCTGCGCCACATGACCCGACTGTCCGGGCACGGGGGGCTGAGCGGGCACCGGAATTGGCGAGGGTGCCTGCGCGGCGAGCGCCACGCAGACCGCAACGGCAGTGGTCGAAGTGTGACTGATAGAAAGCTGTCCGCCCGCGATGCGGGGCCGCCCCAGCGTGTCTCGGCCGATCTCGATGTCACCGAGGCGGGCCGATGGGTTGGCAGCAAGCCCGGCCTTGATCGCCGCCTCCTTGGCGGCCCATGTTCCGCAGAACGACGCCCGCGCATCCGCCTGCCGGATGCAGTAGGCGATCTCGGCGACGGAGAAGTTCTGCTGATAGAACGGATGCTCGCGATAGTCATCGGCCTCCGGCAGGGCGCTCACCTCCTCGATGTCGATGCCGATGCCGATGAAGGAACCCGCACCGGCCGGCATCGGACTGCTGCTCTCGACAACGACAGGCGGGGCAGCCGGGCTCTCCGCGCCGAAAACAAGGTCCTCGATCCTGAACGCCGCGCCGGTCGAGAGCACGCCGAAGCGGATCGGCAGCCTCTGCTTGCGCGACCACGCCGCGAGCGCCGCGCGATGGACGGAACGCAACACCATCGGTTGCCTGGCCGTAAGCTTCTCTCCAGTCAGGCGGCAGAGGAAATCGACGATTTCGCCAACGCGGTTTTCACCAGCCATTCCAGCAACTCGCACAACAGAGGACGTCGCGACCTTCGCGATCGACGAGCTTCAGCAAACCCTTGTCCTTACTCGACCACACCGCGTCGTGGGCGGAACGGCCGCAGAAGGTGCATTCGGCAATCACTGCGCTCGGACGGGTGGCTGACGACGCGAAGCTCTGCAGCCGCTGCCGCAACTCGCTCAGAAAGGACGCGACTTCGCGCCCCTCCGTCACCCGGTGATCGAACCCGGCGAACACGCGGTAGCCGGCCTCCTCGCTCCGGGTGATGCCGAGAATGCAGGACTGGCCGTGAGGCAGCAGCGGAAGGACGAAATCCAGTTCATCCGCCGAGAGATCCGTCACCGTGAATGTCGCCCGCGACATTTCCGCCGAGGTCAGCTCGTTGTTCATGTAGCGCGCTACGGCGTCGGCGATTTCTCCCGCAACCTCGGGAAGGCTTACCCGATCGGCATGTTCGATGCCGTACACCACAAGTTGCCCGCCGCGGTCGATGGCAAGGCCGGCATGGATGTCGGCATGGCGATGCACCTCTCCGTCGGCATAGAAGGCGTTCAGAGCCGGGTACTTCTTCAGCAGCCGCGACGCCTCGTAGATCACCAGGTCGGTGATGCGTCCGGCCAGAAAATCGTCGGCGCCGCGGGCCACGTCCATCGCCCCGAGACTTGTCCCGAGGACCGACAGCATCGTATCGCCCGCCCCCTTGCTCAGGGTCTCGATCTCCGCGCGCTTGCGCCCGCTGACTGCCCGACCGCCTGACCTGGTGGGCATCGCGGGCGCCGGCGGCGTCGCAGGAGCGGGTGTAGAAGGTCGCTGGGCGGCTGGAGCATCCGCGAGGGCACGAATATCCCGCGTCGTGACGAGGCCGGTGGTGAAGTGCGCGGATGTCAGGCCGAGTTCGGCAATCAGGGCCGCGGCTGCGTGTGAGAAGCGCGGGTTGCTGACCTTTCCCTCCGCCGGCGGCTGGTGGTCGCTGTGCGCGTCTCTGGTGGGCGGGGGGCAGCCGGTCGTCACAGGCGTGCCGCCCGGCCCGGGAACGACGGCCGGCGCCGGGTTGATATGGGCAATCGGAACTCCGAAATTCACCGTCTGCCCCACTTTCATGTCGTGAAGCAGTAGACCGGATTCGGGCGCCACCACCTCCTGCGTCGCCTTTGAGTTCTCAATGTCGAAAAGCACCTCGTCCTTCTGCACGAAGGTGTTGCTCTCGACGAAGACCGCGACCACCGTACCGGTCTCGTCGTTGGCGGTTTCCCGCTCCAGCATGATAGCCACGGGGTTCATGCGCGGCGTCCATCAAGCAGGCTGATTGCCCCGCACACCTCGTCGACGCTCGGTAGCGCCGCCGCCTCGAGCGCAGGGGCGGAGGGAACCGGAAAGGCCTTCCCGCTCACGCGGGCGACCAAGAAGGTCAGGTCCGCGCGCTCGTGAAGCTGCGCGATCAACTCGGCCCCGATGCTGCCGAACCCGGCACCCTCCTCGACAATCACGAGCCGTCCCGTCCGCCTCACGGAGTCAGCGATCGGCTCCAGGTTCAACGGCGAGATCCCGATCGGAGCGATCAGTTCCGGCACCACGTCCGTCCGTTCGAATATCTCGATCAGCGCGTTCGCGACAAAACGCGCCATGCCGCCGTAGGACAGCAACGTCACGGTGGACTGGGCGTTCGTCGGTCCGATCCGCACGGTCGGCAGCAGCGCGCCATCGACATCCACGGCGAAGCCCTCCGGCGCCGTGAACGTCTTGGCGGCGTAGTCGCTCTTGTTCTCCAGCAGGATTATCGGGCACCGAAGCGTCCGCAGCCCGGCGATCTGCTGCGCCACGCTGGTAAGCGAGTTAAGGCTGATGGTGCAGCAATTGTCGACGCCTACGAGGAACCGCTCCAGCGACTGCGAGTGAGTCGGCCCGTACCCGCGCCGGCCGCCCATGGGCGTGCGGATGATGACGGGGCATTCGAGGTTCTGGTTGTAGATGTGGAAGAACTTCGAGGCGTTGTTGATGATCTGGTCGAACGCGTAGGTGGTGAAGTCGCCGAACATCATTTCAACGAAGGCACGGCGCCCGGTTATCGCCAGCCCGATCCCGATCCCGGTGATCGCCGCCTCGCTGATCGGCGTGGTCCGTGCCCGCGGCGCAAACTCGGTCGTCAGGCCCTTGGCGACCTTGAACGCGCCGCCATACGGATCGGCGATGTCCTCACCGATGAAAAACGCGGTCTCGTCGCGCTCGAGCCAGGCCCGGTAGAAGACATTGAGCTGCTGTGCCATGCGCGGCTCGTCGACCGGCGGCTGCGGCACCCGCGCCCACGAGGCCGGCCCCTCGGCCCGCGGCAACTGGTCGACGAAATAGCGCTCGGCCCGCAGCCCCGGCTTGGTCAGCGCCAGTTCGATATGCTCGGCCGCCTCGGCGACGTAATCGTCATAGGTTTCGCGAAAATGCCTGTGATCGCGCACCGCGAGCGTCGCCGGATCGCGCGAGCGGAACCATTCGATCTCCGACCGGTCGCGTGAGTCGTCGCCTTTCGAGTGCGGATTGAGACGATACGTCGTCAACGTCAGGAACGTCGGCGCCGAATTCGTCCGCGCGCGCTCGATGCAGTCGGCAAGGGTCGCGTCGAACGACGGCAGGTCCCACGTATCGGCGTAGGCCACCTCGATCCCGAAACCCGCGGCTCTCGCCCCGATCTGGCCCGATACGCTGCGATCCTGCGGCGTGGACTGGCTGTAAAAATTATTCTCGCAGATAACGACGTGGGGCAGGTTCCACAGGCCGTCGATGTTAAGCGTCTCATATAGGACGCCCTCGCCCAGCGTGCCTTCGCCCATGAACGAGACCACCACGCCGGCGCTGCCCTTCGTCGTACGGTCGAGCGCTACCCCCGCCGCGACCGGGAGCAATCCACCCTGCTGCCCGTTCGAGATGAAATTCCGGGCCCACAGATGCTGGCTGCTGCCGATCCCGGCGCAGACACCGTCCTCGTTGCCGACGATCTCGTCGATCAACCCGCGCCAGTTACCGGTCGCCGCGATGAAGTGGCCGTGGCAGCGATGGTTCGACGTCACGAAGTCGTCCTTGGCCAGCACCTTGGACAGCAGGGCGCCGGAGAACTCCTGCCCGATGCAGGTATGGATGGTGCCGTGAAGCTTTCCTTTGCCGAAAAGGTCATAGAGCGCGTTCTCGACCGCCCGGATGCGCAGCGCGCATTCCACCTCCGCCGCGTTCGCCTGGTCTGCGATGAACCGCTGCGCAGCATCCAGCCCGCGCTCAGCGGCCTGCCGCCCAAGCTCCAACGCGGAGTGCGTGGAGATAGCGACGCGCTGAGTGCTGACGACGCCGACCGTCATTTCAGTAATCCTACCTGGAAGAACTGTATGATAACAGACCGGATCAGCATGTGCAAACTAAGCGTCCTTTATTGATTGCCATTCGCGCGCGCACCTCATCCATTGACTTCATCTTCCGGCTCGTCGATTAGGATCCAAAGACTGTCGGCTGTCGGCATACCGCCGGTCAATGCCGCTCAGCGACTTTCGTCCAAGCCGACATCAAGAAGGTATGGCTCTGTGCTATCGAGCTCGTGCCCATGATATCAACTGACTGCGACGTTTGGAGGTTGCTTTGGGGGATTATGCCTTTCGGGTGATGAGTTCGATGCTGAGGAGCGAGGTCCTGCCGGCGTTCATGCGAACGAAGGTGATGCGGGCTGTCGGCTTCGAAATTTCCAAGGAGGCGACGGTCTGGGCGGGCGCGTGCTTCCGCTCCAAGCAGCTTTCGATCGGTCCCGGCGTCTTCATCAACGTCGGCTTTTATCACGATGGCTACGACCGTCTGGACATCGGCCGAAATGTCCGGATCGGCCCATATGTCCGCGTGGTCACGGCAACCCATGAGATTGGCCCGTCGCATCAGCGCGGTCTGATCGAGGTCGTCGGAAAGCCGGTTCGCATCGAGGACGCCTGCTGGATCGGGGCCGGCGTCACGATCCTGCCAGGCGTGGTTGTCCAGCGGGGATGCGTGGTCGCTGCCAACTCGGTCGTCTACGAGACAACAGAGCCGGACGGGTTGTATGCGGGCAACCCTGCACGCCGCGTAAGAGAGTTAGAGCCGTAAACCGGTCTCTAGCTCATCTACTCAGTACGCCCCGAAAAGGGCGCAGAGATCTGTGATGTTCACTACGACATCGTCGGCGGCCGCCTCAGACCGCTAGCAGGGCCGCCTTCTCGTAGCCCAGGATCCGCTGCCGCCGCTCGCTGTAACCCCAGGCCCAGGTCTCGTAGAGCTTTTTGTAGGTCTGCAGGAGGCGGTAATGAACCTTCCGCCTGGCCGAAAGGGATTGGCGGTAGGAACGAAGCGCGGGATAGGAGGCGATGGCATCACGGTATGGGATGCAGGCTTTCGCGTTCCAGGGCGGATAGGCGCCATGCCACGGCTTGGGGCTCGACATGAAATGGGTGATGCATGGGTTGATCTCGGCCTGCACCCGCGCGTTGCGCATGAAGATTGGAAAGTTCCATGTCAGCGACAAAGGAATGTGGTTGTCGGCCGCGACCACGTTCAGTGGGTCTTGGTCTGGGAACCGGGACTGGCCGGCGCCTTGCTGCGTCAGCTTCCACGCGCGCTGCCCGATCTCGTCCCACCCGGCGCGGTTGATGCGAAGCACGCCGGTGTTGAAGTAGCGCTCAGCCTGTTGCTGGCTGAGCCCGATCGAGGCCAGGTGCTGGGACAGGTCCCGGCTCAGCGCGTCGCGGTCATGCAGCAGAAACGTCATGGGGTCGTTGGCCGCGAGGAAGTGACCGGCGGGCACGTCGGCCTCGAGCAGCGGATCGAGCGAGCGGCTGACGTGCACGTCGCCGTCGATGTAGAGGACCTGCGTGTACTGCGTGGGAAGAAATCGGTCGAGGAACAGCCGCGACATCATCGGCGACGTGTTCTCGATCGTCGCCGGGTCCACCGCCATGAGGCGGATATCCTTCTTCGTACAGATCTCAGAGAACACCCGTTCGGACGGCTCATCGATCGCGAAATGGCAGATAAGGACGTCCGCCTTGGCTGGGGAGGCGTGCCGGCGCGCCTGCATGGCACTTACAAGCGTCGGGAACAGATAGGTCTGGTCGGTCGTGAGCACGATGCAGCAGGTCGGCAGGCGGGTGTTCGTCATTGTCGGAGAGACAATTCGGTTGGACATCTTGGCACGGTCTCCTGGTGGATCGATGGCACGTCCGGCTCGAGAGCATGCGATCCTGCGGAATTCAATACGCCATCAATGCAATTGCCTCATCGTCGTCCGCGGGGTGGAAGCCGGCGGGATAGCGACGACGGAAGGCGTCCTCGGGCGTGTCGTTCACTACCGCTGTTCGCACGTCGGGGAAAAGGCTGCACCGTCGCCCTGTTCCAGCGCATCTGCTGCTTCTTGTTCATGCGTTTGGCCCTGCATGGTTCTGATGCGCACCATGCCCGCATTCGCCGCCCCCGCTTACCGGCGGCAAGTCCGCGACCTTGCCAAACGGCGCCAGCGTCGCATACCGCGTCGTCACATAGGCCGGTTCGGGCGCCCACCGTCGCGGCGTCGAGGTCAAAGGCAGCGAAGCTCTTTGCTTCGCCCGTCCCTGACGAGGACGCGCGAGCAGGCGACGCATCGGAGTTGGCACGTCGCCGAACCGCGAGCGAAACGTCGCGGTGTGATGTCCCTTGCGGGCCAGGACGCGCCCGCACGCGACGCATGTGCGGCGATCCTCGCCGACAATCGTCATCTGTATCGGGAGGATCTCCGCCTGGATCGCGGCTGAGAGCCGTTTTGCCTCCGCAAGACGAAGCCTGGGGACGGCCAGGCTTGCCGGCTCATCGCGTTCGAGATGGACGCACGAAACCTCCGCAGTGGTCATTGCCGGATCGTTCCACTCAGGGCTTCGATTCCAGCTACCGTGACCCGAGTTGCGCAGATCGGTGAGCATCGGCGCTCGCATGGTATCAGATGGTCGCAGGCCGGTGTGTGGCACCCAACCTCCGACCACCATTGTGGCGCGCGATGGCCTTCTCATAAACAGCCATGTAGTCCTCCGCCACGCGCTGGACATCGAAAATCTCGGCGCCCTGCAACGCGGCCGAGCGGAGCGCCTTCCGTGCCTCCCGGCTGTGCATCAAGGATTCCAACTCGTCGGCCAGGCGCTTTGGCTCACCGGGTGGAACAAGCCGCCCCGCCTTGCCGAACTCCAGCATCTGCGGCGTCCCGCCCACAGATGTGGCGACGATTGCGCATCCAGCCGAACGAGCCTCGCCGATCACTAGGCTGCATGGATCGGCATAGGACGCGAGGACGAAAATATCAGCCTGCTGCAGAACGGGTTTCGGGTCTTGGACGTAGCCAAGAAACACGACCCGCCGCTGCAGGTTCAACCGGCCGACCTGATCCTCCAGTAACACCCTTTCGGGGCCTTCGCCGGCAATGACGAGATGCCAATCGGGAGCATCGTTCGAAACGAGCCTAAAGGCGTCGATGATGTCGGCGACCCCCTTCCGCTTGTGCAGGCCGCAGACCGCGACAACACAGGGACGCGGCAGGACCGGTCTCCGGTCTTGCCTGGTGAAACGATGTCGTGGCGAATTATTCGGCGCGTTCATGATGGCTGACAGACCGGCGCGCCGACGGAAGCGCACCGCGAGCCTGTCGCGTTCCGCATCGCTGACGGCGACGACGTGATGCCCAAGCCGCATGAGAAACGCGTGTCTGTCG
>JBEKLE010000317.1:0-8745 GCA_050010355.1 Rhodopila sp. | reverse complement strand
CCACAGTGCGATGTCGATGGCCGAGGCGGCGCGGTATTCGGCGCCGGTCGAAGACTGCGCCATCGGGAGGTTCAGCATCTCGCGGTGGATCGCCTCGATGCGCAGCGGGTCGCGCCCGAGCAACCGGGAGGCGAGAATATCGTGGATGTGGGCTTCGACCGCGCCGGCGCCGTAGAAGGTTTCCCCGAGTCCGATCAGGCCGGCGTCGGTGTGGATGCGGACCCACAGGACGTTGGCAAATTCCTCGGTCCGCAGGGTTTCGATGGACGTCATTTTCATGCTGTCTCCTCCCGTGGTTCAGCTTGGCTGCGAGGCTTAATGCATATTGTGAAATTTCACAACATCTATCTTTCGCCCATGAACATTTTTATTTATCCTTTGCGCATGCAAAGCACCGGCCGGACGAAGAGGCGGGCCCCGTCGCTTGTGGCCCCTGGCGAATTGCCGCAGCCCGCCGCCAAGCCACTTGTCGCTTTCGATTCAGGATTTGCAGCAGGCGACCGAAATCGGCCGCACGCCGACCCACCAGGCCGTCAGCCGGCTTGCGGCCGACACGCTGATCATTATCCACCCCCGGCACGGCCTGCAGATCGCGCCGATTGACCTGTCGCGGGAGCGGACGCTGCTGCAGCTTCGTCGCGACATGGAACGCTTTGTTGTCCGCCTTGCCGCCCGACATGCCAGCGGATCGCATCGTAATCAGGTGCTGCACATCATTCGGGCGCTGCGCGCATCGGGCGAAGACATGAGCGTCAGCGACTTCAACCGGCTGGACCGGCGCATCGACCAGTTGCTGAACGCGGCTTCGGGCGAGCCGTTTCTGGAGCACACGCTGCGCCCACTTCACACGATCTCTCGCCGCATCGGTTGGATTTACCATACCCATGTCGCCCCGACCGAAGGGGTGCACCAGACGATCGCGTGTCACCTGGCCATTCTCGAGGCGGTGGCTGACCGCCGGGTGGAGGACGCCGTTGTCGCCTCAGATGAGCTAATCGCGTTCAGCGACAGCATGTTCGATGTGATCGAGGCTGAGATCGATCCGGCATTGCTTGACTGCAACCTGCCGGAAGCGGCAGCCGACTGAGGTTCCGGGGAACGGTGCGGGGTGCGGGGCAGGGGTTCCGCTACACCCCCGCGCCTGACTGCGCCCGTAGCTCAATTGGATAGAGCACCAGACTACGAATCTGGGGGTTGGAAGTTCGAGTCTTTCCGGGCGCGCCAGTTTTCATGGGTTGGGGTTGCTGGTCGGTACTGGTCCGGCGGTGCCGGGCGAGGATCGACCGAACTGGACTTCTGGCGCGTGGCTTTAGCGGCTTGCAGGGAGACGAGTAATTTCGTGGCGCTCGGCCCAGCCGCCGTCGCGGAACGGTTATTCATGGATCGCCAGCCGCCAACCTGAGCGGCGATGATTTTGAGCGGCACGCCACGAAACAACGCGATTTGCAGCAGGTCCATGAAGCCGGCGGTGATGCTGAGGGGCGAGACGGTTCGCTCAACATGAACGCCTCTCCGCGCTTGGCAAGCGAGGGCAGGCTGCGCCCTCGGCGTTCGTTGTGATTATGCCGGCCCCATCGCAGAGATTACCGCCTCCGGGGCCGGTTTCCAGATATCAGTCGGCATCATACGGCGGCCGGCATACTGACCCGGACGCACCAACGCCGGGCTCGCGCATTTTAGAACGTGTCGTCCGAACCACCGCCGCCGCTGTTGTCCCAGCCGCCACCGCCGCCGCTGTTGTCGGTCCAAGATGAATCGGTGTCCGGCGCCGGCTGATCCCACGTGCCGTTGTCGACATAATCCTGGTTGCCCGCCGGCGCCGCTCCGCCGCCCTGGTCCCAGCTTCCGGTGTCAGCATAGTCCTGGCTCGGCGCCGCCGGCGTTGCCCATGGGCTTCCCGCCTCTCCGCCGCCGAACCCGGAGCCACCATATTCGCCGCCGAAACCGCTGTGGTGCGGCGAGAACAGATTCATCAGGGCCTCGCCGGCAACCAGTCCGCCCGCAACGCCCGCCGCGGTCGTCAGCGCCGACCCCAGGAAACCCGAACCGCCCCGCTGCTGCAACACGCCTTGCTGATAATTTGGCGGGTATTGCGGCGGCGGCGGGGCCGATTGCTGATAGTACGGCTGCGCACCCGGGGCGCCCTGCTGGCCACCCCAGCGCGGATCGCCTTGCGCCGGCCCCGCCTGAGGCCGGCTGCCGCCGCCGAACAATCCACTGAAAAACCCGCCGCCGCCGGCCTTTTGCCCCGCCTGCTGCGCCTGTTGCACGGCGTCCTGAGCCTGCTTCAGCTCCCACTCCAGCCGCTGAATACGATTCTGTGCCTCAACCAGGGCACGCTCCTGCACGAATGCCAACTGGGTGAGCCGGTAGCGTGCCTCCGGATACTGTGTAAACTGCTGCGCGATGTATGTATCGGCCTCCCGGTCGACCGGCGGCAGGGCCGGCTGGCTCGCCGGCACCGATCCGCCGGAGAAGCCCGACGGTTGCGCCGCACCGCCGACGCGCGCGATGAACTTGCTGATGATGTCGCGTTCTTCGTTCGTCATGAGGTGTCCCCTCTGGGTCAGGAAAGCAGTAACCGGAACGCACGGAATGTGGCGCCGATCCGGGTTGGGTTCAATGGTGCGTGTTCGCGTGTCCGAATGGCCCGATCCGGTGGTCCTCGATAACCGGACAGCGGTCCATTACCACATTGATGCCGGCCGCGCGCGCTTTCGCTGCCGCCGCCTCATCGATCACCCCCAGTTGCATCCAGATGGTCCTCGCGCCAAGACGAATGGTCTCGTCCACCAGCGCCGCGACATGCATCGGCGCGCGGAACACATCCACCATCTCCAGCGGAGCCGCCTCCGCCAGGGATGCGACAACCGTCCGCCCGTGAATGGTCTGCCCGGCCAGTCCCGGGTTCACCGGCGTCACGTCATAGCCGCGGCCAAGCAGGAAGCGCATCACCTCATGCGACGCCCGCCATGGTTTCGCCGAGGCACCGACCAGCGCGATGCGCCGCGTCGTCGTCAGGATCTCCCGAATCGTGTCGTCGGTATTTCCGTCGATCATCCGTGGTGGTGTCCCCCCGTCGTACGCGCAATACGTCAGTGGAGGCTCGGCGCCCCGTTGTGCCCGCCTTCCCCCCTCAACGCAACAGCGTCACTCCGCCGCCAACGCGACCTCCGCGCTTTCGGCCCGCATCCATACCGCCGTGTCATGAAAAACGGCTCCGCCGAACGGCGGCCCGGGATCATCGCTCGTCAGCGCATTGATCCCAATCCCCCCCTCGAAACATTCGCTCGGCCAGATACTCTCCGAGACTAGCACGCCTGGCTGCTGACCGTCCGCGATCCGAACGTGCAGAATCACCTGACCACGGACATTCCCGAGCCGGACCTTCGAACCGTCGGCCAGCCCGAGGCGCGCCGCGTCGTCCGGATGCATCCGCACCGTCGGGCGGCCTTCGCGCTTTCGCCCCGACCGCATCTCGGTAAAACTGGTATTGAGAAA
Organism: Rhodopila sp.; assembly: GCA_050010355.1. GTDB lineage: Bacteria > Pseudomonadota > Alphaproteobacteria > Acetobacterales > Acetobacteraceae > Rhodopila. Next base: position 5,244 of record JBEKLE010000317.1, on the reverse strand, counting down.
ACTACGCGCGGGCGCGGTCACTAGACGGAACGGCGCCTCGACACTCCCCGCCTCGGTGTTGTCCAGTTGGTCCGGCAACGCCGGCATCATCGCATGATTGTCGCCGAGTGCTTTCCAGTCCGGCGCGAAATGGAACCGCCGGTCCCGCGTCGGGAAGCCATCGAGGAAATGCGCCGTCCGGAACGGCGGCATGTCGTCGATCCAGCGTTGCTCCAGCACCGTCCGCGCATCCGGATAGCTCGACAAACGCAGAGTGGCGTCGATAATCTCCATCGCCGTCATGTCGAAACCGCGATGCCGTGCCCCGAGACGGGCTGCCAGACCCTGCAGCACTTCGTGGTTCGACCGGCACTCACCCGGCGGCTCAATCAGTTTGGGACCGATCTGAATGTGGCTGTGCCCGCCGGCCTGGTAGATGTCGTCATGTTCCATGAACATCGTCGCCGGCAGCACGATGTCGGACCACCTTGCCGTTTCGGTGAGGAACTGTTCGTGCGTGGCGACGAATAGGTCCTCACGCCCGAAGCCACGCCGCACGCGGTTGCTGTCGGGACAGACGGTCAACGGATTCTGGTTCTGGATGATCATCGAATGGACCTGCGGTCCGTCCCCGAGTTCCGTCCGGTCGCCGGTCAGCACGCTGCCGATGCGGCTCATGTCCAGCACACGGATGGACGTATCGAGCGCGTCCAGTCCCTCGATCAGGGTCTTGTCCCAGTGATACATGCTGCGGTTGGACCACAGTGCGCCGCCGCCAACATGCTGCCATGCACCGGTGACGGTGGGCAGACACGTAACGGCGTGCATCGCCACAACCCCGTTGCGGCTGCGCGCGAACCCGTACCCGCAGCGGATGTAGCTGCGCCGCGTCTGTCCATACAGCGCCCCGAACGCTTCGATCGCTGCGACCGTCAGACCCGTGACGCCCGAGGCCCACGCCGGCCCGCGGTCACGCAGATGCGCCTCCAGCGCCTCCGGACAGTCTGCGTAGTCACGCATGTAGTCACGGTCGGCATAACCGTCGCGGAAGGCGATGTGCATCACCGCGCAGGCCAGCGCCGCGTCCGTCCCCGGCGCGGGTGCCAGATGCATGTCCGCAACCGCCGCGGTCGGGGTCTTGTAAGGATCGATCACGACCAGCTTGGCGCCCCGTTCTTTCCGAGCGCGCGATACATGTGTCATGACGTTGACCTGGGTGGAGACCGGATTGCCGCCCCACACGACGATCAGGTCCGACTGCGCCATCTCCCTTGGATCGACGCCGCGGCTGGCTCCGACGCCGGCCCTCCAGCCGATCTCCGGCAGCGACGTGCAGATCGTCATCTTCTGCCGGGAATAGCGCATGACGTGGCGCAAACGGTTGATGCCGTCCCGCTGCACCAGCCCCATCGTGCCCGCGTAGTAGAACGGCCACACCGAATCCGACCCGTGCCGCCCGGTGTCGGCGATGAACCGCTCGGCGATCCGGTCGAGCGCCTCATCCCACGAAATCGGCCTGAACTGGCCCGCCCCCTTCGGCCCGGTCCGCAACAGCGGCCGCGTCAGCCGGTCGGGGTGATGGATGCGTTCGGCATACTTCGAGACCTTCGCGCAGATCACGCCCGCGGTGTAGCTGTTGTCGGCCGCCCCATGCACCGCCCCGATACGGCTGCCATCCAGCACCTCCACCGACAAAGCGCAGGTGGAGGGACAATCGTGCGGGCAGACGGAGGATCGGATGGTGATCGGCATGCCGAGAAGGATAGCCGCCGGAGGGGGCGGGTGGGAAGGCGTTTGGGCCTGAGGTTGTCCGGCGCCGAGGGTAACCACTGATTTATGAGCGACTGAGTGACAGGGGCGGGCGTTGCCGCGCCCCAACGACAGCGGCCCGAAACTGAGATAGCGGATGGCGCGCTGATCCTGTTCCGCATTCCTGCCGCAACAGGCATATTCAGTCAGCAGACCAGCGGTATTCAAAATCTACCGGCTGAAGCTGTGTGGCAGCGCTAAGCCTCTTCTTTATCTCCGCCCCACCTGGCATCATCGGCAGCATGTTTAAAATAGTTCCTGACTGCCCCGTTGATTCCCGATAGACAGCCTTTCGTTTTTATCCAGTTTTGCGGGCTGAAGATCCGATTGGCTGGCTGAGGCTCGTTCGCGGCCGCTTCGAGGGCCATGTTCAAGCTAATGCCCGCAACCTTCACAATCCCATCCACCATGCTCGCCCTGGTGGAGCTTCGTGTGATTTGCTGGGAGTGGCCACCTTTTCCGACTGATTGTTCGAAATCGAGAAGCACATCTCCACCGCATACAAATGGTGGAAAGGTGCATAAGCCTTCATTGCCAGCAATGTCTCATTAAGACTCAGCGGGTTTGCCGGAACCCATGCTTTCATCACTTCATTCATCCAAGCGTGCAATGCGAAGACGGATAGGTAGTCCTTATTCTTGAACAGCATATCAAAGTATTTGTCAAAAACTTTTGACTCACCATAAGAGAGAGTCGGCCGTTGCGAGTGCCAAGCGATGAGGTTTTTAGCAAAGCCCGACAGCTCGACCACCCGAGTTTCGTCTTTCTCGGGAGGTGCAATCTGGCCTCGCTTGGTGATGAAAAAGCCGGAGGGGTATTTGAGTTCAAATGCTTTTTTGATCGCAAGAACCCGCTTATCATTGCTGCGCAGATCTCTGGCCTTCGCCGCGCTCTGTGAATTTGTACAAATTGAAATCTTATCCGCGCGGCCTCGCTGCGGAATCTCATAGAAGCGAAGGAGAATGAACGCATCATCGAGCTTCTTCACCGTCTCGCTGCACGATAGAATTGTATTCAGCGATTGGCAGCCGTTTACGACACTAAGTCCCCGCAGCGTGAGTGTGTCTCCGTCGAGCTGCATCTTGTTGCAAAGTGCAGTGATTCCATTGGGGAGAAAAAGAAATCCGACCTCCTATCCCCGATGATCGTCGCGCGGATGCCCCTGTTGACTGTGTTGCTCGATCCAAGGCTCTGCCGAACGTTCTTTTGAAACACCGTGCCATCCTTGATGCCAGGGAACTTGACGCATTCCTTGAGCGGTATGGCAGCAACCAGCACCGGAGTTCCGGAAATTTCCTGATACATGAATTTGCTGCCAGCCAAACTCGCGCGTCGGGCCGCCCGGCGACCGATCGGACGCATAGCGACGATCCGGCGCAAAGTAATCGAGCGTCTCGTAGCCCCAGTAGTTCACACCGGCCGTGGAATCCGGCGTCACGTCATTCGCGTCGTTCTGGGTCTCCTGCACCGGCAGGAATTCGACCGCGGTAACTCCCAGCCCCGCGAGATCACCCGCCTTCAGCGCAGCGCCCCGATACGTGCCGCAAAACGCCACGGGTATGTCCGGATCGTTTTCGGTCAGGCCGCGCACACGAACTTCGTAGTTGATGTCATCCTTCTGCGCGCGAACCGGTTTGGTTCCGGTGCTGGATGTATCGACCGGCAGCACAATCCCCTTCGGTGCCTTCAGCCCGCTGTCGGCAACACGATAGTTCGGGCCGGACGCAAAAACCCTAGCGTCGCTGTTGTTCGGATTGAGCGGATCGTGGCTGAGTTCCATCGCATACGGATCGAACAGCAGGTTGTTCGGGTTGAAGCGGTTGCCGGCGGCGTCAACGTCAGCGACGAAACCCACGGCCGACCCCTTCGTCCAGCTCGGATCGAACGGCCAGTTCGGACCCCAGGCCCGATAGCCGTAGAACACAGCGCCGCTAACCCCCGCCGCTTGCAGGTCGGCAACGGGGACAGCAACCGACCATACATCGTCCGCATCCTCGGTCAGGACGTACTTCGCGACCTCTGGCGCGCCAAACGCAACCCCGTAGAGGTCAAGCTCGATGCGGGTGGCGCGGGACGAATGGACGCGGAACGTGATATTGCTCTGTGTGGCGTCATGTTTTGCGCCAAGATGCTGCGAGTCGACGTCGGCCGCTGCGGGCGCGCCCGCTACGACGAGACTCGCGAATGCCACAAGCCATAACGCGATTATCTTTGGCAACGTCATTTCTGCCTCCCCTGACGAAGATCGCCGAAGCCGCGCAGTCAGCCTGAACGGCTCCGTCGTCAGTGCCCCGCTGCGTCCAGCACGGTCCCGCTGACCCGCTCGGGCATGTGCAGGATCAGCGTCAGAAGGCCCGAAACCATCAGTGCGGCGGCCATGAAAACGAAGGACGCGCCCGATGTGCCGGTCACGCCATTCAACCAGCCCACGAAATAGGACCCGACGAAGGAGCCAAGAGCCCCGCAGCAATTGATCAGCGCGATCGCCCCGCCCGCGACGTTGCGCGGAAGCATCTCGGCGATCAGGGCGAAGTAAGGGCCATAGGGCGCGTACATCGACCCACCGGCAACAACCAGAAGCACGTAGCTTAACCAGTAGCTGGAGCTGCCGAGCAGGTACGAGCCATAGAACGCAAATGCTCCGATCATGAGATAGGGCCAGACGAAAGATTTGCGTTCGCCGGTTCGATCCGAGAAGAACGAGGTCACCACCATCAGCAGCGCCGAAGCAAGATAAGGTCCCGCGGAAAGCCACCCGATCGCTACGATCGAAAGCCCGCTGCCCGATTTCAGCATCGACGGCAGCCAGATCACAAACCCGTAGACCCCGATGCTCCAGCAGAAATACTGCATCGCCAGAATGATGACCGACGGGGTCTTGAAGGCCGCCGCGTAGTTCTTGACGGGCGCGAAGGCGCGTTGCTCCTCCTCAAGCTTTTGCTCCAGCGTCACGCGCTCCGCCGGATCGAGCCACGCCGCCTGGCGCGGCCAGTCCTCCACCATCCGCCGCCAGACGAACGCCCAGATGATCGGGGGGGCGCCCTCGATGATGAACATGCCGCGCCAGCCAAACGCCTGCACGAGATAGCCCGAGACGACCGACATCCACAGCACGGTGATCGGATTACCGAGGATGAGGAACGTGTTGGCGAGGGAGCGCTCGGACTTGGTGAACCAGTGGCTGAGAAAGATCAGCATGCCTGGCAGAACAACGCTTTCCATGACACCGAGCATGAAGCGATCGACATAGAGCAGCGAGATGTCGGTGAGCAGTCCGGTCGCGGCGGCGAAGACGCCCCAAAGGATCAGGCTCCAGAAGATCAGCTCTTTCGCACTGCGCTTCTGCGCGTAGTATGCGGCCGGCACCTGGAAGAAGAAGTAGCCAAGGAAAAACAGTGCGCCCAGCAGGGACGCCGCTCCAGCGGTGATCTTCAGATCGGTCGCCATGCCGCCGGC
>JBEKLE010000316.1:0-7659 GCA_050010355.1 Rhodopila sp. | reverse complement strand
CTTTTCGGCTTCCGGGCCATGGACCGTCCCGCAGCAACGAACCACAAGCCCATCACGAGGATGAGCATATAAAACGAGCGGTCGATCATGATCGATGCCTGGATGCTGCAATGCCAACGCGCAGTTCTTTGCAGCGCGTGCTGCATATCGTCCGGGCTTATCAGGAGATAGACCGCAACGATGCTCATGAACGCACCGCCGGTGATGACAAGCCACTTGAGGGTCAGGGCGATCCAATCCCGGTCATGGAGGGTCATTAGTTGGTGGCCTTATCCAGCAGCGGCCTGGCGGCCGTCGGCTCAACGATAATCGGCTCGATGATGCTTGGATCATCGTCACCCACGCCAGTGCGGTTAAGGCGAGGCAGGCGAGCACCGGCGCGCCGTCGGCCGCGGTGAAGAGATGCGGCTGCTTGGCCCCCTTCCGGCCTGTTACGGTAGCCGTTGCCAGCGTTTAAACAGCCCGTGCGGACGGCGACGGTGCCCAAACTCCAGGAAGGCGACGAGCTAACCATCCGCCTCACCGAAGGAGAGGCCAAGATCCTGAGTGAAGGCTGCGGCAACTGGCCGTATTGGTAGGGGATGACAAAGGCGAACTACGGCTTGAGGCTGCACTGCGCGGTGGCAATTATCCTAATGGCGATCTCGCCGGGTTATCGCAGGCGTTTCCTCAAATGGGCGGCTGATCTTAACTTCGAGGCCCAGATCAGAGGGGAAGACATCGAGGGCGCGCTGCTACCGAATATATTCCAGAAAGCGTTTCCCCAGTCCTTGGCGGCAATCAGGGCCAACTGGTTCGAATATTTTGCGCACGGACTTACACCTCGCGAGGCCCTCGATAGGGCAGGATTCGCCGAGTTGGTTTGGGAACCTCCTCCCAACCCGGTTCCCGGCATCCGCCGACCCGGCGACGGGTTTCATGGCGTGGTGGTGCTGGAGGACTGGAAGGCCGAGAACAGGATCTATCGCGGTCGCATCCTCCGGCATATTCCGACGAACCGCGCCTTCTTCGTCGCATGGCAAATGGGGTTGCGGCTCGATATCGAGGCGTGGCCGGTTGGAGAGGTAGAGGTAGACGATGAAGTCGAGGAACTGGGACAGATCGCGATAGGCTATTTCATCTTGGCGGGTCTGAGTTTTCGTCGAATTTGAATTCGAGCCGGGACGTGCAGTTTTGTCGCGGCCTATCGGCCCGTCGGCTCAATGATGATCGGCTCAGTGATGGTTGGATCATCGTCACCCACGCCGGTGCGGTTGAGGCGAGGCGACACGTTCCATTCGCGCAGCGCAGATTCTGCCGCCGGCTTGAGTGCTTCGGGACCAAGCGTCCCGTCAAGCCAGGCATCAAAATCCTTTTCCTCCAGCAGCACCGGCATGCGATCGTGATAAGGCTCCATCCAGGCGCTCGCGCCCGAGACGATGATCGTGCAGGACAGAATTTCCTCGCGGGTCGCGGGATGGCGCCAGCGATCCCATAGCCCGGCGAAGGCGAGCACCGGCGCGCCGTCGGCCGCGGTGAAGAGATGCGGCTGCTTGGCCCCCTTCCCGCCCGTCCATTCGTAAAATCCGCTTGCCGGGATGATGCAGCGCCTCTCCTTGAAGGCGTCGCGAAACATCGGCTTCTCGGCGACGGATTCCGCGCGCGCGTTGAACGTCGCGGGCATCTCCTTCGCCGTCTTCTTCCACCACCCGGGAATAAGGCCCCAGCGCATCGGCACCAGCTCGCGGCCCTGCGAGCCAATCCGTGTCACGTCAACGGTGTCCGTGGGCGCGATGTTGTAGTGCGGTTGCAGATTGCGGGGTGTGCCGAAGACACTGAGAAAGGCGTGCACCTCTTCCCAGGTGTAGTGCTGCGTGAACCTTCCGCACATATCAGCGCCCTCCCCTGCCCGCACTATCGCCCACGCTGAGCAGCTCGTCCCAACAGGTGCTGTAGCGCGGCGACAAACTTCCGCGCTGCATTTTCCAGGGGCGCGCGATGCCGGCGGCGGCATAGGTGACGGTATCGCGGCCGAAGCGGTGGTTGAGATGATCGAGCGCGCGCATGCGCGCCTGTGCCCGCACACTATCCGGCCGGTCGAACAACCCGCCCTGCACCTGGCCCGCGGGCGCCAGGTCGAGCAGCATCACGCCCGCCTTTTTATACTGAAATCCGTCGCGCCAGATCGCGTTGAGGCCGAGCCGGGAGGCGCGCACGATCTTGCCGGTGTCGGCCGTCGCCACCGGAAGCCGAACCGTCTGCTCGCGGGCATATTGCGCGTCCTGGGTGCGGAAAGGGTTGGTCTGCACGAACACCATGAGGCGGCCGACGGTGAGATTTTGGCGGCGCATTTTCTCGGCCGCCCGCGCGGCATAGCTGGCGACCGCCTCCTCCATCTCCCGACGCGCCGTCACCAGCCGGCCGAACGAGCGCGAGGCCATGACGCTCTTGCGGGTCGCCGGCGTATCTTCGAGCGCCATGCACGGAATGCCGCGCAGCTCAAGTGCTGTGCGTTCAAGCGTGACGCTGAACCGCTCGCGGATGAAGCGGGCGTCCGCCTGCTTGAGGGCAAGCGGCGTGGTGATGCCGATATCAGCTAACCGGCGGCCGAGCCGCCCGGCGATGCCCCAGATATCGGTGAGCGGAAGGCGCGCGAGTTCGGCGTCAATCGATGTCTCGTCGAGCATGACGCATACGCCATGGCATGCCAGGTCTTTCTTGGCGCGGTGGTTCGCCACCTTGGCGAGCGTTTTGGTCGTGGCGATGCCGACGGATACCGGGATGCCCGTCCATTGCATCACGCGCGCCCGCAGCTCGCGCGCATGCGTCTCCAGGCGATGCTCGAAACCGCCGAGACCCAGAAACGCCTCGTCGATCGAGTAGAGCTCGAGATCGGTGGTGGAGGCTGCCAGCACGCGCATCACGCGGGCGCTCATATCGCCGTAGAGGGTGTAGTTGCTCGACCGCATGCGGAGATCCTGCAAGCCGATGCGCTCGCGCACCGCATGCCACGGTTCACCCATGGCGATGCCAAGGGCTTTCGCCTCGTTGGAGCGCGCGATCACGCAGCCGTCGTTGTTGGAGAGGACCACGAGCGGCACGCCGCGCAGTTCCGGCTGAAACACGCGCTCGCAGCTGGCGTAGAAGTTGTTGCAGTCCACAAGAGCAATCGGAGACGGCATGACTACAACATGCGGATCGACCGGGTGATGACGCCCCAGATTTCAAAGGCGCGGTCCTCGGTGATGTCGATGGGGGAGAAGGCCGGATTTTCCGGCAGCAAGGTGATGACATCACCGCGCCGCCGGTAGCGCTTGACGGTGAATTCGCCGTCGAGCAGCGCCAGCACGATGCAGTTGTTGGTGGGCGTCACCGAGCGATCGACAACGGCGATATCGCCCGGGAAAAGCCCTGCCCCCGTCATGCTGTCGCCGGCGAGATGCACCGCGAAGGTTGCCGCCGGGTTGCTCACCAGCAGTTCGTTGAAGTCGAGCGGGTTGTCGAGATAGTCCTCGGCCGGCGAGGGAAACCCGCATTTCGCGTCGGCCCCGGCCAGCGGCACCGTCATGCGGGTGCCTGGCTGCACATCGAGAAAGCCGTTGATGTCGCCGGCCCTGAGCGTGCCCTGGGAGAGACGCCGGGCAAGGGCGGCAACCGGCAGCGGCAGGCGGATAACGGCCGTCGGCGCGCCGCGCGGGCGGCCACCTATGCCTTTGCGGCTGCGTTCAATCGCCTGTCGTGCGGGGTATTTCGTCGCCATGAGTTTCTGTAACAGAAACTCGACGTGATGGGAAGGAAAACGGAGAGGGAGAGGTCGCAGCGCCGACGGTCGCCCGCCTCGGCGACGCCAAGATTCTGAGCACCTCGCACCGCCTCCGCACAGTGCAGTGATTTGACGAGTAAATGCAATATTTACCATAAATCATATGAAAATATTTGGTGGGTTCTACTTGTGCTACAATAGAATTGAACCTGGACAGGAGCATCCTATTATGGCGAACCCTCCCTTTTCGGCTCCGAATATGGCTCCAGCAATATCAACGCGGCTCACTCAGGAGGAGCTGAATGCTCGACTAGCCGCGCATAAACTCGATTTCACAGGAACAAATCTGAGCGGCCTCGACATGCATGGCGCGGATTTGCGGACGGCAAAATTTGATGATGCGGACTTGTCCGACACAACCATGGATAACGTAAATCTGTCCGGAGTGCGGCTGCTCGGTGTGAATATGAACGGAGCACGAATGCGCGGCGCGAACCTTGAGAGGGCCAACATTGCCGACAATAAGCACAGCACGGATGCGCAGGGAAACCCGGCGGTGCGACATGCGACATTCGAGGGTGTTGACTTAATCAATGCTCGTTTCAAGGGAGCAAAGCTCAACGGTGTCGATCTGGACGGACCGACGGTTGAGGTTCGCGATAACAGGACAGGTAAAATCTTGCCTTCGGAAATCCACTATGCGGGTCCCTCACGGAACGCCCCGAAATCCTGAGAACGCAGAGTTCCTCGGAGGCTTGCCCGACATTCTTGTGCTCACTCGCCCGCCGTGTCATCGGCTTCCTGGCGGCAATGGCGGAGCCCCGTCCGGAAATTCAGGGGGCCTGGTGCAATCTACGGAACATCTCTGTATATCGGGCGGCACCCCCAAAATCGTAAACGTGCCGCGTGCGCGTGCATTTTCCCAAGACTGTTTCCGGCATGTGTCCATGCCCTTGGTGCATGCAATCTCCGCTCGAACATAGGCTCGGGATCTATCCAGCGCGAGCGTGCGATATTCGTCGGCGCGGGCTTTAGCGGCAGCCTCTGCTGCGTTTGCAGCAGCATCTGCACGAGCGGCTTGAGTTAGAGAAATTATGGAGGTTATATTGATTTCCCTTAAACAATCTCCTTCTCGCACGCCAGGCATATCGCAGCGATCAATACTGGCAAAATCAGGATGAGATTGGATATAAGCCACCACTTGATTACACGATGTTTGCGCATCAAACGTAAATTCATAACGCGCATAAGCTCGAAGGTTTTTAATTCTTATATTAAACATCGTCGCATTTGCGGTCAGCTGGTCAACATGATTTGCCGTGTCGTTATTGACCTCCGCCGATATAGAGCAAGTTTGGCTGCCGCCTGCCCTCGTGCCTTTTACCGAGGTGAGAACGACACTAAGGCCGCCATCGGCTGCCGCGGCTGTAGTCCATCCGGCCAGCATGATCGCCCCCACAGCAGCAATTCTGTGAAACATGCCCCGCTCCCCGAGCTAAGTGCGTGCGCGCGCCATTCGGTCGCCGGTTCGCTGCGAAGGCAACATAGGCGACGATCCGGCCATGGCGCTGTCGTGCATCCGTGAGTTGCCGATGTTCGGTCAGCTTGGGATCGCTCGCTCCACACAAGCGCGTGAGGGATCGTTACCGCATGGCCGTGACCGCGCCCATTTCGGCGCGGGCACGGGGAGGCCGCTCTTTCGGCGGCCGAGTAGAGCCCGGCCCCGCGTAGCGCAGCGAAAGTCGGGGACACGCGCGGCACGGACGGCTTCGGTTGATCGTGAAATCTGCTTGTTCGTAAAATCGCAGGTGATATAGGCAGCGCACCCACTTCAGCTATTCATTCGCCGCAGCACGAGGTCGCGATGGCTACTCCGCCAACACACATCTCCGATAGTGCCGTGCTTAATTATGCTACCGAACTTTTGCCGCTGAGAATCCCGCCGTCACAAAGTCCTGCGGAATGGATGCACGAGCGACTCGTCAAACAGATTGTTGAATTCGAGGCCAGGCTGACCGACGAGGAAGAAATTGGTGGCCGGCTGGTGAGCGCCCCCGGCGAAGGGGTGTTCCACATTGAGAATGTTGGGTTCTGGGGGCCAGACATGATCATCTTCCATGGGAAGAATCAGCATGGGCGTCCCGTCCAATTGCTACAGCACTACTCTCAGCTGAGCATGCTTCTAACGGTGCTCCCGAAAGAATCCGCAACGCCCCGGCGGATCGGCTTTATGCTTGAAGAGCGCTTGGCCAACGCCGATGACCAACCCGCCAAGTAACTGCCAGCCTCTACTTGGTCCGTCAGGGCAAGGGCCGCTGCCCCGTCTTCAATCGAGGCCGGGGATGTGGATGCGGATCAAGCGCCGCAGCTCCGCCGGCACCGGCTCGGAGTGTTCGAGCAGAAGCAGTGCTACGGCCTCGGACAGCAAATCGCGGATCGGCGTTCCGGTCGCGTCCGAGAGGGCCTTGAGCGGGTGATACGCTTGGGGGGCCAGGGCGACGCCGATCTGATCTTGCCGCCGCCGCTGCCGCGCCTGGCCCCCTTCGCCGGTCTCATGCGCGGCCGGCGTCTCGCTCTTCGCGCGACCCTTTTTCATGGCTGGCCGTGGCGCAAGACATGCGGGACATAAATCGTCCGCGCGTGCTGGGCCGCGCGACGTGATCCGACGCATAACGCGCAGGCCGCCGCAAATGCTTCCTGATATCGAACCGCAATAGCGGCGGGGAAGCGCCTCATATCCAACCCATTTAGCGGCAGTTCATTTCGTTTAAATATAGAACCGTCGCACGCGACCGCACAACTGCGGCAAATCTCGCACAATTGATTTTGCGATGAGTGGTCAAGAAGTCCCATCCTCGTGGTCTGGGGGTTTCGGAATGAAAACGTCGTTCGGGGGCCATGCGCGGATTGTAACGGGATTATGGCGGCCCCGGTTCAACGGCGGCGTGGCGCTGGCGATCATGGCGGCGCTGCTGCTCGCGGGATGCACAACCAGCCAGCCCGTCGCCTACCAGCCGGTGCAGCAACCCTACCTCTGGCATAGCGGCCCAGGCGGCTACTACGTGCACTCGCCTTACGGCAACGACAGGTATGTCGCGCCGTCGCCTTACGCGCAGCCGGCACAAGCAGCACCGCCGCCCACTTACATCCCGAATGTCATTCCACGCGCCGAGGCGGCTGAGCCATACACGCCGGCATCAGTCGCGACGCCATACACTCCGGCACCAGCCGTGCAGCCCGATCCGTCGCCGACGCCGCTGCGCGCAGTCGATGCGCCAGGCGAACGTCCGGTCGATTCCTCCTGCGGATGGTGGAGACTCTGCAATTTTTGGGGAAGCGGGCAATGAGTTCTGACCTCGTAGCGCGTGCACGCAAGGCTTTGGGGCCGGTAGCGCCGCGCAAGGATCAACTGACGGGGCCGGTCGATCCCGCCAAGGGCGCGGAACTGTTCGCCCGTGCGCGGGCGGCAATTTCGGCGCCCCCAAAACAGACACCAAAAGAAACCCTGGTCGCCACACCGCCGCCCGCACCCGCGCCAGCGCCGCGCGCGGAACGGGTCAAGCTGCCGATGACCTGCTCGGCACGGGGCGTCTCGTATGTCGTGATCGCCGAACGGCGCGGCGACGAATTGCGCTTCGTCGGCCATGAGATACCGCAACCGGGGCCGGGTGGCGCAGCGCCACGGCTGCCGGGACGCCTTTCCGGTCAATACCGTATCGAGGATCGCGGCTGGGCCTGTCCGCTTTGTTCGAACAACGGCGGCGTCTGGCTGTGCGGCTGCGAGCAGATGAATGGTGGGTTCTCTTACTCAAAGGTACGCAAAGCGACACGCCATTACCCGGAAAGGCGCTGAAATCAGCCATTTTCGGGGGCGTTCGTTCCTCCATTTTCACCCAACGATGGCAGGGTGATTTTTG
>JBEKLE010000315.1:0-7692 GCA_050010355.1 Rhodopila sp. | reverse complement strand
TACACCGGGTGAATGCACCGCCCGTCCGCCCGGATCGTCCCCGGCCCAAAACAATCGTCATCCGTCGGCATCGCCTTCATCCGCGCCACCGTCGCCGCCCCGCTCTTCTTCGCGTCAGCCACGCCCATCGCCGCCACCGCCTTTAGGTAATGCCAGGTCCCGGCATAGCATCCAGCCTGCCCCATCCCGGCCCGCCGGTCGCCGATATGCGGCTGCAACCGCTTGCTGAACGCCCGCGTCCCGTCGTCACGGTCCCAGTAAAACGTGTTCGAAACCACGATCCCCTGCGCCGTCTGCAACCCAAGCGCATGCACGTCCGAAACGAAAACCAGCAGCCCTGCCAGCTTCACGCCCTTCGTGGTGATCCCGAACTCACCCGCCTGCTTGATGCAGTTCACCGTGTCCGAACCCGCGTTCGCCAGCCCGATCACCTTCGCCCCGCTCGACTGAGCCTGGATCAGAAACGACGAGAAATCCGAATTCCCCAGTGGCGCCAGCACATTACCGAGCACCTTCCCGCCCGCCTGCGTGACGAAGTTGGCGGTGTCGCGCTCCAGCGCATGCCCGAACGCGTAATCCGCCGTGATGAAGAACCAGCTGTCACCGCCCGCCTTCACCATCGCCCCACCCGTCGAATGCGCCAGCATCCATGTGTCCATCGTCCAGTGCACCGTAGTCGGCGCACATTGCGGCCCCGTCAGGTCCGCGGTGGCCCCCGGCGAGTTGATATAGACCTTGTCCGCCTCCTTGCAGACCCCCGCCACCGCCAGCGCGACGGCGCTGTTCGGAACATCGGTGATCATGTCGACCCCGTCCCGCTCGAGCCACTGCCGCGCCAGCGCCGCCCCGATATCGGGCTTGTTCTGATGGTCGCCGGTGACGATCTCCACAGCAATGTCGCGCCCCGCCGCCTTGCTGTCGGCGATCGCCAGCTTGACCGCCTCGATCGCGATCGGGCCACTGAGGTCGCGATACACGCCTGACTGATCACCCAGAATACCGATCTTGATCGAAGGTGACTGGGCGCGTGCCCCCAGCACCGGCAGCGTCGCGGCAATGGCCGCGCTTCCCAGAAGACCGCGTCGGGCGATCAGCATGATAGTGTCCTTTTTCCGCCGGTTCGAACCATGTCAGCGCACGCCCACGCCCCCCCGGATACGGCCAGCGCGAACGAGCAGCCCGAAAATGCGACCTGCAGCGTCAGCCTGTCAATTCGTTCCGTCTTTGGGGCGTTGCAGTCAGGCCCTGGTCCGCCGCGGCCTCTGTCACCGCCTCCGGCCCGGTGTAAAGCTGTGGCCACCTCCGCTTCACCAGCGGGCCCTTGGCATCATACGCCAGGCAGGTGTTCAGGATCTTGTTCCCGCCACCCCATGTCTCGGTGATGCGCTTGTCGAACGCGTCACTGCCGGGCCTGTCCAACTGATCGCCCTCCGCCGTCATCTGCCGCCGAACCCTGGCGGGATTGATGGTCTGAAAGGCGGTGGTCGCCATTTGCTGCAACAACTCACGCAAATGCGTGCACCCGGCGGTGCCGCCGACCCGGTGGGTTGCCTCCCGCAGGAAGCCGGCCTTGATATGCAAGCCAGCCAGCCGGGTAAAGTTGGGGGCGGCCGCCGGGCACATCACATAGGGAGTCTTGTCACTCACCGCTTCGACCGCGTGGATCAGCATCGTCTCATCGACCGTCAGGCGCAGCCACATGTCGTGGATCGGCTCCCCCGCCTCGATATAGCCGCGATCGTGGTTGGTCTGGCCGAAGCTCTTGCTGTCGGTCAGGTGTGCCTCGATGTCATACGTGCCGTCGCCCCGGCGATACCCATTGATCTCGATCGACCGGGTATGAACACGCTCGCGTTCGGTGGGCTGGCTCAACGGCATGCCTGGCTCCCTGGCGATGACAAAAACAAAGCATATCGCGATGCAGCATATCCCTGTGGTATCCCGAGGCCGGCCGCAAAGCACACAAGCAGCATGACTGATGCGCGCGCCAAGACCACGCGGACGTCCAATTCGCGCTGATTAATCCGTGGTATCCTCGGTTGACGCGATTTACAATTGGGGCCACTTCCGGCATGACCCGTGATCAAAGCGGAACAAGTCGGTTTGATTCCGGTCAAGGGTACCCCGTCTGCGATCTGCAACATGAGTTTTGACGAACTGAAGGCTTCCGAAGCATGAACGCGTTTAAAGACCACTGCCGCCGGTCCATAGAATCCATCCGCGAGCAGGGGCGCTACCGGATCTTCACCCCGCTTCAGAAGCGTGCCGACGGGTTTCCCTACTATCTGCGTCCCGACGGATCGCGGGTGCTGGTATGGTCCTCCAACGACTACCTTGCGATGGGCGGCCATCCCGTCCCGGTGAACGCCGCGTGCGAGGCCGCCCAAACCATGGGTGCCGGCGCCGGCGGAACCCGCAACATCAGCGGCACCAGCCCAGTGCATGACCAACTGGAAGCCGAACTCGCGGCGCTCCACGGCAAGCAGGCGGGGCTGTTGTTCACCTCGGGCTACGTCTCCAACCAGGCGACCCTCTCAACCATCCTCAACAGCACACCGCTCGGTCTGGATCACCCCTGGCACGTGTTCTCGGACGCCAAGAACCACGCCTCGATGATCGCCGGCATCAAGGGATCACGCGGCGTCACCAGTATCTTCCGCCACAACGACATAAACCATCTGGAAGCTCTGCTGCAGGCGGCACCTGCCGGTTCGCCGAAGCTGATCGCGTTCGAATCCGTCTATTCGATGGATGCGGACATCTCGCCGATCGCCCAGATCTGCGATCTGGCGGAAAAATACGGTGCAATGACCTACCTCGATGAGGTCCACGCGGTCGGCATGTACGGCCCCAACGGCGGCGGCGTGTCCGAACGGGACGGCGTCGCCCACCGCGTCGACATCATCGAGGGCACGCTCGCAAAGGCCTTCGGCTGCCACGGCGGCTACATCACCGGCGACGCCGAGGTGGTGGATTTCATCCGCTCGACAGCGCCCGGTTTCATCTTCACCACGTCCCTGCCGCCGATGACCGCCGCAGCCGCCCTTGCCAGCGTCCGCCATGTCCGGCAAGACCACGCCCGCCGCGCCAGGTTGTTCGAGCGTGCCGCAGCTCTGAAGGCCCGGTTCGACGCCGCCGGCCTGCCGCGGATCGACTCGGTCAGCCATATCGTGCCGCTGCACATCGGGGAGGCCGCGCTTTGCACGACTGTCAGCCAGCGCCTGCTAAACGAGTTCGGCATGTACGCCACGCCGATCAACTACCCAACCGTGCTGCGCGGCGAGGAACGGCTGCGCCTGACGCCCGGCCCCCTTCACACCGACGCCATGATGGACGAACTGGTCAAAGCGCTGACCGCAATCATTCCCGTGGAACGCCGCCGAGCCGCCTGAAAGCGCCAGGCATCCTGAATTGCTTTCCGGGTGGCGCCGTGTCCCAAACGCATCGCCGCACCCAAACGCTGGCGACATCGCCGGCGACAGGCCTCCCGCCGGCCAATCCCACCGCCCTTCTCCGTGAACCTCCGTGGTTCTCCGAGATCTCCGTGTTAAAGACGTGCTTGCGAAAGAAGCAAACCCCAGGCCGGTCGAACACGTGCTTACGACAGAAGCAAACCCCAGGGCGGTCGAACAACGGACACGCACTGGCGAACGAACCCAGCCAAGGCAGTAACCCAGCCACGCTGAATCCAGTCAACGCAAACGGGCATCAGTCGCACCCATGATCACCGAACTCGGCCACTTCGCCCTGATCCTGGCGCTGTTCGTAGCCCTGATCCAGTCGACTGTCCCCCTGATCGGAGCCGCTCGCCGCCACCTCGGCTGGATGGCAGTAGGCCGTTCCTGCGCCCTTATCGGTTTCGGGCTCACCGCGCTGTCAATGCTCGCCCTGATGCACGCCTACGTCACCTCCGACTTCACCGTCATCAACGTCATCCAGAACAGCCACACCGACAAGCCGCTGCTCTACAAAATCACCGGCGTCTGGGGGAACCACGAGGGCTCCATGCTCCTCTGGGTGTTCATGCTCTCGCTCTGCGCCGCCGCAGTGGCCCTGTTCAGCGACAACCTCCCCCCTGCCCTGCGCGCCCGCGTCCTTGCGGTCCAGGGCATGATCGCCGTTGGTTTCCTGCTGTTCATCCTGCTGACCTCCAACCCGTTCCTCCGCACCTTCCCGCCCGCCCCCAACGGCCAGGGCCTCAACCCGGTTCTGCAAGACCCCGGCCTCGCCTTCCATCCACCGTTCCTCTACCTCGGCTACGTCGGCTTCTCGGTCGCATTCGCCTTCGCCGTCGCCGCATTGATCGAGGGCCGGGTCGACGCCGCCTGGGCGAGATGGGTAAGACCCTGGACCCTCGCCTCCTGGTGCGCGCTTACCGTGGGCATCGCGATGGGCTCCTGGTGGGCCTACTACACGCTGGGCTGGGGCGGCTGGTGGTTCTGGGACCCGGTCGAGAACGCCAGCTTCATGCCCTGGCTGGTCGGCACCGCGCTGATCCATTCATCCATCGTGGTGGAAAAGCGCGACACCCTGAAATCCTGGACCATCCTGCTCGCGATCATCACCTTCTCCCTGTCCCTCGTCGGCACCTTCCTGGTCCGCTCCGGCGTCCTGACCTCGGTCCACGCCTTCGCCACCGACCCCGAACGCGGCACGTTTATTCTTCTTCTCCTGATCGTCGCCATCGGCGGCTCCCTCACGCTCTACGCAATCCGCGCCCCCGCCCTGAAGGGAGGCGGCCTGTTCGCCCCGATCTCGCGTGAGGGCGCCCTGGTCCTGAACAACGTCCTGCTCTCCTGCGGCTGCGCGACGGTCTTCCTCGGCACGCTGTACCCGCTGTTCCTCGATGCGGTGGGAGGCCCGAAATTGTCCGTCGGTTTCCCGTTCTTCAACCGCACATTCGCCCCGATGATGGTCCCCATGGTGATCGCCGTCGGCATCGGTCCGATGCTGGCCTGGAAACGCGGCGACCTGCTCGGCGCCCTCCAACGCCTCTGGGCCGCCTACATCGCCACCGCCCTCGTGGTGCTCGGCGCCTTCTACGTCACCTACGGCGGCCCGGTCCTCGCGGTGCTAGGCCTCGGCCTGTCCGCCTGGCTGTTCACCGCCGTGTTGACGGAGTTCGCCGAACGCATCCGCCTGTTCCGCGTCCCCTTCGGCGACTCCGTCCGCCGAACCATCCACCTGCCGCGATCGGCCTACGGCATGACCTTCGCCCATCTCGGCCTCGCCGTGTCCGTCGCCGGTTTCGCCGCTTCCCCCTGGGCACAGGAGGCGATCGAGATCCTCAAGCCCGGCGGCACCATCTCGATCGCCGGCTATCACCTGACGCTGGAGCACGTGGACCGCATCGCCGGCCCCAACTACACCGCCGACGACGCCTCGATCCGCGTCACCCGTGACGGAAAATTCGTCGCCACGATGCACCCCGAACGGCGCTTCTTCCCGCTGCAGCAGCAGACCACAGGCGAAACCGCGATCCGCACCAACTTTCTCGCCGACCTCTACGTCGCACTCGGCGACTCCGACACCGCCGGCGACTGGACTGTTCGCGTCTACTGGAAGCCGCTCGTGCCCTGGATCTGGATCGGCGCCATCATCATGGCGTTCGGCGGCGTCGTCAGTCTGAGTGACCGCCGCTGGCGCGTCGGTGCCGCCGCACGCGCGTTCCGCCGAGGACCGCAGCCCGCTCCCGCCGCCGGCGAATAGACCATGAAACGCCTCATCTACCTGTTGCCGCTGGTTCTCTTCCTGGTGCTGGCCGCCTATTTCGCCGTATCGCTCCGCCCGGGCCACGACATCCACGAACTGCCCTCGGCCATGATCGAAAAACCGGCGCCGTCCTTCGACCTAGCCGGCCTGGGCGAAAGCAAGCCCGTCGCCCTGGACACGCTTAAAGGCCACCCCTTCATCATCAACTTCTTCGCCTCCTGGTGTGTCCCCTGCCGGATCGAGCATCCGCTGCTGATGCGCCTGTCCGAGCAGAATCACCTCCCGCTCTACGGCATCGACTACAAGGACAAGCCGGAGGATGGCACCCGCCTGCTCGCCACCTTCGGCGATCCCTACCGCCAGGTCGGGATGGACCGCGACGGCCGCGTCGGCCTCGACTTCGGCGTCTACGGCGTGCCCGAGACCTACGTCGTCGACAGCACCGGCGTCATCCGCCGCCGCTTCGTCGGCCCGTTAACCCCGGAGACGGTCGACAAGGATCTCCTGCCCCTGCTCAGGCAGCTCGACCAGTCATGAAAGCCGCTCTCCTGTCCGCGATCCTCCTGCTCGCCCCGCTGCTCGTCCCCCTGGCGGCCCACGCGGTGGAACCAAACGAGCGGCTGGCCAATCCGGCGCTGGAAGCACGAGCCCGAACCATCAGCGGCGAACTCCGCTGCCTGGTCTGCCAGAACGAATCGATCGACGAGTCCGGCGCCGACCTCGCCCACGATATCCGCATTTTCCTTCGCGAACGCCTGACCGCCGGCGATACCGACTCCCAGGCGATCCAGGCCGTCGTCAACCGCTACGGCGCCTTCGTGCTGCTGAAACCACCCGTCGAGCCGGCAACCTACGTTCTCTGGTACGGCCCACCCGCGCTGGTGCTGGTAGGACTTGCCGGCACGTTCCTCTGGCTCCGCCGCCGTCAACCCATCCCCGCCGACACCGCCCCGCTCAATGCGGAGGAAACCAGCCGGCTGGACCGTCTGATGCGGGAGAACGACGTTTGATCCTGCCGTTCCTGCTGGCGCTGCTCGCCTTCCTGGCCCTGCTGCCGATCGTCGCACCCCTGCTCCGCGGCAGCCGCCCCGTGCCCGCCCGCGCCAGCTTCGACCAGGCGGTCTACCGCGACCAGTTGCGTGAGCTCGATCGCGACATCGCCCGCGGCCTGATCACCCCGGCCGAGGCCGACGCTGCCCGCCTGGAAATCCAGCGCCGCCTGCTCGCCGCCGACAAACAGCCCCCCGCCCCGCCCCGCCTGTCACGCAGCCCCGTCCTCGCCGCCATCGTCTTCGTCGTCATCGCCGCCGGCTCCGTCTCCAGCTACCTCTGGCTCGGTGCCCCCGGACTGCCAGACGAGCCGTTCGCCGCGCGCAAGGATGAACTGGCACAGGAACACGGCGGCGCGGTGTCGCTGGAACAGGCGGCGAACTCCCTGGCCGCGAAGCTCAGGCAGAACCCGTCCGACGCCAACGGCTGGGCGCTGTATGGCCGCACCCTGGCGATGCTGAATCAATGGGACGAAGCCGAGTCCGCCTATCGCCATGCCATCAACCTGGGCCAGACCAGCCCGGACGTCATCGGCGACCACGCCGAGATGCTGGTGATGCAGGCCGGCGGCACGATCACACCCGCCGCCGAGGCCGCGTTCGGCCAGGTGCTGCAAGCCGATCCAGGCAGCGGGCTCGCCCGCTACTACCTCGCGATCGCCGCCATGCAGGCGGGGGAGCCGCGCAAAGCGATCGACGGCTTACAGGCCCTGCTGGCCGACCTTCCGGCCGATTCGCCGATGCGCCAGCAGCTCGCCCAGAAGGTCGCCGAGGCCGCGCACGCCGCCGGTATTCCAGTGCCGGAACTGGCGAACGGAACCCAACCCGCCCAAACGTCGTCCCAGCCACCGGGACCTGACCAGAAGGCGGTCGCGGACGCGGCCAACATGACGGATGAGCAGCGCCAGGCCATGATCCGCGGCATGGTCGC
>JBEKLE010000314.1:0-8035 GCA_050010355.1 Rhodopila sp. | reverse complement strand
ATGTTTGGGATCAAGGCCAAACAGCGAGTGCGGGAACTGGAAGCCGAGCTGGCGGCGATCGGCCGGTCACAGGCGATGATCGAGTTCTCGCTGGACGGCATCATTGCCGGCGCCAACGAGAACTTCCTGCGCACGATGGGTTACATGCTCCGTGAAATCGTCGGTCAGCATCACTCCCTGTTCATGCCGCCCGCTGACCGGGACAGCGCGGATTACAGGCAGTTCTGGGCTGACCTCCGGCGCGGCGAATTCCGTTCCGCGACGTTCAAGCGCGTTGCCAAGGGCGGCCGCGAGGTCTGGTTGCAGGCTGCCTATAACCCGATTCTTGACACCGCGGGCAAGCCGGTCAAGGTGATCGCGATCGCCGCTGACGTGACGCAGGCTCGCATGGAGGCGGCAGACGATGCCGGTCAGTTGGCGGCAATCGGGCGATCGCAGGCGGTTATCGAGTTCAGCCTGGACGGCACGATCCTGGCCGCCAACGAGAATTTTCTGCGAACGATGGGGTACTCGCTGCCAGAGGTCAAAGGGCAGCGCCATGCCATGTTCATCACGCCCGAGGACCGAGACAGTCCGGCGTACCGGGAGTTCTGGGCTGCCTTAGGGCGCGGTGAACACCGGGTGGCGGAGTTCAAGCGGCTCGCGAAGGGCTGCCGGGAGGTGTGGCTGCAGGCTACCTATAACCCGATTCTTGACCTCAACGGCAAGCCATTCAAGGTCGTGAAGTTCGCCACCGACGTGACGGAGGCGCGAGCCGAGGGTGCCAACAACAAGGGCCAGATCCAGGCGATCAACCGCTCGCAGGCCGTTATCGAGTTCGGTCTGGACGGTACGATCCACTCAGCCAACGAAAACTTCCTGCGCACTATGGGTTACACGCTGCGCGAGATCCAGGGTCAGCACCATGCCATGTTGGTCGATCATGCCGAGCGCGGGAGTCCGGCGTACCGGGCGTTCTGGACCGCCTTGGCAGGCGGCGAGTTCCGGGCGGGCGAGTTCAAGCGGATCAAAAAGGACGGCAGTCCGGTATGGCTGCGCGCGACGTACAACGCGATCTATGACCACAACGGCAAGCCATTCAAGGTCGTGAAGTTCGCCACTGAGGTGACCGGACAGGTCGTTGCGCGTCTCAAGTTCAACGAGCTGATCGAAACCGTCGCGGCCGCCGCGCAGCAACTCAGCAGCTCGATCACCGAGATCTCGTCGACGATGGTGCGCTCGCACGAGACGGCGAGCGGCGCGGTGCGGCTTGTGGCGGCCGCCGATGAGGCCACTCAGAAGCTTAATGCGGCCGCGCAGGCGATGGGGCGGGTGGTCGACCTGATCAACGACATCGCCGGGCAGATCAACCTGCTGGCGCTGAACGCCACGATCGAGTCGGCTCGCGCGGGGGAGGCCGGGCGCGGCTTCGCGGTGGTGGCGAACGAGGTCAAAAACCTTGCCGGGCAGGCCAAGGCGGCGACCGATGAGATCGCCAAGGAGATCAATGGGATCCGCATGGTCTCCGGCGAGGTCGTGGAGTCACTGTCAGCCATCAGGCAGGCGATTGACTCGGTAAGCCAGTTCGTGACGACGACCTCTGCGGCGGTTGAGAAACAGAGCACCGTCACCGAGACGATCTCGACCAACATGCAGACCGCCGCGGCGCAGGCAGTGCACTTTTCGGCTGCTTGACGGAGCGGGGGCGGGCGTGCTTTCGATCATTTCCACAATCCGTGCAACAGCATGGCGGGTATTATTTGCCGTGAGATCAAAGGCCTGGCATGCGGGCCTGATGGTGTGTCTGTTCCAATGTGGAATCCATCCCCGACCGGGCGCCCGGTCTTCCACCCGCTTGGACCGGATCGAAGGGAACAGCCTGTTCCATCAGGTGCCTTATCCTGATAGCTAGGCGGCATAGCCAGCATCGGCCCTGGCGCGGCGGCCCCGGCTGCGCTCATTCTCCCGACGGAGACACCATAGCGCCTCATGCTTCACCATCTGCTCCAAGGTCTTCGCAGGCCGCTGACCGAGGCGGCGCCGCCGCTGGACCCGGCGCTTGAGGCGATCGCGTCGACGCTCGACCAGACCGCCCGCAACCGGCTGGGACGAAGCCTGTCCATCCGGCAGGTGGACGCCGGCTCCTGCAACGGCTGCGAACTGGAAATCCACGCCCTGAACAACGCGTTCAACGATCTCGAGCGGTACGGCCTGCGCTTCGTCGCCTCCCCGCGGCACGCCGACGTGCTGCTGGTGACCGGTCCGGTGACCAAAAACATGCGGGAAGCGCTGGAACGCACCTGGCGCGCGACGCCCAATCCGAAATGGGTGGTCGCGGTCGGCGATTGCGGAGCCGACGGAGGCGTGTTCGCGGGCAGCTACGCGGTGGTGGGTGGCGTTTCGACGGTCGTGCCGGTGGACCTTGTGATCCGTGGCTGCCCGCCGACGCCGAAGCAGTTGCTGGCCGGGTTGCTGTCGCTGCTGTCGGCCTGAGCGTCGCCGCCGGTCGATTTCGGGTCTGCGGTTTCCGCTGATGTCCAGAACCCGCGCCACATGACGAAAACCCAGCGCCTCGACCACTAAAGTCTCCGGCTCCGGCGGCTCCCGGGACGGGTGGCAAGAGGGCCATGATGAACCGCGGCGGGCGGGCCGCGCTGCC
This sequence comes from Rhodopila sp., assembly GCA_050010355.1. Taxonomy (GTDB): domain Bacteria; phylum Pseudomonadota; class Alphaproteobacteria; order Acetobacterales; family Acetobacteraceae; genus Rhodopila. Next base: position 5,397 of record JBEKLE010000314.1, on the reverse strand, counting down.
TTGTGACCGATCCCAGCTTCGGTCATAACCACGGCTTTCCAGACTTCAGGGGTTTCCATGCGGTTTTTTTCGGGCTGCTCAATTTTGCCTCCGGCTCGCCTGCTCGCCGTTGCTGTTTTCGGCATCGTGGGCGCCGGGCCTGTCCTGGCGGACACAAATCCCGATCCGGTGCTTGCCACGGTCAACGGTCAGCCGATTCATGCGAGTGATCTGAAGACCGCGGCTGAAAGCTTGCCGCCCCAGGCGCGCTCGATGCCGCCCCAGCAGCTCTATCCGCTGCTTCTCGACCAGTTGGTGGATGCCCAGGCGCTGCTGGTGGAGGCGAAAAAGACGGGCCTCGACAAGGACCCGGAGGTGCAGCGAACGATGCGGATGGCGGAGGACCGGACGCTGGCGTCGGCCATGCTCAACAAGCTGGTTCGTCCGCAGGTGTCCGACGAGGCGGTCAAGGCCCGCTATGACCAGGAATTCGGCAACAAGCCGGGCGAGACCGAGGTGCACGCGCGCCACATCCTGGTGTCCGACGAAGCGACAGCGAAGAAGATCATCGCCGAACTGAAGAAGGGTGGCGACTTTGCGGCGTTGTCCAAGCAGTACAGCAAAGATCCGGGCGCCTCTGCACAGGGCGGGGATCTGGGCTTCTTCAAGAAGACCGACATGGTGCCGGAATTCGCCGATGCGGCGTTTGCGCTGAAGGACAAGGAGGTTACGCCGGAACCGGTGAAGACCCAGTTCGGCTGGCACGTTATCCAGACGCTGGAGCATCGCACGTCCGAACCGCCGACTTACGAGCAGGAGCGTGATGAGCTTCGCCAGAAGATGGTGCAGGCGGCCGTTCAGAAAGAGGTCGCGGAGGCCCGCAGCGAGGTAACGGTGGAGAAGTTCAACATGGACGGCTCGCCGGCGAAGGCGACCGATACGGCGGAGCCGCCGCCCGCCAAGTGATCGGCTGGATCGTATAAAAGCAAGACCGGGCAAGTGACCGGCCAGATCGTATAAAAGCTAGAAAGGGAAGGAAACGATGGCCACCGCGATCTCCCCGCTCGCCGTTGCGCTGCCGGAACTGCCTCCGCTCGCGGGCGTGCGTCTGTCGGCCGCGGCGGCTGGCATCCGCTATCAGGGACGAACCGATGTGGTGATGATCGAGGTTGCCGCCGGCAGCACCGTGGCGGGCGTCTTCACGTCCAACAAGTGCCCGGGCGCGCCGGTCGACTGGTGCCGGGCGTGTCTGAAAGGCGGACGGGCGCGAATGGTGGTGGTGAATGCGGGGAATGCCAACGTGTTCACCGGTAAGGCGGGACGCGATGCGTGCGCGGCGACGGCGGGTGCGGCCGCCGAGCTGGCGGAGTGCCGGCCGAGGCAGGTGTTTGTCGCCTCGACCGGCGTGATCGGCGAGGTGCTGCCGTATGAGAAGCTGGTGGCGGCGCTGCCGGGGCTGCATGAAGCGCTGGCCGAGGATGGGTGGGAGGCCGCGGCTCGGGGCATCATGACGACAGACACCTTTCCGAAGGCGGCGACGCGGACGGCGCAGATCGGCGACGGGACGGTGCGGATCACGGGGATCGCCAAGGGGAGCGGGATGATCGCGCCCGATATGGCAACGATGCTGTGCTTCGTGTTCACCGACGCCAAACTACCGGCGGACGCGCTGCACACGATGCTGAAGAAGGGCGTCGACGCCAGCTTCAACTGCACGACGGTGGACTCCGATACCTCCACGTCCGACACCGTGTTGCTGATCGCAACCGGTCAGGCGAAGCATGCTCGTATCCCGTCGGCTGATGGCAGCGCCGCACGCAACCGGATGCTGGCCGACTTTGCCCGTGCGTTGAATGAGGTGCTGCTGGATCTGGCACTTCAGGTCACCGGGGATGGCGAGGGCGCACAGAAGCGGGTCCGGATTGATGTGACCGGCGCGACCAATGCGCGGTCTGCGAAAAGGATTGCGATGGCGGTGGCGAACTCGCCACTGGTGAAGACGGCGATCGCCGGGGAGGACGCCAACTGGGGCCGCATCGTGATGGCGGTCGGCAAATCGGGGGAGCCGGCGGATCGCGACAAGCTGTCGATCGGGGTCGGCGGGGTGTGGATGGCTCGGGATGGTGCGGTGGTTCCGGGGTATGACGAGACGCCGGTGGTCGCGCACATGAAAGGGACCGAGGTCGAGATTGCGATCGACATCGGGCTGGGGCGGGGGAAGGCGACCGCGTGGACGTGCGATCTGACGCATGGATACATCGACATCAATGCATCGTATCGGAGTTAGGGTCGTCTCCGGGGTGGTGCACCGAGCGCCGCTAAAGGAAGATGGCGGTTTGCGGGTCCAGAGCCTGCCCCGGGGCAGTCCGCGCAGGCCGGAGGCAGGCGCCCTGCCCTTCCCTACAATGATATCAGGCGTCCAGGCCCCGCGTTTGCTGGTCGCTGTCCTGTAATGCCACGGCTTTTACCCGACCGGAGCGGCAGTACAAAGATGCAGCAGAACCAAGGCAACAGCCGGTTGCAGGACAGGCTATAACCGGCGACATTCTCCGCAGTAGGCATCTCTGCCACGGGTGCATGTCGCGGCGCGGGCAGAGCCTTGTGATTGGAGGCAAAACAGATGGCGGACCTCACGCCGGAAGGTCAGCGTATCGTCGCTGAGGCGGCTCAGCGTTATTCCATGAGCACCGATGCGGTTCGCGCCGTTCTCGAAGCCCTCGTGGCGAGCGGGGGCAGCATGGCGCAGTTCAACCATCCCGATCTGGGTGGCATGGGGCAGTGGTCGAGCGGCGGCATGATCATGATCGGCGACATGTTCAACAACGGCCTCAAGAGCCGCATCAGTTCGCTCTGCGCCGAACTGTCCAATGTTGTTGGCCGGACCGATATCATTGCGTATCGCCCGCAGAGCAGCCAGTGGCAGTCACAGGGCAGCTCAGGAAGCATGCCTCTGCCGGAGAGCAGTTTTTTCGTGAGCGGCAATGATCGTTTCGGTGGAAGCGGCAACTGGTGGCCGTCCGACCTTGGCATGCCGGCGTCGACGGGGGCGCAGAACAATCTTCGTTATGCCTGCTTTCCCGATCGTCGGCGGCTGGCGCTCGACGTGAACGGGCAGATTTCGGTCTATGACACCGGTGACCACTGGATCAACGGCTTTTCACAGCAGCAGGGCGGGGATCAGTCGATCACCTTTACCAGCCAGTACGGGGTGGTCCGGCTGGACAGCCTGCCACAGGTCTCAGGCGCCGGTTCGACGTCCGGGTTCGATCAGAGTGCACCCGTTCCCGCGCCTGCACCGCAGCAGGATTGGGGATTGCCCAACCAACCTGTCGCCGAAACGTCTCAGGGCGGTGGTGATGTCTTCAGCAGCATCGAGCGGCTTGCTGGCCTGCGGGACAAGGGGTTTATTTCAGAGGAGGAGTTCTCCGCCAAGAAGACCGAGCTGCTCAAGCGTCTGTGAGGGGGCTGCGTTTTGCGATCTGTCGCGATAGGGCTATTCTCCAAGGCACGGTGTTGACTGTTTGGCACTGACTGTGGGTCCATCAGACAGCAAGATTAATTTGGAGTGCTGTATTGAGCCTGCTCGATCCACTCCGTTCGGCTGCCAAGTCCGCCATAATATTCGCCGGGCATATGCTGCTCGCGCTGTGCGTCGCCTTGATGTTTCGGGGCTTCGAATGGGTCTGGCAACACTTATATGGGTCTGAGGAGCCTATGCTGGTCGGCCGCCTCCCTTTGCGGTATCTCTTTGAGATCGGCGATGGACTGATCCTGGGCTTGTTTGTTTTTTTCGGCTTCCTCGAAGCTCTTCAGAGCTTTCTGGATGACCGTCGAGACCGGAGAGATTAGATGGAACAGGCTTTTTCGGCCGAGTCCTCAGCGATAGCGCGGGGGCACCCCTCGCTTTTCCCGGCGCACCCGTTACGCTGGCTCGCGACGCGGTTTGCCATCTATGCCATGGTCGGCATCGGCGGGATGGCGATTACCGCGGGTTTGGCAATGCTCCCAAATTCGCCAGTCCTTGCGCTTCTGGAACCCCCGGAGCAGCCTGCTGCGCAGATTCCCGCCCCGACACCGCCACCCCGTGCGAAAGGTCAATCGATCGACGTGCCGTCTGAGTTGAACTCGCGGCCGGACGCCGGCACTACCCCCGTTGCCTCTACCCAAGAGCGGATCCAGGAGCAGGCAAACCAGCCGGGCGGCCTCGACATGGACGTGGACCCGAATGCGAAGCTTGCCCTGGCGCCACCAGTGCCAAGCACCCAATCGGTGCCTGAGCCGGTCTTCTTAAATCATCCGACGGTGGTCGACACAGCCACTCTTCGGGCAGGTGGGACGACTGTCGCATTGTACGGCATTGAGGGTGAAAAGGGCGATATGGCTGAGGGTCTGCAAGGGTTTCTGGCCGCGCACGGCGATCGCGTGACTTGCCAACCACAACAGCACCCTGATTCGGGCTTCGTCTGTTTACAGCCCGACGGCACCGATGTCGCCGAGGTAGTGCTGATCAACGGTGCGGCACGCACAAAGCCGGACGCGCCCTCGGTATATCGCGATCAGGAATCGGCGGCAGAGACCGCGCGACGCGGTATTTGGGAGAGCCCCGTAAAGGGCGCAATCGTGCAGCAGGACAAAATGAAACCTACAAGCTACGACGCGGTGGAAGCATCGGCAGGCCGCCCCGTAAAGCATCCAACCGTCCCTGATACCCATCCTGGCCAGACATCGCCCGCCGTTGCCGGAGCAGTCGCTATGGCTTTTATCCATCCTGGACCATCGGCCTTGGGTTTCCACCCTCGATAAGGCACGCGCCTTTGTTTGGCGGATGGCTGATCGGGCCGGCTGCATCCTGCTGGGCGAGGTTGCCGCTGTCGTGACGTTTGCATTCGCGCCTCGGGCGGGATCGCTCCTACCGCGTTCAGGCGATGCTCTGATTTGAGTGCGGCAGACCTAAAAGACAGAACGGAGCGGATTGAAGGGTGTGCCGCCACGCATCGACATGAACGCGCCCTGGGTCATGCTTGCCTTTGCCACGGTTCTGCTTTTGGGGACCTTCGTCGACGCGCGGCGTGACGCAGCGCGGCCCTTGTGGCTGCGTCTTGCCATACGGCTGGCCATCTTCGGCGCGATGACATGGGTGTTACAGCGATCCGTTGGCTTGCCGACAGCATCCGCGCCGCTGCTGACCCCTGGCGTGCTGATCTGGGCGCAACTCCTGGAAATCGGTTGGTGGATGCTGGGCGCCCGCGTGGCAGTCGGCATCCTGCGGCTGATCGTCGTATTGGAGGGGCGGCCGCGCGAAACGCAGATCGTGTCGGATCTTCTCGCTGGGGCGATCTACACGGCGACTGCCCTGGCGGTGGTGAACTTCGTCTTCGCGGTGCCGATCGGCGGCCTGATCGCCACCTCCGGGGTCAT
>JBEKLE010000313.1:0-7771 GCA_050010355.1 Rhodopila sp. | reverse complement strand
CATGGCCGACCACCATGCCGGGTTGAACCGTGTCGGAAACCGCCGTGGTACGTGACCCGTATGCCCGGTGGTGTGAGAGGGGGGCACCGTAAGGTGTCTCCCTACTCGATTTTCCCGCGACTAATCGAGGGCGCCGTGGGAATAAACATCGCGCTTCACGTCACTCGGAAGTTGCCGAACTGCCACGGGCACGCTTCGTCGATGTCCTCGGGAAACAACAGGCACCGGTCGAGCAACGGCGTCCAGTCGCTGTAAGCCCCCACCATATCCCCAAGGTAGGGTTCGGCGACCTGCAGCACCCGCACATGATCCAGGTGATCCGCCTCGACGATGCCGGCCCGCGGGTTCTCCATCGCCCAGACCAGTCCGCCCAGCACCGCCGCCGTCACCTGCAGGCTGGTCGCATTGTTGTGCGGCGCCAGCGCGCGGGCCTGCTCGATCGACAGCCGCGAGCCATACCAATACGCGCCACGCGCATGCCCCATCAGCAGCACCCCGAGCTCATCGACCCCGTCACGGATTTCGTCCATCATCAGACGCTGCTTCGGCTGCTGTTGCCAGTTCCGCCCGCCCAGTTCATGCACCGAAAGCACCGCGTCGTCGCAGGGATGATACGCGTAATGCACGGTCGGCCGGTAGCGAACCGTTCCGCCCTCCGCCACCGTGTAGTAATCAGCGATCGAGATCGATTCGTTATGCGTGATCAGGAACCCGTGCAGCGGCCCCGCCTTCGGCGTCCAGGTCCGCACCCGGGTCGAGGCACCTGGCCGCATCAGATAAATCGCCGCACCGCACCCGAACGCATGGCGATGCCCATCCGCCGGCAGCACCTTTTCATGCGACCCCCAGCCAAGTTCGGCCGGCTGACAGCCCTCCCCCACAAAACCGTCAATCGACCATGTGTTGACGAACTCACCCGGCTTCTTGGCGAATGACGCCGTCTGGGTATCACGTTCGGCGATATGGATCACCTTCACACCCAACGCCTCGGCAAGCGCCGCCCAGCCCTGCCGGGTCGTCGGCACAACCGTATCCACAACCGTATCCCGCGCCAGGTTCAGCAGCGCCTGCTTGACGAAATGCGAGACCAGCCCCGGATTTGCGCCATGTGTCAGCACCGCCGTCGGACCCACCCCACCGGCCAGCGCAAGCGCACTCTCCCGCAGCGCATAGTTGGATCGTTGCGAGGGCGTCAGGGACGGATCGGTGTACCCGCCCGCCCAGGGCTCGATGCAGGTGTCCATGTACAGCACACCCCGCTCCTGGCAGAACGCGATCAACGCCACCGACGAAACATCGACACTGAGGTTCAGCAGGAAATCACCCGCCTGCACCAGCGGCGCCAGCACACGTCGAAAATTGTCGCGCGTCAGCGGCGTGACGTCGAAGCTCACCCCGTTCTCGGCGGCGACCTCCTGACCGCGGGCGTCACCCGACACAATCGTGATACGCTCGCGCGGGATGTCGATGTGGCGCAAGATCAGGGGCAGAACGCCCTGGCCGATGCTGCCACATCCCAGCATGACGAGACGGCCGCCGAATGCGACGTGTTTCATCGGTCGATACTCCTTGTAACAGTTCGATCAGGCCGCAATACCGAGCGACCGTTCTCGTTGAACTTCTGTCGTCAGCATCGGTTCATCGCCCACCTCGACGATTCGCGCCCGGTCAAATCCGTTGAATGCGGTGCGCAGACAGGCTCCGTAGGCGCCGAGTTGACCGATCTCGATCCAGTCCCCCTCGCATACGTCGGCCGGCAGCACGAAGGGACCGCGCATCACGTCGGCACTGTCGCAGGTCGGCCCGAACAGCGAAAACCCGGTCGTTTCGGCCGCAACCTCAACCCCAGGACGGACCAGCCGCACCGGATAGCGGAACCCCAGCGTCCCTGCATCGGCAAGGCTGCCGTAAACACCGTCATTGACATACAGCGCGTCACCACGCCGCGCCTGCACCTGCACCACCACCGACGATCCGCCGGCGACCAGCGCTCGGCCGGGCTCCGCCCAAAGCCGCGTGCCCGGCAGGCCAAGCCGTTCGAACCCCGCCTCGATTTCGGCAAAGAAAGCGCCCAGCGGAGGCGGCTCCTGATCCGGATACCTCACCGGAAATCCGCCGCCCACATCGATCAAATCCACCTTCACCCCGGCCGCTCGGATCACCTCCCCGGTCAGCGCCAGCGCATCGCGCCAGGCCAGCGGATCGAGGCACTGCGAACCAACGTGGAAGCTGACACCCAGCATTTTCGCGCAACCCCGCGACGCCCGCAGCAGAGCGGCTGCCGCATCCAGGTCCGCACCGAACTTGCCCGACAGATCCAGCTTCGCGCCACCCTTCGGCAACGCGATCCGCACGATCAATCCAAGCGCCCCAGGCACGCCGGTGGCGGCGATCTCAGTCCGGATCTTGGTCAGTTCCTCGGCGCTGTCGAGAACGAAATCCCGCACCTCGTGCCGCGCCCAGGCCTCGCGGATCGCGCCGCGCCCCTTGACCGGGTGCATGAAGTGAATCGGCGCCGCCGGGAACATGTCACGCACCAGCCGCACCTCCGGCAACGATGCACAGTCGAAATGCCGCACGCCGCCCGCCCACAATGCGCGCAGCACCGCCGGGTCGGGATTGCATTTCACCGCATACAAAGCGTCACCAGGAAATGCGTCCACGAAACCGCGCGCAGTCGCAACGACAGCGGCAGGGCGCAGGCAGTGGATCGGTTCCTCGGGACGTTCGGCGGCCACCACCTCGTCCACCGTCGGACGGCGAACCGGATAGGCAACAAACGGACGGCGGAGCGGAGAAACGGCAGAGCGGGTGCGCGTGACAAGGGATTGGTCAACAACAGACATCGCGGTCATCCTCGCGGACAAACGGACGCGCGCAAACGCGCCCGCAACGAAACGGGGACTTGGACCGTAACCGCGCAAAAACGCAGCGGTTACGGGGTCAGACGATGCTGGTTGTACTTCGCATCGCGTAAGTGCGGTCGGACATAGGCGTGTTCCTAAACGACCCCGGCCCACGGTTGGCCGGGTCTATCGAAAAGGACGCGTTTACGTCGTTGCTGTGCCCAACATGAGGGCTCGCGGCACGTGCGGATGCGTCACCGCTTCCACAGAACAGAAGCGAGAGCCGCTATATAGGGCCGATATCCAGGGGATGCTATGCTTTTTTGGGGGACCGCCAGACCCTCAGCGCATAGCCCCCGATCCCAGAAGCGCCAAATATTCCCAAACCATTGTCGCAGCAGACAGGGCCGTCACCTCCGAGGCATCATAGGCCGGCGAAACCTCGACCATATCCATACCAACGAAACGGATTCCCCCAAGCCGCCGCAGGATGGCCTGAGCCTGCCACGACGCCAGCCCGCCGATTTCCGGCGTGCCCGTCCCCGGCGCAAACGCCGGATCGAGCACGTCGATGTCAAAACTGAGATACGCTAGGCTGTCGCCCACGACCCCGGCGATCCGTTCGGCCACCGCACCTGGGCTCGACCCGTGCACATCCTGCGCGGACACCACGGTAACCCCGCGCGAAACCGTCCAGTCCATCACCGCCTGCTGCACCGGGGAGCGGATGCCGATCTGGATCATCCGCTGCGGATCGACCAGACCCTCATTGATCGCATGATAGAACGGCGAGCCGTGTGCATACGCCTGCCCAAAATTGTCCGGCCACGTATCGACATGGGCGTCAAAATGCACCAGCGCGACAGGGTGCCCCAGCCGTTGCGTCAGTGCACGAAGCAGCGGCAGCGTAATCCCATGCTCGCCGCCCAGCGCGATCAGATGCCCGAGCGGCTCGGCCTGCGATTCGATCGCCGCCAGACTGCCTGGAATATCGCCCAGTGCCAGCGTGAAATCGCCAATGTCGGCGACGCTCATGCTGGCGGGCTCGACCCAGTGCTCCGGATGGTCGCCGTCGCTCAGCATCCGGCTGGCGCGCCTGATCGCAGCCGGACCGTCGCGCGTCCCGGAACGGTTGGTCGTGCCGATATCCATCGGGATGCCGGCAATCACGAAATCGGCCGCCGGATCAGTCCGCGACACGCCAAGGAAGCTCGGCGGCACGGCGTAGGTGGGGATGCCAGCCATCCTGCGTTTCCTTCGCTGGTGCGCCAAAGCCGGCTCGGCAGCGGCGCCAACATTTAGCACGCAGCGGGACGCAGGGCCACGCTGTCCGCTGGATAGCAATTTTCTTGCGACAAGCCAGCCAATTAACTTAACCTTCCGCGACACTCCCAGCGAAGGACCAGGCCCATCGATCAGGCAGCCCTCCACCGCTTCATTCTGGCCATGCCAAAAGCGGAACTTCACCTCCACATCGAGGGCACACTCGAACCCGAGATGATGATGTCACTGGCGCGGCGGAACAACGTCACATTGCCCTATGACAGTGTCGAAGCGATCAGAGAAGCGTATCTTTTTAAATCTCTCCAGGATTTTCTCGATCTTTACTACACCGGGATGTCCGTGCTGTGCACCAAGGAAGACTTCTTCGATCTCGCATTTGCCTATCTGGAAAAAGCCGCGGCACAGAACATCACGCACGTGGAGATTTTCTTCGATCCGCAGGCGCACACCGAACGGGGCGTGACGTTCGATACCGTACTGTCCGGACTGACCGATGCGCTGGACAAGGCAAAGCGAGACTTCGGAATCACTTCGAAACTGATCATGTGCTTCCTGCGGCATCTGCCGGAGGAACAGGCATTCGACACGCTGACGCACGCCTGCCGCTGCAAGGACCATATATTCGCCGTCGGACTCGACTCGACCGAGACAGGACATCCGCCGTCGAAATTCGCCCGCGTCTTTGCCGAGGCCCGCAAGCAAGGTTTCGCGCCCGTCGCCCATGCGGGTGAGGAAGGACCGCCGGCCTATGTGTGCGAGGCGATCGACATCCTGAAGATCCGCCGCATCGACCATGGCAACCGCGCGCTCGAAGACCCTGCCCTGGTCGCTCGGATCGCTCTCGGACAGATCCCCCTGACCGTCTGCCCGCTGTCCAACCGGGCCCTGCAGACCTGTCCGGATCTGACACTGCATCCGTTGAAACAAATGCTGGCGGCGGGCTTGTTGGTGACCGTCAATTCCGACGACCCCTCCTATTTCGGCGGCTACGTGAACGAGAATTTCCTGACAATCCAGAAAGCGCTGTCGCTGAACGAGGCCGATATCACCACACTCGCGCGGAATTCCTTCATCGCGTCGTTCATGACCGATCAAGACAAGGCCACAGCACTGACGTCCTTCGACTCGTTTCGAGCGAAGTGGTGAGATCAAGCCTCGCCGCCAGATGCTATGGCCGCCTACGAGGTCGGGCGCTCTGTACGAAAGACCGAGACAGAACTTTGCTCTCGGGCACTTATCAACGCGGCTATGTTGCACGGACCGATTTAGGTGGTTGCGAGTTTCGGCGTTTCCTTAACTCCTTGTATTATAGGCCATAATTGGACTTTCCGGCGAGGGTCGCTGATGCTTCTCGCGAAGCTGTTCCCGGATAAGCAATATGACAAAAGGCCCCGCCACGACACCGATTCCCGTGCAACTCTCCGGGCCGGAGTTCATCGCATTTATCTTCCCGCACCTCTCGATGCCCCGGCGCGGGCCGAAGTGCAAACTGGGCTATCATCGCGTTTTCAGTCTGATCCTGTGGGTCCTCTATACGGGTATGCAATGGAAGTGCGTGCCAGTACCCAGAGCGAGCGATCGGACCGCCCTGATCCACTATACGACCATCTACAAGGTGTTCGCGAAATGGGCCGACGATGGCTCGCTCGAGCAGGCGTTCGTCGCCAGCGTGCGGCATCTGGCGGAGCATCACCAGCTTGATCTCGACATCCTGCATGGCGATGGCACCAATACCGTTGCCAAAAAGGGCGGCGATGGCATCGGCTGTTCCGGCCACAAACATCAGACGGGTGAGAAGATCATCGCGATCGTGCACAACAACGGCTTTGTGCTGGCCCCGCTTCCGGTGGCGCCGGTGAATGAGACGGATACCACTCCTCCCAGAGGGATTGAACGCCTTGAAGCGCGTCGCCAGACTGACGGACCTGAAAATTGACGGCTCGTATCTCAATCTCGATGGCGGGTTTGATTCCGGGCATAACCGCAAGGCGATCTTCAACGCGGGGCTCATTCCGAACATCAAGGAAAACCGGCGCAACCGGAAGACCCCGAAGCGTGGGCGGAAACGGTTGTTCAATGCCGCCATCCATTCGTTACGACTGTGTGTAGAACGGACCTTCGCGTGGGAGGATAAGTTCAAAACGGCTGCTGTTGCGCTTTGAGTTCAAACAACAACGCCATTACGGTATGAAGTTGATGGCGTATACCTTGATCACAATCTGAGGCATTTCTGTGGTGCCTGAAACTCGCAACCAGCTACGGGTGTGAACGTGGCCGGCGCACCGCAGCGGGGCGCGTCGCTCAGACGCGCCGCCACCGCGGCCGAGGGATCCGCCTCCAGCCACCGGCGCCGCCAGTGGCCGGCCGTCTTGCGCCAAATCCCCAGTTGCTGCGCCGTCTCGGCAACCCCTAGGCCGGTTGCGGCCAGCAGAATGATCCGCGCCCGTTCCGCCCTTTCTGTGGCGTCGAGTGCACCCGCACCAGATCGTTTAGTTCCCGTTCATGTTCAGCCGACAGTTGCACCGGTGAAGCTTTATGAGCCGGCACGATATCCTCCTCTCCCGATCGAGAGGGTCGACTCGCATCGCTGGTGGATTCACACCTATGGCCTGAAGCGCCGAGGGTTCATTTTCGCGGACACTGTGGCAAATGCGACGCGGTTAGCCGTAGCCGTCCAACCGAGTCGCCAATTCCGACGAGGTGTACTAGCCCGTCTTATTCAGCGCATAGCAGGGATTCCGAAACGACAATTGTACAAGGCATTGAATCCCCGCATAGATCAGGTGTCACGACCACCCTGTCCACCCGATCGCCGCGAGTTTCGCAATGGCCGCACCCTTTGGTTCCCAAAACCTGCCGTCATTCGACTTTCCCGCTGTTGAACGTAAGAAGGTGGTGGCGGCGTTTGACGGCGGCCGGATCACCTCCAACGGTGGCGTTATGTTACTCGGCGCAGTGGAACGACAACTCGGTATCGCCGATACGCTTGCGCCGTTGATCTCAGACCCACGCAACCCGCTCTACGTGACGCACAGTGTCAGCGACATCCTGCGGGCCCGGATGCTGGCGATCGCCTGCGGTTACGAGGATGGCGACGACCTCGATGTTTTGCGCACCGACCCTGCGTTCAAAGTCGCCTGTGGCCGCCTGCCGGACAGTGGCGATGATCTGTGCTCACAGCCGACGGTGTCGCGATGGGAGAACGCACCCACCCAGCGCGAGGTGGTGCGCATGACCTACGCCATGATCGATCTGTATTGCCGCAGCTACGATCGCCCGCCTGCCGCTGTCACCCTCGATATCGACGACACCTGCGACGTGGCGCATGGCAATCAGCAACTGGCGTTGTTTCACGCCCACTATGATGAGCGATGCTTTCTGCCGATCCACGTCTACGACGCCGCGAACGCCCGTCCGGTGGTGGTCTTGTTCCGTCCCGGCAAGACGCCGAGCGGCGAGGAGATCCGTGGCCATCTGCGGCGTATGGTGAGGCGCATTCGCCGCCACTGGCCGCACACACGCATCACCCTTCGCGGCGACAGTCACTATGGCCGCCGTGAGGTGATGGCGTGGTGCGAGGCCAACGACCTGCGCTACATCTTCGGTCTGTCCGGCAACGCCGTGCTCGACCAAATGGTGGA
>JBEKLE010000312.1:0-7772 GCA_050010355.1 Rhodopila sp. | reverse complement strand
CCGGCCGAAACTATGCACCACATGGGCTTCTCTTCGCTTGACGTCGGCGTTCCAGACGCTCTCGGCGAGGGCATAGTAGGTCACGCTTGAGCCGTCGCGGTTGTGACGTTGGGTGATGCGCATATACATGCCTCACGGATAGCGCGATTCGCGAACCTTGGCAACACCGAGACTACCCAGTCGTGTGCCTAACTATTTGGGCTGTGCGCGACTGAACCCTGACCCAGAACCAAATCATATCAATGATTTAACGCGGGCGCGGACCGCCAAGTATGCCCAATGACCGCGAACCCAGGCCAAAGCGTAGCCATGTGATACCAGTCCGCCTAAACGCTGACACACGCCCAATCGCGGGTGCCGATTGACCCTAGATCCGGCAGTTGGACGAATATTCGGCCGGTGATCTGGGGTGGTTCACAACCCCCGGCAGGGCTTCAAGCCGGGTTGAGGCGCAGCGGCTGAAGCCGGCGTCCTTGCACGAAGGGCCCCAGCGCTTCGCTGAGGATTCGATACCACCTTGCCAGCGGGTCAACTGCTCCGCCTTTTCCCGCAGCTCAGCCAGGAAGCCAGCGATACGCGCATAAGCCCGGCGTGCCTTGTCGCGCATCCCATGCGTGCTGCTATGGCCAGTGTCACCTGTCCGGCATGCTGGGTTTTGCGCGCGATGGCCGACAGCAGCAGCGGCCTAGTGCCTCCCGTCACCGATTTTGACGGGATGCCGCGTCGAGCCAGCGACGCCTTTTCGGCTGCGAGGTGCGGCATGAACCCCTTCAGTCTGAATGACTCGGGCCAACGCTGGACCAGTTGTAGACCAGCGCCACCGTGCCGGCGAGCAGCCGACAGCGCGTGAGGTCTTGCGTCGTGAAGCCGCCCCAGCCCCATTGGTTCTTCAGTTTGATGCTGCGCTGCCTGCCCCAGCCGTGCAATCGCAGCGTGGTCTCCTTGCCCTGCCATCCCTGACTGGCATCCCGCGCTCATACGAGACGCCGCCGGCGCGGATCGTCCCGGCGCTGGCCGACGAAGGGATCTACCTCGCTACCGAGTCCAGCTTCCATCGCGTCCTGCACGGGCGCATGGCCAAATGAGAACCGCCGCGGAAGCGGATCCGATAGCCCGAGCCGAGTTCAGCCAGGAAGGCGAACAGCTTCTGGTCGCCGACGCCGCGTCTGCCAGGATCGTCACCGGCAGCCCTGCGGCATCGTTTCGGCCAGGCGGCGCAGGCGGGCGTCCTCGTATCGTTGCGCCGGGTCGCAATCTCCTCCTTCAAAACGCTTAGCCAGATCAGCGGAGCGGCGCGGCCATGGCGCCCATCACCAGGCTCAGCACCAGCGTAGATCGGCCGTCATGGTCGAGGTCGTCCGGTGGCGCCACCGGTTGACGGGCAGTTGGATCGCTCAAAGGCGACGGCGCCGAGTGCTGCGGCACCCAGCGGGCGAAGCTGTTCCAGGCGTTCCGCGTGCTTGGTCACCAGACTCCGATCCTACGCCAGCGCCTGGCCAATCATGGCCACCGCTAGCGATGCCCCCGTCATCACGCCCGGCGTCGCACCTGCCAACGCCCCCGACCTCGTCAAGACGCCCAGTCAAACGCTTCGCACTGACCACTTCGATGCTCCAACGGCTCATGCGCCGAAGCAACTACACAACGCCGCCAAATCGGCGCTACCCAGACGTCAGCGAAATTTTGGAGGATTCGTCAGATATTGGTCCCCATTGGTGACGAAAAGCCACATCAATATTCACTTGGGCCATGGTCCTCCAGAAACTTAGGTCGGCCTAAGCTGGCACATTGCAGCAGCCTGCGCACGCGGATGGAAAACAAGATCTGAACCTGCCATGGCAGCAAAACGTCGGTTGTCGACGAAGGCCTCGCCATAAGGCACCTATGCCGTAACCAGATGCAGGCTATCGACTAGGCGGACGCCCTTGGCAGCCAAGCGGCGGGTGCCCGACTCGGTTGCCTCCCGAGTGATGCCGCGGCAGGCGTCCTCGACCAAAAACACCTCGAAGCCGAGATCTGCTGCGTCCTCCGCTGTGAAGTCGGTGCAGTACCCACGAGCTAGTCCAGCAACGAAAACGCGCTGGAAGCCGCGCTCCTGAAGGTATCCGTTTAGTCCCGTTTTGGTTGCCCGATCGTTCTCCCGAAACGCCGAATAGCTGTCAATTGTCCGCCGGAACCCTTTACGAATAACCAACTCGACGTTTGAGGTATTGATCTCACGGTGAATATCTGCGCCGGGAGTTCCCTGCACGCAGTGATCTGGCCATAGCGTCTGCTCGCCGTAGGGCAACATTACGGTATCAAAAGGGTGCTTGTCTGGATACTGGCTGGCGAAGGAAGCATGATCCGCCGGGTGCCAGTCCTGTGTCGCCACACCGTGAGCGAAACGCTCAAGGAGACGATTGATCACCGGCACGACCGCCTCGCCGCTTGGCACCGGCAAGGCTCCTCCCGGCATGAAGTCGGGTTGCACGTCGACCAGAACCAGAACGTCGGTCGCCGGGTAGATGCGAATCGGGAAGTCGTGCATCACGCTCTCCTTCTCGGGGTCGTGAGAAATGTCTCAAAACAGGCCCATCGAGGCAATAGGAAGCTTCCCAGATAGCGCTCAACTACGTAGCGTAATCCTAGCGGAACCACCAAATTGACATCAACATACACACTTGGGGTAACAATCAATGCAAGAATAAGAAATCGGTGGCGAGGCCGCAAAGGAAAATGCGGGAAAAGCCGCGCTGGCGGAGCGAGCCATCCAGTCCGGTCGGCGTCGTGCGGTCGTTCTCGAAAAAGGCCGCGTAACGATCCAGTGGTGGCCGGAAACCTTGCGGACGATCACCTCGATCCGGGTCTGGTCAATTGCCGGGTGAATCGGAGCGGTTGGCGTACCTGCGATGCCGTGATCGGGCCACAACACCTGATGGCCATTGCTCATTTCGATCGTGTCGTACGGCTGCCGGCCGGGGTGCGCACTCGCAAAGGAGGCGTGACCCGCCGGGTGCCAGTCCTGGGTTGCGAAGGCATGCTCGAAGCGACGCAGCAGACGGTTGACGATGGGAACAACCGCATCGCCGTCCGCCACCGGAAGTTCGCCACCCGGTATGAATGTGGGCTGAATGTCGATCAACCCAGGGATATCGGTTGCGGGATCGATTTGCATCTGCACTCTGTCTCTGTTCAGAACCGCCGACGCAGTTTAGTTTCGCGCGGCCGGGCCAGACTAACAAGTACACCAGGGGTAATCCGAATGCTGCGCTTCCCGCTATCCGCGATCGCACTGCTGGCCGCTTTGGCGGCATCACCTTTCGCGGCATCGACAGCGCAGGCCGCCACCTTCCGCTGGGCGAATGACGGCGACGTCAACGCGATGGACCCCGCGACGCGGCAGGAGACCGTGCAGCTCAGTTTCCTGTCCAACATTTATGAGCCCCTGGCTCGGCGCAATCGTGACCTCGGCCTGGAGCCTGCACTGGCGACATCCTGGGAGCAGACCTCCCCCACCGTCTGGCGCTTCCATCTGCGCCCTGGCGTCAAGTGGCAGGATGGCTCGCCGTTCACCGCTGACGACGTGGTGTTCACCCTGAAGCGGATCCTGGCACCGGACTCGTCCATGAGGGCACCGATGTCGCCGGTGAAGGAAGCGCGCAAGATCGACGACCTCACCGTCGACTTCGAAACCTTCGTGCCCGACCCGATCTTCCTGCAGGGGCAGACCAACCTGCTGATCATGTCCAAGGCCTGGTGTGAGGCCCATAACGCGACCGAACCGGTGACCATCGGCGCGGCAGACAACTACGCGCTGCACTACGCCATGGGGACCGGACCGTTCTCGCTCGTCTCGCGGGAACCCGGCAGCAAGACCGTCGTCGAGAAGAACCCGCTGTGGTGGGACAAGCCGGAGCACAATCTCGACCGGGTGGAGTTCAACGTGATCTCGTCGGCGCCAACTCGCGTGGCCGCGCTGCTTTCGGGCGAGATGGATATGATCTACACCGTGCCGCCGCAGGATATCGCCCGCATCAAGCAGACCGACGGGCTGAAGCTGCTGCAGACGCCGGAGCTTCGGACGATCTACCTGGGCTTCAACCAGACCCGTGATGAACTGCAAAGCTCAAACATCAAGGGAAAGAATCCGTTCAAGGACATCAGGGTGCGTGAGGCCGTCGCCTTGGCGATCGATGAGCCAGCCATTGCCAGCCGCGTGATGCTTGGACTGGGCCATCCGACATGGGAGATGTGGGGACCCGGGGTGAACGGCTATAACGCTGCACTGGATGTGCGGCCAAAGGTTGATCCGGCAAAGTCGAAGCAGTTGCTGGCGGATGCAGGCTATCCCGATGGCTTTCAGGTCGCGCTGGATTGCCCGAATGATCGCTACGTCATGGACGAGCAGATTTGCACCGCTATTGTCTCAATGTTGGCGCGCGTCGGTATCAAAGTGGACCTGAACGCGCAGACCAAGTCTAAATTCTTTACCAAAATCAACGCACCCAACTACGACACGGACTTCTACCTTTTGGGTTGGACGCCGGCGACGTATGACGCCCACAACGTTCTCTACACCCTATTGGGAACCCGCGACGGCAAGCGCGGGGAGGTCAATGTCGGCGGCTATTCCAATCCTGCGCTCGACGGACTCATTGAAAAGATTGGCGTCGAAACGGATCCGGCGAAGCGAACATCGATGATCGATCAGTCGATCGAGATCCTCCAGAAGAACCTGCCGACGGTTCCGTTGCATCAGCAGGTCATCGTTTGGGCGACGAAGGCGAATATCGAACTGGCCCAGCCGGCAGATAACTACTTTCCCTACCGCTACGTGCAGGTGAAATAAGCATCACCGGGCAGATCAGACCGCTTCGACCTCCACCGGGAACAGCGCATCGGCATCGTCGACATGCAGCAGGTGGTAGACGTTGAAACGAAACGCCGGCCCCAGCGAAACCTCGGGCGGCGTGAACGGAAACGCAACGTTCCCGGCCGTGGACAGGCGGCCAGGATAGCCGAAATGCAGTAGGAACTGCTTGCAGGTTCGTACCACCTCGGACGCCCGTTCCCGCGTCGGCGCGATGCACTCGCCCATGATGAACACCTCTCCGGGCGGCGGCTCGTTGTCCGGCACAACCATGCGCACGCCGTCGATGCCATAGACACGGAACCGCAACGTATAATCCACCGGCTGTTCTTCGCAGACCAGGCTCTGCACCAGGTCCGCGACCTTCGGCAGCAGCGCCTTGCATTGGGCGATGAACCGCGGATCCGCTGACCCGCACAACAGCACGGCACGCTCGCCAATCCTGCGCGCGCCCTCGAGTTTGATCGTCGGATGCGTCGTGTCGCGCCACGTGGCGCCGCTGACCCTGGCGCGGCGGTCGTCCACGGCCTCGTAACGAGCATGCGACAGATCGAGCGTGCCGTCAGGCTCCTGCATGGTAAACGGATCAGACTGTTCATACAGGCTGTGTGCGGCGACCGAGGTGGCGGTGGCCCGCCGTTCCGGGTTCATGCTTTCCAGGATAAATCCGTCGTGGTCCAGTTCCGCCAGGATCGGATCACGACCGCCCGGAACGCAGCAGAGCGAACCGCATTCGATGATTTTCGCCATGTGCATGGCAAGCCCGGCCGGAAATCCGAGAACCACCGGCAGGGCCGCGAAAATCGCCGTGTCGCAGGCGCGTCCCGCCACGATCACATCGACATCGGCTTCGAGCGCCTTGCGAAACGGACCCATGCCCATCTGTCCGACGATATGGGCAGCTTCAACGATATCTTCCTCGGTCAGTGCCGGCATCCCATCGAAGCTTGACACTTTGCCGGCACGAACCGCCTCCAGCAGTGCCGGACGAGCGATGTCGGCCCGCATCACCGCCATGCGGAAGCGCAGTCCGTCAGCCCGCGCAATGTCGCGCAGCATCGCCAGCGTCGCGTCCAGATGCGGCCCGGCGCCGGCCGATCCGGCGGTTCCGATGACCAGCGGAACGTCCAGGCCGCGCGCGGCGTTCAGCACGCGGCGAAGATCGCGGCGTGTCGCCTCAGGCGAGGTCGCCATCTCGCCCTTGCCCAGGTAGGTCGGGCCAATGTCGATCGATCCCATATCACAACCGATCAGATCGGGACGGCGCTCGATGCCCGCTCTGAACGACGACGCGGGGATGCCGTAACCCAGCTGCCCCGACGCACCAAGCAGACGGATCGGGCGGCCCTCGCGACGAAGTTGGCCAATAATGCGGCCGGAGGCGCTCATATCTCGATCCCCAGCAGCGGCGCGTGTTGTTGCGCCCCATAAACGTCGCAATCCCCCGGATCGCCGGCCATGATCGTCCGCGCCATTACGATCTTGATCGCCCGGCCGACCGGGTACGGAATGATGGTCACCTGATCCGCCGGCACATGGTACAAGCGTCCGATGGCCTCCGCCCCAAGCGCCGGCGACTCGGCAACGCGATGGTAATCGGCGTCCGAACCAAACATGATGTCCAGCGTCAGCCGCCTGGGACCGGCGTTCTTGCTGCGGATGACCTGAGCGATATCGGATAGTTTCATGGCCTGTGCAGCTCCGCGCGTGGCCGTGTCACCGTCAGCACGCCACGTTTGAAAACGACCAGCGGCCCTCGAACCTCGGCGATCACTTCCTCAGGGGTCGCCGCGTCGAACACCACGATATCGGCCGGGTTGCCAACGGCGATGCCGTAATCCTTCAGGTTCATCAACCGGGCAGACCGATCCGTCAGCATCGAAAAGCATTCCCGCAAACGATGCGGGTCACCGATCTGGCAGACATTGGCCTGCATATTCGCGATGCGAATGAGGTTGCCATCCCCAAACGGTGTGAATGGGTTCAGTATGTTGTTGGAGGAGATCGAGCAGTTGACGCCGTTTTCCACCAGCACGTTCGCATCCGCGACGCCGCGGCGAACACTGTGGTCCTGGTCACGGCCCATCATGTAAAGGTCGGTAGTGGGCAGAACGGTGACCGCGACGCCGGCATCGGCGATCTCGCCGGCCAGCGCACGCAGATCCGCGGGCGGAAGGGTCGAATACTTGCACCCATGCCCGACCGCAACACGCCCGCCCAAACCGTATTTCTTGGTAAGCGAGCAGACCAGACAAATATCCATATCCGCGGGGCTGTTGCCGGAATCCAGATGCATGTCGATATCGGCATCAAATTCCCGGGCAAGATCGAAAATCCGATGGATTTGACCGCTCTTGTCGGGATCGTAATTCGGCGCCGCGCCAATGACGCGCGCACCCCGCTTCAAAGCCTCGACCAGCAGTTCGTCGGAACGTCGATTGTTGGTCAGCCCTTCCTGCGGGAACACGCACAGCTCGATATCGATCGCCCAGGCATAGTCGCGGCGCAGTTGCTCCAGCGCATCGAAGCTGCGCATCTCCACCCCGGCATCCAGTTCGACATGGGTGCGCATCCGGGTCGTCCCGTGCTCGATGCAATTCTCCAGCGTGATACGCGCGCGCCGGTAAACGTCTTCCTCGGTAAACGTCCGCTTGACCGCAGCGACGCGCGCAACGGCGTTGGCGTTACGGCCGTCCTCGGGCTGACAGCGGTCGATGATGCGGGTCTTATCGAGGTGGACGTGGGTCTCGACCAGTCCGGCGCAGACCAGATGACCGGCGGCATCGTACTCCTGAGCGTTCGCCGAAAGGCCCGCCTGCATCGCAACGATCTTGCCCGCCGCAACACCGATATCGAGCGGCGAACCGTCGGACAAACGTGCATTTCGGATGATCAGATCCATGCCGACCCCTGCCTGCCA
>JBEKLE010000311.1:0-7773 GCA_050010355.1 Rhodopila sp. | reverse complement strand
GAAGAACTCGCTTTCCGCGAGGAAGTCCGAACATTCATTCGCGAAAACCTGCCCGCGGACACCCGCGACCGCATGAAGCTCGGGCATCCGCCGCGCAAGGAAGACACCGTGCGCTGGCAGCGGATCCTGAACGCAAAGGGCTGGGCCGCACTGTCCTGGCCCACGGAATGGGGCGGACCCCGCTGGAGTGCGATCCAGCGGATGATCTTCCTGGAAGAAAACCTCATGGCCCCCGCGCCGGAACTGCTCTCCTTCAACATCACCATGCTCGGCCCCGTGCTGCTGCATTTCGGCACCGACGAACAGAAGAATCGCTTCCTGCCACGCGCCGCCAACCTCGACGACTGGTGGTGCCAGGGCTTCTCCGAACCCGGCGCCGGATCGGACCTGGCCTCACTGAAGACCGCGGCGAAGCTCAACGCCGATCATTACGTCGTCAACGGACAGAAGATCTGGACCTCCACCGCGCATAACGCCGATTGGTGCTTCCTGCTGGTCCGCACCGACCCGAACGCCCGCAAGCGGCAGGAGGGCATCTCGTTCCTGCTCGTCGACATGAAGACGCCGGGCATCACGGTGCGCCCGATCGTTTCGATCGACGCCAGCCACCACCTGAACGAAGTCTTCTTCGACGACGTGAAGGTGCCCGTCGAAATGCGTGTCCACGCCGAGAACAAAGGCTGGGACGTTGCGAAATACCTGCTCGGCAACGAACGCACCGGCATCGCGCGCCTCGGCAAATCCCGGGAACGTGTAAGCGCCGCCGTCTCAATGGCCCGCGAAGTCAATTTCGGCGGCAGGCCCCTGATCGAGGACCAGACTTTCCGCCAGCGTGTCGCCCAGTTGCAGGTGGATATGAAGGCGCTCGAGATCACCCAGTACCGAGTCGTTTCGGCCTACGACAAAGCAAAGGGCGCGGGCAAGCCCGACCCTCTGTCGTCCGTGTTGAAAGTAAAGGGCACCGAACTGCTGCAGGCCACCTCGGAACTCATGGTTGATGTCGCCGGTCCGCTCGCCACGCCGATCTGGGCCCAGGAACTCGAAGCAATGAACGAGCCGGACGAACTGATGGAAGCCGGCAGCGCCGGAACCGGCGGCTATCTGATGCTGCGCGCCGCCTCGATCTACGGCGGCACGAACGAGATCCAGAAGAATATCCTGACCAAAGCGGTATTGGGGCTGTAATGGACTTCGAACCATCCGACGACCAGCGCCTGCTGGTCGAGAGCGTGTCGCGCATGTTGGGCGACACGTACAGTTTCGCCCAGCGCAAGGGCTACATGGCGCTGCCCGAGGGCTACTCTCCCGCCGTCTGGTCGCAGTTCGCCGAACTCGGTCTGCTCGGGCTGCCGTTCGCCGAGGAATACGGCGGCTTCGGCGGCAGTGCTCAGGAAGTCATGCTGGTCATGCAGGCGTTCGGTCGCGTCCTGGTGCTGGAACCGTATTTCCCTACCGTCGTGCTCGCCGGGACCGCGGTGAACGTGGCCGGGTCAGCCACCCAGAAAACCGCGATCCTGCCCGCAATCGCCGAGGGCAGTCTGAAGCTCGCATTCGCCCACAGCGAGCGACAGGCCCGCTACGACCTGACCGACGTGGTCACCACCGCAAAGCGTAACGGGTCGGGCTGGGTGCTGGACGGGTCGAAGACAGTGGTCGCGCACGGCGAGGCGGCCGGCAAGATCCTCGTCAGTGCCCGCACCGGCGGGGATCGTTACGACGAAGAAGGCATCACCCTGTTTCTGGTGGATGCCAAGGCGTCCGGCGTCGTCCGCCGGGGCTATCTCAGCCGCGACGACACGCGCGCGGCGGACATCTCCCTGTCGAACGTTTCGGTCACCGAGGCGGACGTTCTGGGCGACGTCGGCCGCGGCCTGCCGGTCATCCGGCGTGTGATCGAGGCCGGCATCGCCGCCACCGCCGGCGAAACCGTCGGCGCAATGGAAGCAATGAACGAAATGACGCTGGAATACAGCAAAACCCGCGTCCAGTTCGGCAACCCGATCGGGTCCTATCAGGTGGTGCAGCACCGCCTCGCCGACATGTTCATGGCTCAGGAACAAGGCCGCAGCATGGCGATGCTCGCGACCATGTCGATCGACAGCCCGGACGACGACAAGCGGTCGCACGACATCGCACTCGCGAAAGTCGGGATCGCCCAGGCCGGGCGGTACGTGTCCCAAAGCGCCGTGCAGCTACACGGCGGCATCGGCATGACCGAGGAATACGCCGTCGGCCATTACTTCCGCCGCTGCATGGTGATCGAACGGCTGTTCGGTGATCCGGCCTATTATCTGAACAAACTGGCAGCGGAGGTCGGGTAGAATAATCGAATCGGCCAACCCTACGCGGAAAAAATGTCCTTGCGCGGACGCCCCCTCTTCGTTGCGCGGACGCCCCTCTCTCTTGTGTCTTGGCCGGGCTCGGCCCGGCCACCTACGACTTGCGTTGGATCAAAGGAAAGCCGCAGATCATCCTGTCATCCCCGGTAACAGTTGTCGCTTCTAGTACGAATCCATCCCTCTCTCATTCTCTCGCTGGTCCCGGGTGACAATGACCGGTGCGCGGACGCCCCCGCCCTTTCTGTGTCATGGCCGGGCTTGTCCCGGCCACCCACGACTTGCAAGGGTGGATCAAAGGAAAGTCGCGGATCACCCGCCCCGCGATCGGGCAGTACCGACATCCGAGCGCCGCGAACGTCCGCTAATGGGCAGAGAGCAACCATCAACCTTCAAGACGGCCCCGCGCCGACATGAGTCACCGCCCCACCGAAACAGCCGCCGCCGCGAGCTTTGCCGATGTCTCCCGCACGCCCAGAACGGTAACCACCGCGCCCACCACGCTCAGCAGAGCAAGAAAATACAGGCCCGCCTCAAAACTGCCCGTGCTGTCCTTGATCCAACCAATGATCGGCGCCGTGACACCACCCGCCAGCACGCCCAGCGAGTTCACCCACGCGATCCCGCTGGCAGCCGCAGCCCCAGTCAGAAACATCGAGGGAATCGGGAAAATATGAGCATTCCCCGCATAAAGTCCGATCAGCGCGACCGATAGCGCCGCCACCGACCAGTAACTCCCCTCCAACGCCGCAGCCGCTGCTAACCCGGCAGCCATGCAAAGACAGGCGGCCGTCAGGTTCCATCGCCGTTCGTTCATGCGGTCCGAAATGGTGCCCCAGACAATGATGCCAATGGTGCCAAAGACAAACGGAACCGCCGTCATCCAACCGGTCTGCATGTTCGTCAGACCAAGTTGCTTGATCATCTGCGCGACGAAGACCGCAATACTGACGCTGACCCCGGCCTGGCAGAAATGGATCAGACCAAGCGCCAGCACCCGCCGGTCAATCATCGACTGCCATACCGAAATCCGGCCCGCCGCGGCAACGCGACGCCTCTCCTCCGCCATGAGCGCGCTCAGCCATTCTCGTTCCTCCGGCGCAAGCCACTCAGCAACCTCTGGCCGGTCCGTCAGGTAGAACAGCACCGAGACCCCCAGAACGAGTGCCGGGGCAGCCTCGGCCAGAAACAGCCACTTCCAGCCCGCCAGACCCAGCACGCCATCGAGTTGCAGCAACGCGGTCGAAACCGGTGCGCCAAGGCCGATGGAAACCGGAATGGCCGCCATGAACCCGCCGATGATACGGGCGCGGTGATAAGGCGGAAACCAATAGGTGAAGTAAAGGATCATTCCGGGGAAAAATCCGGCCTCGGCGAGACCCAGCAGAAAACGCAGCGTGAAGAAGGAAATCGGCCCCTGCACAAACGCGAAGCAGCCGGAGACGATCCCCCACGATATCATGATACGGGCAATCCACCGCCGCGCGCCCACCCGCTCCAAAATCAGGTTGCTGGGCACTTCCAAAATGAAATAGCCCCAGAAAAAGGCCCCCGCACCAAGCCCGTATATATAAGAACTGAACCCGAGGTCGCTGTTCATGGTAAGCGCGGCAAAGCCGATGTTGGCGCGGTCCAGATAGCAGATCAGATAGAGTGCGAACGTGAAAGGCAGCAGGCGCAGATAAACCTTGCGCATGGTTCGCGCCTCAAGCTCGTTCGACATGTGTCCTGTCCCCATGGTCCGAAACATGAAGCCTTCCGCGCCCACGCTATAGGCCTCGTCGATCGTCCGCGCCGCGATATGGATCGGTATATTGCTTGACCGCACTAATCCTGCCGCACGTCGTCAGGTTCAAAGTTGCTGTACTGCTCGGTTAGGTCGCATTGGCGCCCGGAACCCAGTGGTTCCAAGCCCCGATAGCAACTCCCGCCGCAAGCTGCGTACACCCGCAAGCGCGCTGCTAGCAGCAGACTGTACAATCATGCGCGCACGCTCCCTGTGCAGCTTCGAAAAGCCGTCATCGTTTCTTTGGATTGGCCACAAGATTAGACGTTCAGACGGCGTCGCGACCCGTCTGCTGCTTCCTCGGCAAGCGGAATATGAAGTGAGTGCCGGCCTCGGGCAAGAAATTGGTACTCACAGAGTCGTGTAATACCGGTCGGCGTTTACGCCGACTGGTATGCGGTGTGGCGGCTGCGCGCAAAACCAAAGAGATACCAGCCGGCCGACCGTCGAGTGAAGATTCGGTCTTTCGGCCGGCTGGTATAAGTCGCACCGACGGGGCACCCATCGGGAATGAGCACCATCGCCCAGCTCCGATACGAACGTTATTTTATAGCGCATACTCTCGCCGCTCGCTCAAACCCCGCGCCACAAACCATGCCCTAAACCGGCAGCGTCACCGTGGCCCGCGCCCCACCGGACGGACGGTTCGAAATCGTTACATCCCCGCCATGCGCCCGCATGATATTCCGAGCAATCGGCAATCCCAGGCCAACCCCGCCCGTCTCCCGGTTGCGGCTCGGCTCGCCGCGATGGAACGGCTCGAACACCCGTTCCAGTTCACCCGGACGGATCCCGGGCCCGTCATCCTCGACCTCCACCACCACCACCCCATTGATCGGGTTCACCAGCCGAACCGTCGCCGAACCACCGTAATTGACGGCATTGGCAACCAGATTGACGAACACCCGCTTCAGCGCCAGCGACCGGGCCTGCACCGTCAGATGCGCCGGCCCTTCGTAGTTCAGCTTGTCCAGCACCTCGGGTTTGGCATCCCCCGCCTCATCCAGGATCGTCCGCAGCAGTTCCGCCAGATCGAGGTGCGAGACATGTTCGGTCGTCCGCGCATCCCGCCCGAACGCCAGAGTGGCGGACACCATCGCCTCCAGCTCCTCCAGATCCGCCAGGATCTTGCCGCGCTGTTCATCATCCTCCACGAACTCCGCCCGCAGCTTGAGCCGGGTGATCGGCGTGCGCAGATCGTGCCCGATCGCGGTCAGCAGTTCCGTCCTGTCTTCCACGAACCGGCGGATGCGCGCCGCCATCGTGTTGAACGCCACCGCCGCGATGGCAACCTCGGTCGGGCCGTTCTCCGGCAACGGCGGCGCATTGACGTCACGACCGAGCGCCTCGGCCGCTCTGGCCAGGGTTTGCACCGGCGCGATCAGCCGGCGCACCGCCCAAAGCGTCAGCACCGCCGCGGTGACCGTCATCAGCACGAACGCGACCAGGAAGGTGGGCGAGTGCCACGGCCGCAGCGGCTCCAGCTCCGCCGTCACGTTCAGCCATTCGCCATCCGGAAAGTGCATCCCAATAACCGCCTGATGCCACGAGTGCCCGCCGTAGATCGCCAGTTCCTTCCAGCGCAGTTGCGGACCGCCCAGCGGAACCAGGTTCATGTTGACCCGCAGCAGCGCGCGCTCCTGCGGCGGCATCTCCGGCAGATCAACCTCGGGCGGCGAGGGGCTGAGCACCGCCACAAGCTCAGGCCCGCGATGCAACTCCGCCAATACGCCCGCGCGCCGCGGCGGGTCGGTCAGCGCCATGGTGCGATACAAGCCAACCACCCGTATCGCCACATCCCGGGCCTGACCCAGCCGCTGAACGTCCAGCCGGTCCAGCGCATGGATGGTCAGCCCGGCGACCTGCACGATGGCGAGCCCCAGCAGCAGCACCACCGCAGTGCGAGCAGCCAGGCTGCCTGGCCAAAGCCGAATTCTCATGGGCCGAATTCTCACGGATTGACGCACCGCCGTCCCTTTCCCATCATGGCCCAGCATATCCGGGCTCCCCGGACAACACCGCAACGGTGAGCGGACAACAATCGAAGTCAACAGGACAGAAACACGCGGCCTATACGCGTTCGACAGTCGCGGCAAGCACATACCCGCCGCCACGCACGGTCTTGATAAGCTGCGCGTTGCGCCCGTCATCCTCCAGCTTCCGCCGCAGACGGGAAACCGCGACGTCGATCGCCCGGTCGAACGGGCCGGCCTGGCGCCCGCGCAGCAGGTCCAGCAGCATGTCGCGGGTGAGCACCCGGTTCGCCCGCTCCACCAGCGCCAGCAGCAGATCGTATTCGCCGCCCGTCAACGCGACCTCGACCCCCTCGGGATTGAGCAACCGCCGGCGCGCCGGCTCCAGCGTCCAACTGTTGAACCGGTAGCCCCGTACCGACGGATCGTGCTTCGTATCCGCCTGGTCGCCGGACCGGCGCAGCACCGCCCTGATCCGCGCCAGCAACTCGCGCGGATTGAACGGTTTCGGCACGTAGTCATCAGCGCCGAGTTCCAGCCCGATGATCCGGTCGGTCTCCTCACCCATCGCGGTCAGCATCACGATGGGGATCTCCGACTGGCTGCGCAGCCAGCGCGCGATGTCCAGGCCGGACTCGCCGGGCAGCATCAGGTCCAGCACGACAAGCTGGTAGTGCCCGTTCAGCCACGCCCGGCGCGCCTCCTTGCCGTCGCGAACCGCAGTCACGCGGATGCGCTGCTTCTCCAGAAAGCGGCCAAGCAGGTCGCGGATTTCGCGATCGTCATCGATGACGAGGATGTGGGGCGTCTGGTCCATGTCCTGTTACATACGACGTGGCACGCCGTACCGAAACGACCGTTGCATTTTATTGCAATTCGTCGCCTGTCAGAGCGGTTTGGGTTCAGGCTAATGCTCCATGTATGCGCCGCCTTGTGCATGGAGGATTCGAATGCGTCAGACTCTACTCGCCGCCGCCGCGGCTTTCGTGATCGGCGGGATCGCCACCGGCACGGTGCTGTCGCAAGCCCAGCCGGCCCCCCCGCCGCCGGCCCCACCGGCGGATGCCCCGGCCGTGGGTGACACGCCGCCTCCGGGCCATCACTGGATGGGCGGCTGGGGACACCATCGTGGCGAGGACGGGCATGCCTGGCACCATCATGGCGGCAGCCCGTTCGCGCTGATCTACCGCCAGCACGACCGCCAGTTGGCGCCCGGCGACGTTCAGAAGGTCGTCGAGGGATTCCTGCTGTGGAACGGCAACCACACCTGGAAGGTTCTGAACGTGGCGCCGACAACCGACGGCCTGGTCGGCTTCAGTCTGGCGACGCAGGAGGGTTCGGTGATCGCGAAGTTCACCATGGACCCGCACAACGGGCACATTCAGCGCGTCGGATAAACCGCCCGCCGCTCGCGTTGCGCCGCGGCTTGGCTTAAAGCGGCAGGTGTGGACATCCCCCTGCCGCCCCCGGCCGCGCTGAGCGCGATCGATACGCTGATCCGGATCGATCCGGATTTTTCCCGGATTCTGGACCGGGCGGGTCCCCTGCCCTGGCGCCGGCGCGATCCCGGCTTCCCGGGTCTGCTGCAGGCGATCGTCGCACAGATGATCAGCAACCAGGCAGCCGCTGCGATCTGGGGCCGCCTGCGCGCGATCCCCGGGGCGCTGGATCCCGCGGC
>JBEKLE010000310.1:0-8186 GCA_050010355.1 Rhodopila sp. | reverse complement strand
GGATCTGCCGCAGGGTCTGCTGCATGTGCGCCGCCGCAAGAACGGGCTGCCCAGCACCCATCCGCTGCGCGGGCCGGAACTCAGGGCCCTGCGAGAGGTGCTGCGTGCATATCCAGACGGCGCCTACGTCTTTATTTCCGAGCGCGGCGCACCGATGACCGCAGCCACCTTCCGAAAGCTGGTCGCCCGCGCCGGCGACGCCGCCAAACTCGGCATGCCGATCCACCCGCACATGCTGCGCCACTCAACCGGCTTCAAACTCGCAAACGATGGCCAGGACACCCGCGCCATCCAGCTCTACCTCGGACATAAGAATATCCAGTACACCGCCCTCTATACACAACTCGCTCCCGATCGCTTCAACGACTTCTGGAAGGACTGAAACGGTCATGGCTGAACCGTCCAGGCACCGCCCTCTATACACAACTCGCTCCCGATCGCTTCAACGACTTCTGGAAGGACTGAAACGGTCATGGCTGAACCGTCCAGGGCGTGGACGGAATTTTCTGGGGTTTGGGCTTACATCTCCAGCAAGGAACGGGCGGCCGCTCGCTCGGCTGGTGTCGCCTGTGCTGCGATCAACCGGTCTCTAATCGCATCGTAGTATTCAAAGCCGATACTGACGTTGGCCATGAAGAAATTAAACTCCAGTTGGGCGGGCACTGTCGCCAGCCTCTTCAGGATACCGGAGGCATTACGAGCCTCGGTAGCGCGTGCCGAATCATGCTCTGCCAGGGCTTCCTGGTCCACCAATAGTGCGGCCTGTCCATAGCGCCCGCGCACCCGCAACTGGCGGGCGGTCAGGTTTTCCGGCGCTGCGTCGGGACGGGCTCTTGCGGGCTTGCCGGCCAGCACCTCCGCGAGTGATCGCACGCTGCCTCCCGCACGCTTCTCGGCCTCCCGCTGGCGTTCGGCTAGATCGATGTCCGCCTGTGGATAACCACGGCGGCGGAGTTCCCTGTTTGATGCGACCATTTGAGGCCCCGACTCGGACAGTTATCTACCAGATAACGAACGGTGTACCGTAGATAACAATCCAGCAAGCCCGAATGGCGGAAAACTGCGCCGAAATGGCGATTTCTCCCGAGCGTATCCTAACCCAAGATAAAGAAAGAAAGGATGGCTCAGGAAAGGGCTGGGATCATCGCGGGCGGAGCGGCAGGATTGGTTCCGTCAAATTGCCGGAAGGTTCCGCTGGCGTTCTCGCCATCCGAGATGGTTGACATCGAGGACGCGCTGTTGCCGATCGAAAAGGCGCTGGCGAAAGAGCGGCAGATTGCGGCGCTCAACAAGGGCACCCGTTCGGGGGAATTCTCCGGACGGGGCCGTGCCCGCGACCACGTCGCCAAGATTGTCGGCAAGGATCACACGACGATCGCCAAAGTAAACGACAGCTTACGTCAAGCTCTCGAAGCCTAACGAGTGTAGACCGGACCCTGGAATTTAACCTGTTGCGTTTGCAGTCCTATGTTTGACGGATTTTGGGTCGCGGATTCAAGCGCAGTCATCGCCTCCAGAATCGGCGGCTCCGAGACCAGGAAACCGGTGCTGATCAGATGCGCCCGCTCCTCGGGGTCTTCGATCTCCAGCGCGGCCCCAGGCGCATGGGCCACCATATCATTCGCGGATCCCGCTCGCCCCGCGCGTCCTGACGGTCTCATCACCGTGCGGCCACGCGCCACGTACAGCGTAGGAACTGTCACGGCGGCTGGTGCAAAGTCGGCCGCGTCGGCCGGCCGGCGTTTTTGCGGTTCCATCAAGCTACACCGTTGAGGCCGCGGCGCTTCTGGCCGGCGGCGATGATCTGGGCTGCTAGGCCAGTTGGCTTGGTTGCGCCCGTTCCGGTGCGCGTCTTCGCTTTTTCACCGGCCGCCAGAATCCGTTCCGAGAGGCGCGAGGCATTGCGTAACACTTCCTCGGAAGCTCCCAGTTCCGTTTGTTTGAAGTCGTTGGAAGTAGTCGGCTCTGGCAGGCGGAGAACAGTTCCAGCGCGTCTTGCGTTGAGCAAATGAGAAAAATCGGTCGCTGGCTTACGCAGAACCTCGCGCCGCCGCGAGGTTTCAACCGCGACGGGCGTGGGCTTTGTCGCCTTCACAGGCGGGCGGTGCGCAGTCTCTGCTTTGCGCGCAAACAGGCCTCGGGGATGGGGGGCGTAGTAGCCCACGCCGAAGGGCCATCGTTCTTCATTGACGGCTCTCTGAGCGAGGGCGGCCTCAGTGCGTGTCGGCGATTGGTTTTTCATCGTAGCGTGTTCCTAAAATTGAGAGCTGATACTCCCGACTGGCGAGCGCGCAGTTGATTTTCGGCGGCCTCAAGACGTTCCAGAATCAAATGAGCCTCGTCCGCCTCTCGATCGCAGCGGGCAATGTCAGCTTCGGAACCATCGACCAGCAGCAGCTTTTCGCGTGCGGTGCGTGCGGCCGTGAGCTGCCGCACAACGTCTTCTCGACGCTGATTGATTTCAGTGAAGCCGAGCAGTGGCGACAGGGCCAGCAAATCAGTGATGCGCATGCGATCACCATCGCCCGGTTGCAACTTTTCCGCTATTTTCCTGCAACGTTGCGATGTCGTGGATGCGGCGCCAGCCGAGACGGCGGCCGTCATTCGTCAGCGCAAGTCGATACAATGCGCGTCTACGTGGGTCATGTGCCGCCGGGGCGCCTCTCAGCCGATCTTGTTCCCAGCCGTCCGACAGGTACTCGTCCAGCGCTCGCGCCAGCGCCCTGGCGGACACGGTTGGCCATGCCGATGGATGGATGTCCAGCGCTGCCCGCAGCGCTGCGGCTCGGTCCGGACCATCGTCCGGTAGGCGCTGGGCAAGCCATGCGGCTTCGTCCGGCGGCAAGCGGGCCATGATGCGGTCGCGCATTGAGGTCATGACACGGCCGAGGCGGCGACAAGTTCTGCCCAGGCCGCCGCGAGCTGGTCCTGATCGGCGTGGAGCTGGTCACCGTGAACCCAGGTGCGGCAGATGCAGACGGGCGCGCGATCCCCGACCCGGCATCGCGGTTCGGCCAGGAAAGCCCCCCGCTTGCTGGGGAGAATGAAGCTGCGCAACGTCTTGAACAACCTCTCTCCATCGGCGACAGGCAATGCGAGCAGGGCGTCGTGTGCGGCGAAGATCTCGCCGCGAAGGTCGACCCTGCCTCCGGTCTGGTCGTAACATCTGCCTAACGAATGCCGCGTCGCCAGCAGGCCGAATGGCTCCACCGTCAAGGGCGGGCGTCCGGTGGCACCAAGCAGCACCGCCATCATCTCGACCGCTGGCGCCTGTCCGGTATCCGATTGCGGTTGCAGGAAGCGCCAAACGCCCTTGCGTCGCCCGCGGCTTAATGGCGCCAAGGGCAGGCGGCCAACGATGCGGTTGGCCGCGGGTGTTGCGCCCACGCCGGGGGCCACGGCGGCTGCGGCCATGGCCGGCGGGATGGCCTCAACCGCGCGGGTGATGAGCCGAGCATCGTGGTCGAGCTGCATCCACAGCACCCGTAGCGCGCCGAACGCTTCGGCAGAAATGGGCGGGCGGGTCATCATAGCGGACTCGGCTTTCGCGCGGCCGGGATGAATCTGAAACGGCAGATTGTGCATTTTTCATCTTTCATCCCGGTAAAACCTCACATTTTTCCAATCCGAAACCGAAACGTAAGAAAATTTCTGTGGCAAGCGAGGACGAGGGCTCGCCCAATACCCTCGGCCTTTTCGACGCTGGGAGGGACCCACGCCATCGCATGCGCCATGGTCACCATGGCGTGCAAAAGGAGGGTGACCGCCGTTCGGGGTGGTCAGGCGCGGATCCCGGCCGGCGCACCCGTCCGCTCAGCGACCAGGCGTGTGCGTCGTCAGGCAGCCCGTGGCGGGGGATGTTACCGCAGTGATCCAGGACGATGAGCGCTGCCTTATCTGGCGCGGGCCGCATTCCCCTGCCAACCTGCTGTAGATACATTGCGAGGGACTGAGTTGGCCGCAGCAGGATCACGGCTCCAACGGATGGCACGTCCAGGCCTTCGCTGATCAGTTCGCAGCTTGTCACCACCTGCACAGCGCCAGTCCCCAAACCAAGCAGTGCCGCATCGCGTTCCCGGACAGGCGTGAGGCCGCTCAGGCTCTGAGCCCGCCAGCCGGCCTCCCTGAACGCGGTGGCGACACGTTCCGCGTGCGCGATGGAGACGCAGAACGCGATAGCCGGCTTGCCGGGCGCCAGCCGCGCATAATGCTCAACGGCGTCTCCGGTGATGTCGGCCACGTCCATCACCTTCGCCAAGCCGTCGCGCGCGTAATCACCCTGGACGGTGCGAACGCCGGTCAGATCGGGCGGCGGCGAAGCGAAGCAGCGGGCGGGTGCCAGGAACCCCAGCTTCGTCAGCTCCGCGACGGAGGGCCCGGCCACGAGCTGATCGAACACGCCACCGGCCTTGATACCAAGGCCCTTGCCGTCCAGCCGCTCCGGCGTTGCGGTCACACCCAACAGCTTCGCGGCCTCGAGCGCGGCGAGAATGCGGCGATACGTGGCCGACACCGCATGATGGGCCTCATCGATGACCGCAAAATGGAACATCGGCACCTGGCGCCGGGTGAGTGTCTGGACCGACGCGACCTGGACAGGATCGGCCGTGAGCGGGAAGCCGGGAGCGATGACGCCATGCGGCACGCCGGCAGCGGTCAGTTTGGCGGAGGCCTGGCGGATCAGTTCGCGGCGATGCGCCAGCACCAGCACCCGCCGGCCCTTGGCGACAGCAGCGGCGGCGATGGCGGCGAACACAATCGTTTTCCCGCCAGCCGTCGGCAGCACGAACAGCGGAGCACGGGCGCCTTGCCGGTAAGCGTCGCGCAACAGATCGAGGGCCGCAGCTTGATAGGGTCGCAGCACGGGCGCCCCGGCGGTCATGCTGGCGGCCGCCTGCGGCGTGGCGATGCCCCGACGCCGGGCGGCCGGGAAAATTGCAGGACGGATCGAACAGGCCGAACCAGACCGGTTTGCCGTAGTTGCTGCCGCGCCTCGCATCGTCCGACGGTTAATTTGTCAACATTGTCTCTCGCGTGCGCGCGCGTGAATACGAATTTGTCGACAATGTCGCTCGCGCGCCCCCGGTTAGGTAAAAAAGGTGAAAAGTTCTTTTCCTTATAGAGCGACAAAAACGACTCATCGCGCGCGCACGCGAGGGACATTGTCGACAAATGGCCGCTCAATGAACTGTCTCGCTGGCCGGCGGCTCGCGGCCCATTGCGGCGAAGGCGGCGGCCATGTCGGCGTGGGCACTTGCCCGCCTCGCCCGCTCCCGCTCGGCCCGCTCGGCAAAACGCACATGCACCGCTGGATTGACCAGCCAGGCGTGAACGGGCTTCGACAGGTTCGCCGGCGTCTCCGGCTCCAGCCAGCCGATTGCCACAAGGCTCTCCATAACCGCGGCCAGTTCGTCTCTCGCCTCTGGCGGCTGGAGCTGGCGATAGGCGCGCACCACGTCGCGGGTGGTGATCCGCGCGAACTTTTCGGCCAGGACGTAGCCCGCGATCCAGGCCGCATGCCCGGTCATCACGGTTGAGTACATGACCTTGTGCGCCCGGATCAGACTCGGCAGCGCGATGTCGATCATGTAGCCGGCGGCGCGGCGCGCGGTCGCCTCGCTGATCACGGCGCGGTATGGCTGATCGGCCTCGGCGTCCGCCGCGGCGTCGGCCATCTCGATGAGGTGGTACGTCAGCGCCAGCCTCGCGAAAAGACCAGGCCACTTGCCGAGCGCGGCCTTCAGTTGCGGCGTCGTATCCGGCATCAGCGCCATCGCCCGCGCCATCATGTCCACGGCCTCGCGGTGCTGGTGTGCGTCCGCGTGGAACACCACGACTTGCGCGCCGCTACAGTCGAACTCTCTCGCCGGCATCAGTCCTGTCAGGACGGGGAAGAGTGCCTCGAAGCGGTGCAGCGCCTCAGCAGCCGGCGTCCGATCTTGACCAGGCTCCTGCCGGCCTGGCACCGCGAACAGGAACCGCTGCAGCAGGCCGTCCTCGGTTGCGTCCTTGGCGATAGACTGGATCGGCCCCGGCTGGATGCCGCCGAGGAAGCAGCACGACCAGTTCGGCACGCGAAAGGCGCCGCGGCCGATGCGGTCGATCACGTACGGGCCGCCGTTGTAGAGCCGTAGATACGCCCCCCGGTCACCGCTGCCCTTGCCGCCGTTCGGCCGGTATCGGTCGAGGTTGGCGAAGAATTCGCTCATCTCGTCCTGCCGGCACAGCACCTTGCCGGCCGGCGCCCGTTGGCGGCCCTCGCTGTCGTTGCGCAGCACCTCCGAGAGCGCCTCGATCGACGTGCCTTCCACCAGGAACCTGTCCAGCTTGGGATGGGTGGGCATTGGCGTTTCCTTCGTTTTGTCGGCCTTGGCCGCCTTCAGCAGGATCTTGTATTCGGCCATCGCCACGGCATGGCGGGCGCGTGCCTCGGCATCGAGGGCCTCGATCGGGCGGGTGGTGGCCGTGATGATCGGTGTTTTCATGATCGACGGATCGCCCACGATGGCGCCCCAGAGCCGCGGACCTTCGGTCCACGAATGGTCCCGGCGCTTGGGCTGAACTTGCCAGGCGTCCGACATCACCGAGGCCAGCGCGGCAAGAGCGGCCAGCGCGACGCACGTGGGATCCACGCCCATCCGGCCGGCGCTGTCGAACACGTAGTCGTTGATCGCCAGCGGAATGTGGTCGGCCAGCAATTCGGGCCCCTCCCCGCTCGGATCGCTTATGAAGTCCAGCGGGGTTGCCCAGACGGTATCGGCGTCATCCGATGACGGTGATGCCGCCCGGCGAGGGCGAGGTCGTTCGCCGGGCGCCTGGCGGTCTTCGTAGGCGGCCTCAGCGGGCAGCTCCGGCGGGTCCTCACCACCGCCGGGATATTCCGCCCGCTCCTCCGCGATGCGGGCCTCAGCGGCCATGTGGAAGATCGTGCCGGCGCCGATCTGGGTCGGCGGACTTGCGGTGATGCCATCCCAACGGGCTCGGGTTGTCGCGGCGTCATAGGCAGGGTTTCGGGATGACCAGGCGTTGAACGCCTCCCAGCCGGCGCCGCTGCCGTTGGTTGCCCGCCAGACCGCCATACCGACGTTGTTCCACGCGCTCCAGTCTGGCGGGCCACCGTTCGGGATCGCCAGGAGCGCCGCTGCGATCCGCAGCGGGTCGGCGGTAGCATCGCCTGGCGTGTGATCGTGCCCGTTGCTTGCCTTGGGTAGCTCGGCGCCGATGACCGGAGCGCACGCGGCGAGAAAGGCGGCGACGGCCTCCTCCGTGACTTGTGGCAGGCTGTCGAGCGGTTCTTCGCCCAGCGCGCCGGGAAACCATTCCAGTTCGGCGCCCTCGGGGTGACGGCCGAATGCCACAAACTGTTGGCCGAAGCCGAGCACCTCGATCTTGCCGGATCGGCCGGTGATCGAGACCTTGCGCGGCATCCCCTCCGCAGCCCGGTACACGACGAGGCTGCGCGGCGAGCCCTTGCGCCAGCGAACAGGCGCCTCCCCGAGCATGCCGATGGCGATGGAACGGCACCGATGAGCGAGGGTCAGATTGTCGATATCGAGGTCGACCGCGCGCAGCCCGTCGCAGAGAACGCCGGTGTTGAGGGCCTCGGGTCTGGCCGGCTCAACAGCCGCTGCAGGTGGATCAAGACGGGCTTGCGTTTGCCACGCCTCGCCCCACGGCCGTTTGCCCGGCGATGGACCGGGCGCGTCGTGGTTGTAGACCGGGATTGGCCTAAACCCGGCGTCCCATAGCCTCTCCCGTAATGACGAGACGGAGGAGATTGCCGGACGCGCGCCGTTCATGCCTCACCTGCCAGCACGTCTGGATAGGCGAGTCTCAGGGCCTCGATCACGCCCATGGAAAACCGGTCGCGAGTTTCCTTCGAGGCAAAGCTGACAACCGGGACGTACCGGACCTTGCCGGAGCTGTCGCGCATCGTGGCGCCGTCTCGGCCCAACATCGCTTTTGAACTGGGCGAGGCCCAAGCGGTGGTCCCGGCGATGTGGATCGCCACATCGTGCAGAATCATCCCCGAGGGCAGTGCCACTCTGGCGAACCCGCGCAATGAGGCCGGAACTAACCAACTGGCCTTCTGGTACGCATAAGGGGACGTAACCAGAACAGCCCGGCGGGCCAGCCGCAGAAATCTGCCAAACCGCGTTCCTGCCATCGACGGGGCCTTTGGCGGC
>JBEKLE010000309.1:0-7784 GCA_050010355.1 Rhodopila sp. | reverse complement strand
AGCGCATCCGTATATAAGAGTGTCGCGTTCGCCGCCGCGGGCATCGCGAAGCCGTAGCTGAACACGGTCGTGGCGCCGTTACCCAGAAAGGTGACGGCGTTGGTCGATACAGTAATGGTCATACCGAAGTATTCCAAATATTAGATGAAGTCATGACCGGAAGAGCGTATGTGAGGGGCAAGGAGTTAAGCAGATGATCACTCAATCTCTTGCAACGAAATTTGGTCTTATCGTGCTTGGCCTTGGCCTGGCCGGTTCAGCGCACGCTACGGACACTCAAACGCAGGAGCGCCTGACGCAGATACTGCTCCAGAGCGGGCCGCCCGGTGCGGCGGATGGCCACAACAAGCCCAAGCCGACTATCATCACTCCATTTACGGCGCAGTCGTACGCCATGGATGCGCATGCCACCGTCGGCGCGCCATATCCCCAGGCAGATGCCGGCTCTGAACATCTCTAAGCGCAACAAGAACAACAACAGCAAATCGACCAGCTACGGGCGGACACCGAGTTCAACATGATGATCCAAAAGCAGGAGATGCAGGCCGCCCTCGAAAAGCAAAAACAGGATTTCCAGTTTGAACTGCAAAAAGCGCGGGATGATGCGGAGTCGATGGCAATCATTTGGGGCGCTGATTAGCGACCGAAGGTCCTTAGATGCGCCTGCGGTGACAGAAACGATGTCACGCCCTGCTGTTTCTTCGCGGCTGCCTGTTGGCGCTGCAGATAGCCCGGACTGATCCACTCCTGGAGTGAATGGAGGAAGAGGTAATTGATGACTTGCCGCAGCGGGTTGAGATTGATGAACGGCGCGTTGTCGGTGGTCAGCTTTACCGTATCGGCGAGCAGGTCCTTGACGATGCCACGCTTGCTTTCGTCGCCCTCGGCATAGGCTTTCAGCTTGTTGTACGTGTCGAACAGGGTGTGCACGCCTTGCCCCGCCACCGGCCCCAAGAAAGCCTCGGCCGGTCCTTGCCCGAAGCGGTTCTGCTCACCGAAGAAATAGTCGCCGAAGATGCCAAAGCCGCCGCCTTGCGACATGGCCGCCAGCGCCGCCTCTCCGTTCGCCGGCCGCGGGTTCTGTCCCTTGAGCAGCCCCTTGAGCGTCATGATGGCATAGCCGGTGAGCATCGAGCCGACGCCGAGGTTCATCATCCCGCCGATCTTGCCGGCCATGGACTGCCCGCCGTAAATCTCGCGCCCCCACATCTGCCGCGCCGCCGCCAGCGGCCACATCTTGAACTGGGCGATAAACCGCGCCGTTTCGCCGCCCACGGTGCCCGGCTTCAGGCCCTGGAGGACATCCGCCCGGTCCTCCACCGTCGGCGTGACCACCGCCTGGTCCGCCAGGTCGCGATACATGCCGTGGACTTTCAGCGCCAGGTCATCGCGGAATCGCTCGACGGCACGGCTTGCGGCATCAGCCCCCGCGTCCGCTTTCAGCAAACCCCGGTCCTGGAGGTTTGCCGCGATATCCGCATCCGGCACCCGCTTGGCGGCTGCCGGCGTCAGGAACTGCCGCCCGTCGACCTCGACATGATCCGGCGCGGTGCGCAGCATGTCCCACTCGGCGGGCGAAATGTCGTACTGCGCCAGCATGCGCTGCGTCGCCGGCGGCAGGTCGTCGTGTGCGACGTCCAGCACCCGGCCGAGCTGGCGGCTCATGGTCCATTCAGCCCCGGACTTCTGCTTGTTCAGCAGCCACGTCAGGCCGTTGAGCTTGAAATACAGATTGGCGAGTTTCGACGCTGTCCCCGGGATCGCGTCGTTCGGGCTGAAAGCGCCGATGATGTCGCGGTTGATGCCTTCCATCCCGGCGAGCATTTCGTCCGCCCACTGGCTGGCCGCGCCGGAGCGCATGTTGCGGAACGGTGCGGCGAAGAAATCGCCGTAGGCTTGCCAGAGCGGCAGGCCATGATAGCGCAGCAGCGCCGACTTGCTGACCGCCGACGACATGTGCGTCAGCGCCACACCGCCGAGCTTCGCCATGGTCTGATCGAGGCGCAGGTAGGAGCCGATTTTCGCCATCAGCTCATTCGCCGGCCGGGTCGCCTCGCCACTCAGGTTGTCGAAGATGTTCCGGATGTTCTGTTCGGCGCGGTTCAGTTCCTCGACCGCTTCAAGGTTGCTGTCGCGAAACTTCTCCTTTGCCCACCGGATGTCCTGGTCAAACTCGGCCTGCGGATTGGTGCCGAACTTCGACATCAGCGCCCGCGCCTGCGCCGCCCGGCCGTAGCTGCCAAAAGTCTGTTCCAGCAGCGTGCCGTTGCCGAACTTCTGCTGGTAGTCCAGCCAGGAGTCAGCGTCCTTGAAATGCAGCACGCGGCCTTCAGACAGCTTTTCCGCGAGGTTCGCCGGGCCGGAAAACGCTGCGTCCTTCATCCCCACGCCGCCGGCGTCGGACATGTGAACGCCGGATCTCAGGGCATTATAAACGCCAAGAAGCATACCGTCGCGATCGTCAACACCTTCAAAAGTACGATCGGCGTCAAGTAACGGAGCAATGGTATCGCGCCACGCCTGGAAACCAGCGCGCCGCAGCTTGTCAACGTTATGTGCAGTGCGCGTAATATAGCCCGAATAATCACCTATCCATGCGCCTTCACGATTGAGCTGCGTCTTGGCGAGGGTTGAATATTTGTGCAGCGTTCCGGCGATCTTAATGGCTTCCGCATTCCCCGTCACCCCCACGCGCGACGGTTCACCGGCGTCCCGCTTGGACAGTTCATACATCTCGCGGCCCCAAAGCCGTTCGAGTTGGTTGCCGCGCGCCGCCTGGAACAGCCCGGCGTTCTCCAGTTCCCGCACCGCGCCGCCCAGGTATTCCAGATGCATCGTGTCGCGGTCGCCTGACACGCTGCGCCGGCCGCCGATCACGCCGTCCTTGTAGGTGTTGATCGACACCAGCTGATTGCGGATCGCCCGCACCAGGTCGACGCCGTGCTTGCCGCCGAGCGCCTCTGCCTTGGCTTCCAGTGCCTCGCGCCGGCCGACCCGCTTCTGCAGGTTCAGGAGCGCGTTTCGCTGTTCGATTGCCGCCGCCGCCGCCGCCTGGTCCATCACCTGGCGCCCGGCCTGCTGCGCCGCGTCCGCCGCCGGAACGCCGGAACGCTCCAGCGCCGCCGCGCGCGATTCAATCCGGTCGAGCATGTCGCGTGCCGCCTTGGAGGTGGCCTTCGCTTCATCGCCGCCAAGCGCCGCCTGCACCTCGGCAATGCATTTTGCCATCGCCATATTACATCAATCCTCTGGCTACGCAGGCCGCCGCCTGCAGCGCGCCCTGGCCGAACAGCCTGGCCTGATCCATCCAGCTATTGGCGGCCTCGATCTGCGCATGGTCCGCCGCCGTCAGCAGACCGGTCACATCCGACCGGTGCAGCGATTCCGTCAGATCAGCGATATGCGCCGCGATCTCCGGCGGAATGGTGCCAGGCTTCAGCGGCGGCTGTTTGACCGCCTGATCCGCCGCGTCCGACGTGGCCTGCATCTCGCGTGGCAGGCCACCGGCCGCCTGGCGCACGGTTTCGCTGTTGGCGATGCGGTCCGGCGCATCCCGTTCGGCCGCCTCCGCGGACTGCCTTTCCAGATATTGGCCGTAGAAAGCGTCTACAGCCTCCGGCGAATACTCGGTCGGACTCTCCATCTTGTCGAGTTCCGCCAGCCGGGCCTCGGCCTCGGGCACTGAAATGAGCCAGTGCTCTCCGCGTGCCAGCCGCTCCGGATCAATCCAGCCGGCCGCGACTTTCTGGAAGTAAGGCCGCTCCTTGTTGATGTAGTCGAGATTTTGCTGGTGGACCCATTGCATGTACTCAGACCGGGACATGCCGGCGGGCGGAGAGGCTGTGCCTGGCGTGGCGGGATGCTCTGCATCTGCTGCCTGTGACGAACCGTCTGGGCCGTTGCCCCCGCCGCTCGGCGGAGTTACTCCGCCGCCTTGGTCTCCGCCGCCATCTTCTCCGTCATCTTCTCCGTCATCGTCCTCTCGGCGGCCTGGCGGGTACGGATGTCTCGGACTTGCCGCGTCAGGTCCTTCTTGTGCGCGCGCAATGACTCGATCTCCGAGGGCGTCAGCCTCTGGGGAGCGGAGAAGGTAATTTGCTTCGCCTTGCGTGAGGCCGCTGAAGTCATGGCCGAGAGCCCTTTGCCATCTGGATTCAAGACCGGGAACCTTTGCGCGCAACGCCGCGAGGGTGTGCGGGCGCGCCGCAAGTATCTCGCTTCCCCTCGATCCGGTCAACGTCGTTGCGCCAACCACGTGGCCGCCGCGACTCTCGATATAGGATCGCAGGTCGGCAAGCGTGCCGCCCTGCGTGACGTTGTCATCCGTTATCAAATAGTCGCGCCCAGGCTGCACTGGCCCGTCGAATTCAGAGTGGGTGCTCAGACGGTATTCGCCGCGCTGGCCCGTTCGCTGCGGCCGGTTCACCTGAATGATGCCGTCATCCAGCGGCAACCCGAGTTCGCTCGACAACTTCTCAGCGTAGGTTTGCGGGATCGCGTTACGCCCGGCCGCCTCCTCGGCGTGTACCGCGACCACGGTTGGCTTGCTGGCGCCAATCAAAGTGCGCAGCTCGTCAAGCTTCGCCGGATCGACCATCGCATCGACGAAGCGGACCGCGGCCTCCGGATCACCCGCCTTTGCAGCGGCATAGTCCGGGTGATCGGTGTAGCGGACCGGGGACCCGTAGGGTTGCTGGATAACCACATCCGGAAAGTCCTGGCCGAACGGTATGCGGGGCGGTGCGGGCATCGCTGCGGTATCGGCTGGCCGGCCGGCTTGGTAAACATCACCCAGCGGCTCGACATCGACCGGCCGATCTTCGACCACGGATGCCATGGTGGCTTTCATCACCCCCATGCGCGCCGCCGGATCGGCCGCCATGACCCGCCCGAGCCGGGTCTTCTCGAACGCCCGGGTCACATCATCGGCGCCGCCGAGCGCCTCGCGTCCCAGACCGATGAGGCCGTGCCCAGCACCCCCCAGCACCGCGCCATACAGCGTGTCCCAGAGCGCGTCGGACGCGCCGTAGTCGGCCTGCTCCTGTTGCGACAGCGCATAGCGGGGCACCGCCAGCGCGCCCATCTGGATCGCCCCGGAGCTCGCGCCGGCGGCGACCCGCGCCACCGTTCGCCCGGCCAGCCCCTCCAGCCCGGCCTGCGCTATCCCCTCGGCAATGCGCCCTTCCGGCAGCACCGGGATGAACAGCGAGGCGGCATCGACCGGATCGAGCAGCATGGCGGCGGTGCCGGCCGCGAAACCCGTGGCACCGGCCGCGAAACCGCCCGGCCGCCGCTGTGCCGCGTCCTCGCGCACCACCTCGGCGTGCTTGGCGGTGTTCATCTCCTGCGCCACGCTTTCGGGCACATCGTTTGGAAACGAGAGCCGCCCGGGGATGCCGTATTGCTCGTTCGCTGCGGCTTTCGGGATCGTCGGCTCCGGCGGTGTGACCTCCCGCCCGTAGTCGTCATAGGTGCCGTAGGTCGCCGCCGCGTTGCCGATGGACGCGCCGAGCAGGCTGGTGTCGCGCATCCACGGCGTCGCATCCATCACCGAAGACGGCATCTGGCCGCCCTGGTCCTCCCATTGCGTCGCCGCACTGCCGGCGGGTTCGGAGATCAGC
Organism: Rhodopila sp.; assembly: GCA_050010355.1. Classification (GTDB taxonomy): domain Bacteria; phylum Pseudomonadota; class Alphaproteobacteria; order Acetobacterales; family Acetobacteraceae; genus Rhodopila. Next base: position 2,163 of record JBEKLE010000309.1, on the reverse strand, counting down.
CCGACCATCACTGCATGCTCACATCGGACGCGGCCGGGACAGCCGGCGCCGCGGTGCCCTGCGGCAGGTTGGCGAACCGCATCTCCAGCCGGTTGCCGTTCGCCAGCTTCACCGGGACGTTGCGGCCGTCGTTCAGCTTCACATAGGCAAACAGCCCCTGGTCATCCTCGGTTGGCGCCCACTGCGCATTGCGCTGGACCAGGCGAAGCGCGTCGGTCTGGCGCAGCTTGTCGGTGCCGCTGTCGCCGCTGCTGCGGAACGGCATCAGGTCCTCCGGCTTCAAGCCGCCGACCAAACCGGACGCCGCGCCCTCGACCCTTGGGAGAGTCCCTTTCGGCACCCGCGCACTGGTTCCCAAGCCGGCCGCCGACCCGAAATCGTATTTCTCGTTCAGGATGCCATCGGTCGCCTTTTGCAGCGCCGCATTCCCGTCCATGCCCTGGATCGCATAGAACGTGGCGAGCTGCTTCACCGAATCCCGCACGTTCGAGACGAGCCCGATATTGCCGCTGATCCCTGGCACCGAAGCCGTCTGCCGGAACGTATCGATCGTCGCGTCCAGGCCCTTCTTGATGTTCGCCATCTCCGCCGGCGGTGCGTCCGCCTCCATCTGCGCCGACCCGCCGCGCTTGGCGGTCGCCTGCAACGCGCGGGCGAAATCGACCCGCGCGGTGTCCTGCCCCGGCGCATCCATCGAGCCGAGAATCTGATACTCGCGCGGCAGTTTGCCGAGCGTCACCAGGTCGCCGAAAGCTTGCGGCCACGACTTGCCGTAGCCCTTGGCGATACTATCGAGCTGCGCCCCCGCATCGGTCGTGGCGGGGTCAGCCGCCATCAATTGCTTGGAGATCGCCGCCGCCTGAGAAGCGCCCAGCACATGCCGGTCGGACGGTGCGACGCCAAGCGATTCCTGCGTTGCCATGGATGCGTTGGCATAATCCTCGAACGTCGCCGGGTTCTTCGGGTCGATCGCCGCCGCCTTGGCCGCGACGACCGGGTTGTTGGCGACGTAGCCCGCAGGATCGGCGCTGAGTGCCGCTTGCCGGGCCGCGACCTGTTGCTGGAACTGGTGCAGGATCGATGTGCGCAGCTTGTAGGCCTCCGGCGTCTCCTGATCACTGCCCGGGGCGGCCGTGCCCGGTGGTGCGGTAATTCCCTTATTGCGGATCATCGTGCTGATCGGCCCAAGGCCACTCGACAAGTCCTGATAGGCCGCGTTGACCTGCTCCGGCGTGTCCCACTGCACGCCCTTGAACACCCGCCCGGCCTGCGTCGCGACGTGCAGGTGTTCCAGCCACTGCGCCGCCTGCGCGGGCGGCAGCAGCCGGTGGATGCGGTCCTCCGGAACGGTGATGTCGTTGCCGCCCAGTGCCGCCGCCTGCAGGTCCGGCAGGCTGTTGGTCAGGTCGCGGCGGTCGGTCTCGGTCGCCAGCCGCAGCGTGCCCAGCGCCTGTTTCACCATCGACAGCCGGCGTGCCTGCACGTCCGGATCGGGGTTGTCGGTGATCACCTTCTGGATGATCGCACTTTCGTCCGGGTAGGACGGCGCGGCGAGCGCGGCGGAGCGCGGCGACACACCCGATCCGTCGCCGCCCTTCCCATTGAGCCGCGCCAGCACCCCCGCCACATAGGCCGATGTCGATGTGCCGGTGCCGTCGGGCTTGTCGTTCTTGTCCTCGATCCACGGCGTCGCACTGCCCGCCGGAGCGACGTTGCCAGGCCCCGAGAAGTAGCCCACCGCGATGCGCGCCGGATCGCCGTTGACGTTGGACTGGCGTGATATGCCGTCGATGTACCGCCGGGCGACGGCCTCGTTATCAGCCGGAATGTCGATGTTCTCGCCCGGCTGGGCAATCTGGCGGAACGTCGCCGGCTCGACTTGCCATTCGCCGCGCGCACCCTTGGCACTGACCGATGTCGCCGTGCTGTGTTCTTGTGCGTGAATGGCGTCTGCCACCCCAGCCGTCCCGCCCGCGGCGCCTGTCTGGCCGAACAATCCCGCGACATAGGCGTTGTCGCCCGCGGTGTCGGTCTTGGTCCGGAACTCCTTCGACAGCTCATGGAACACCCGCGCATCGAACTGCGTGCTGTTCTGCTGCATGAACGCCAGCCCCGCCGCCGGATCGAGATTGCCCAGCGCTACCGCGCGGGATGCGTAGATCC
>JBEKLE010000308.1:0-8159 GCA_050010355.1 Rhodopila sp. | reverse complement strand
TAACCAGCGACACGAACGCAGACGCGGTGCCATCGAGTCTCGTTTCCGCGCTCAACGCAGGGAGGCGGCGTCGTGACGGGGCAACAAATGTGCCAAGTAATTCGACTCTGTCAAATTAGGCGCAGCTGTCTTAAATTTGATGTCAGTTCGTCATTCTGGACCACTCTTAAACGATGGTCGCACGAACCATGTGGACTTCGGCGCTTTGGGTCCTGGGGCCGCGTTGCGATCGTGAGCACGTGTTGACGGCTGAACGGCGGTCGGGGATGAACGGGAACCGCGACCGGCATGTCTCCCCGCGCCGCGGCGCATAAATCTGGTAGGGTGATGAGCGACCAGGAATTTGCGCCGATTGACGGAGCCCTTCAAGAAAACGAGACGCGGTTCCGCCTTTTGTTGGATACCCTGCCATTTATCGCCTTCATCATCGCGCCCGGCGGCCACGCCAGATATTACAACCGGCCATTCATCGAATATCATGGCTTGGTCCCGGGCGATGACAAAGTCTCCAGGACCTTGCTCCTGCATCCCGCGGACCAGTCTCGCCTCGTATCGACGCGACAGGCAGGCGCGGCGACGCGCGGCGAGTATATCGTCGAGGCGCGTCTGCGGCGGCACGACGGCGTCTACCGCTGGCATCGCATTCACAACAAGCCTCTGATCCTGTCCGGTGACCTCGCCGCCTGGCTCGGCACGGCCGTCGACATCCATGATGTGGTGCACGCGAATGAAATCCTGGAGCAGCGCGTGAGCGAGCGAACGGCGGAACTGGAGGTGCTCAACCAGCATCTGACCACCGAAATCGAGCAACGAAAGCGAACCGAGGAGGGGCTGCGCGCAAGCGAAGCGCGCTACCGGCGGCTGTATAATCGCACACCGATGGCGTTGCATTCGACCAGCACGGATGCGCGGCTCATTGACGTCAATGACACCTGGCTCGCGATGTTCGAATACGAACGAGAAGAGGTCATCGGCCGCTCGCCAGCAGATTTCATGACGCCGGAGTCAGCCGAACGGTATCGCGATCGTTCATGGCCAGAGATGTTGGCGAGCGGCGGGGCGTTGCGCGTCGTTGACTACCAGTTTCTGACACGGTCGGGCCGGGTGTTTGATGGTCGTCTGGCCGCGGCTGGAGAGTTCGACGCCGAAGGCCGGTTCGTTCGGACCTGGTCGGCGACCGCCGATGTCACCGCCGAGAAGCGTGCCGATCGGGACCTGCGGCAGGCGCAACGGATGGAGGCTGTCGGTCAGCTTACCGCGGGCATTGCCCACGACTTCAACAACCTGCTGACGGCGATCCTGGGGAACCTCGAGTTGCTGGCGAAAAAACCGGCACGGTGCCAGGCAACGGACCGGTCGCGCGCCGAACGGCTGATCGCGGGCGCGAAATCCGCGGCCGAGCGGGGGGCGAAACTGACTGCCCAGTTGCTTGCCTTCTCTCGGCAGCAGAGGATTGCCGCCGAACCTGTCGATCTGAACCGGGTGATCCAGGAAATGGAGCCGCTGCTCCGCAGCACGATCGGCGGCAAGATCGGGATCAACATCCAGACGGACGTAGCTCTATCCGCCGCGCTCGCCGATCCGGCGCAGTTAGAGCTGGCCATCCTGAACCTGGTGATCAACGCGCGGGATGCCATGCCGAATGGCGGGGCGATCACCATCGAAATGGCGAACGTCGTGCTTGGCGAACCGGCCTGGGCCGAGGAGCCTGCGGCTGGCGGGTACGTGGCCGTGCGCGTATCCGACACGGGTGCAGGCATCCCCGATCCCGTGCGCGAGAGGATGTTCGAGCCGTTTTTCACGACGAAGGGAGTCGGCAAGGGATCGGGCCTCGGACTGGCGCAGGTTCTGGGTCTCGTCAAGCAGCTAGGAGGCGGCCTCGCCGTGCGTTCCGCGCCGGGCGAGGGCGCCTGCATAGCGATTTTTCTGCCACGCGCCGATCGCGCGGCGGCCGCTGAGGCGGACGCGCCTTCTGCTCATGGCGCCGTCGAGGCCTTACCGAGGCGGCGAGCCCGCATCCTGCTGGTGGACGACGACGCCGACGTTCGATCGATCGCCGCCGCCATGTTGAGCGACGCCGGCTATGAGGTGATCGAGGCATCGTCGGGCGCCTCCGCGCTGGACACGTTGGAGCGGGCTGATAGCCCAACCGAATTGGTCCTGGCGGATATCGCCATGCCTGGGATCAACGGCGTGGAATTCGCAGCTATTGTCCGCCGCACCTGGCCCGCTCTGCCGGTTCTCCTGATGACAGGGTACGCTGACAGCGCTTTGCTGCGAGAGGGTGGTGCCGAACATGACGTTCTGCACAAACCGTTTGGAGCGGCGGAACTGGAACAAGTGATGGAGAAGGTGATAGATCGGAGCCGGGTTGCCAGGGGCTGAACGGATGCCGGCCTGCTATCCCCGGCGCCGCACCACACTTCCGTAACATCGGCAGCGCGTGCTAACCGCGCCGGACAATGAAGTCCCTGCTGCGCACGCCTCGAGTCCAGGCCATGCTGGCGGCCCTACTGGGCGGCTATCTGACATTCGCGCTTCGGACCACGCGCTGGACGCTGGACGGGCGGGACCATTTTTCCCCGTTCGGCAAGGGTGCCCCGGCGGTCTTCGCCTTCTGGCACGAGTTTCTGCCGCTGATGCCGGCGTTGGCGCTGATCGCGGGCCGAATGCCACACTATAGCCCGAGGCCGATTTATACACTGGTCAGCCGGCACCGCGACGGCCGTTTCATTGGCGCCGTGGTGCGGCGTTTCGGCATTCTGCCTGTGCTGGGGTCGTCCTCACGTGGCGGCGCGGCTGGTCTGCGCAATTTGCTGGCGGTGCTAAGGCGGGGCGAGATGATTGGTATAACGCCGGACGGCCCACGAGGTCCGCGTCGTGAGGCCGCTTTTGGGGTCGCGCAGCTTGCCGCGCTGTCCGGCGTGCCGGTGGTGCCGCTTGCGGCTCGTACCAGCCGGCGTATCCAGCTCAGCACCTGGGACCGGATGCCGGTGCCGCTGCCGTTCGGACGAGGCGTGGTCGTGTGCGGTCCGGCAATCAGCGTCCCTCGCGAGGGCTGGAAGGAAGCCGTCCCGGCTATCACGGACGCGCTGAACCAGGCCGCCGACCGGGCGGACGCACTGTGTCCGGCGTGACCGCTAACGTTCTGGCCGCCGGTTGGACGGTTGCGGCCACGCTGCTGGCTCCGGCACTGCGGCTGAATCTGCACCGACGGGCCGCGAACGGCCGTGAAATCGCTGCCCGGCTGCCGGAGCGCCGTGGCATCGACCCGACGCCGCGCCCCGCCGGCCCTCTGCTGTGGATGCACGCCGCCAGTGTGGGCGAGACAACCTCGATTCTACCAGTACTGGAGGCGATTGGCCATCGGGCCAAGGTGTTGTTGACCACCGGAACGGTCACGTCCCAGGCGCTGCTCGACCAACGCATCCCCGAGCAAGGGCTGTCCGGCGACGTGTTGCACCGGTTCGCGCCGCTGGACGTCCCGTCCTGGGTTGGACGGTTCCTGTCGCACTGGCGGCCCGACGCCGCCTGCTTCGTGGAGAGCGAACTGTGGCCCAACCAGCTTGCCGCCTGTCAGGCGCTGGGGATTCCGTTGATGCTGGTCAACGCGCGCATGTCGGATCGCAGTTTCGGATACTGGCAACATGTGCCGGGCCTCGCCCGCCACGTTCTCGGCGGGTTTGCGCGTGTTCAGGCGCGCGGGGACCAGGACGCCGACCGGCTGAGGACGCTCGGAGCGACGCACGTCGAAAGCCCAGGCGATCTGAAATTCGCCGCCCCACCCCTGCCGGTAGACCCGGCCGAACTCGACCGTCTGAGTAAAGCCTTGGCCGGCCGGCCGGTCTGGCTCGCCGCCAGCACGCATCCGGGTGAGGAGACCTTGATCGCCGACGCGCATCGGACGCTTGCCTGGGAATACCCGGGCCTGCTGACGATCATCGCGCCGCGGCACCCGGACCGAGGCGCCGCGCTGGGCGTTGAATTGGGCGCCCCTCGCCGGGCGGCGGGGCTGGGGCCGCCGGTTGGCGAGGGGATGTGGATCGTCGATACCATGGGTGAACTCGGCCTATGGTACCGTCTGGCGCCGATCGCGTTCGTCGGCCGCAGCCTGATTGCTCCCGGCGGCGGGCAGAACCCGCTGGAGCCGGCGCGGCTTGGGTGCGCCATTGCCGTCGGACCGTACACCGGCAACTTCACCGACCATGTGGCCCTGCTGCGCGACGCCGGCGGGCTGGTCGAGGTCGCGGATGCGCCCGCGCTGGCTCGGTTCGTGTCAGAGATGCTCGATAACCCCGACCAACGTTGCCTTGTCGCCGACCATGCAGCAGCCACCGCGCGCCGGCATGCGGACCTGCCGGCTCGCACGGCAGAGGCGCTGTTGTCGCTGTTGCCGGGCCCGGGTGTCGGAGGTGTGGGGTGATGGACGCTAATCTGCCCAACGTGCCGGGAGCACGTGACGTGCTGCGCCTCGACGACCGAAAGACAACCTGCCCGAGCAAGTTCTGACGATGGTGGTGGCGCCGGCTTTTTGGTCGCAGGACGGAGCGCTCGCGCGGGCATTGTCGCCGCTGTCCTCGATCGGCGCGGCCCTCACCGCACGGCGGGTCGCGCGTCCGGGTTGGCGGGCGCCGGTGCCAGTGGTCTGCTGCGGCAATGTTACTGTCGGGGGGGCGGGTAAGACCACTTTGGCGTTGGATCTCGCGCGCCGCCTGTCGGATCACGACGTCCATGTCCTGCTGCGTGGCTACGGTGGAGCCTCACGCGGGGTGCATCGGGTGGCGCCGGACGATCCCGCTTCGCTGGTCGGCGACGAGGCGTTGTTGCTGGCCCAGGTCGCGCCCACCTGGACCGGTGGCGACCGGCCGGCAAGCGCGCAGGCCGCGCTGCAGGCCGGGGCGAAAATCCTGCTGATGGATGACGGGCTGCAAAATCCGGGTCTGTCGAAAACGCTCTCTATCCTGGTGATCGACGGCCGCACCGGGTTCGGCAACGGACGCGTTCTGCCGGCTGGGCCGTTGCGGGAACCAGTGGCTGCGGCGGCTGCCCGCTGCCAGGCGGCCGTGTTGATCGGCGCCGACATGACCGGCGCTGCGGGCAAACTGCCAGCGACCCTGCCGGTTTTGCGAGCCGATCTTGTTCAGGACCCGTCCATCGCGGCGTTGGCGGGTCGAAAAGCCGTGGCCTTCGCCGGGATCGCCCTGCCGGAGAAATTCTTTGCTCCACTGCGCAAGGCGGGGGTGATCCTGGTTGCGGCGCAGCCCTTCCCGGACCATCACGCCTACACCGCACGGGAACTGGAGAAGCTGCTGGGCGAGGCACGGGACCGACACGCCGTCCTGGTCACCACCCCGAAGGACGCGGTTCGATTGCCGCCTGCCGTCCGTGAGCAAGTCAACGTTATTGGCGTCACCCTGAAATGGCGCGAACCGGGCGAGATCGATCAACTTCTCGAAAGGGTCGTCGCCGCCACGCCCTCTGTCGTGCGATAAAGACGCATGCATGATTTGGTCTTTCTGTTCGACGTGGACAACACGCTGCTGGACAACGACCACGTTCAGCGCGACCTCAGCGAGCATTTCATCGCGCATTTCGGTCAGGAAGCGCGCGACCTGTACTGGGCGCTGTTTGAGGATTTGCGCAGTACGCTCGGTTATGCCGACTACCTGGGCGCACTGCAGCGCTACCGGCTGGATGACCTGCACAACCCCAAGGTCCTGCGCATCGCCAACTGGCTGGCGGAGTATGCGTTTGCGGACCGGTTGTACCCGGGGGCGCTGGACGTGGTTCGCCATGTCTCGGCGTGGGGCCCGGCGGTCATCCTGTCGGACGGCGATGCGGCGTTCCAGCCGCGCAAGGTCTGCCGATCGGGCCTGTGGGAGGCCTTTGGCGACAACGTGTTGATTTATGTTCACAAGGAGCAGGTGCTGGACGATGTCGAACGCCTGTATCCTGCCCGCCACTACGTTATGATCGACGACAAGCTGCGCATCCTTGAGTCGCTGAAGGAGCAGTGGGGCGATCGCGTGACAACGGTTTTCCCGCGCCAGGGGCATTACGCCTTCGATCCCGAGGAACTGCGCAAGCGGCGGCCGGCCGACATATCGATCGATGCAATCGGCGACCTGCTGTCGTTTGGACGCGACCGGTTCCCGGGCTGAGCGTTTATTGCCGCGGCGTTGCGAGCGAAGCGATGTTCCGGCACCCACGCACGATCTTGGGATTGCTTCGCTGCGCGCGGACTGACACACCTGCACGGCCCTGTTCAGAGGAAGGAAGCCACGGATGTTCATCGCCATGAATCGCTTCAAGGTCTTGCCGGGTGCCGAGGCGGCGTTCGAGGACGTATGGACCTCTCGCGATACGCATTTACCGGGTGTGCCTGGCTTTGTTTCCTTTCACCTGCTGCGCGGGCCGGTGCGGGAGGATCATGTGCTGTATTCTTCCCACACGATCTGGCGCGACAAGGCGGCGTTTGAGGACTGGACAACGTCGGAGGCCTTCCGTCAGGCGCATCGCGGGGCGGGCGGCAACAAGCCGCTCTATCTCGGCCATCCGGAGTTCGAGGGCTTCGAGGTGATCCAGACGGTGCAGTAGCGGGATCGGCCAGTATATTGGCGCACTGGGTGAGGCGCCTCTTGTGGCAGCCGTGAGGACGACCACACTTTTCCGTGGCTTGCTACTCAGATGTTTACACTCTGAAGCTTCGCCTTGGCCGCCGCATTGTTCGCCTTTTGCCGCTGGTCAGCCTCGCCCCAAGATATTTGCCGCTTGACTAACGAAATCATCAGGGCCTCGAGGTCGCTGAGCTGCTGCGAAAAGATTGCGGCCATCGTGGGATGGAGTTTACCCACCTCCGTTATGGCGGTCGCTGCGCAAAGTTTCGCGTCATCCCAATATAGCATCAGTGCAGTCGCTTCCACTGCCGTCGGTGGATGGTCATCGGTGAGTTGTGTCATCGTGTAATCGCCCATGGTCATGTCAGACAAATGAGTGAGCAGGGAAGCGTAATTTGGCTTCGCTCGGGCCGCGATGACGCAAGCATGGCGTTGACCAATAATCCCCTTCAACTGGGCGATCTTAACGCTTCGCGCAGCCGCCACCTCCTTTGTGACGGGCATCCACCCGTTTGCCTTCATGCAGTCATCGAAATCCGCTCGCGTTCGTATCGCTTCGCCTATGGCATTGCCGAGCGCAGCTCCAGCGACATAGCTTGCGTCGCCGTAGGCCGCGAAACTGCCGCCTGCGTGCCGGGCCATCAGTGAGCATCGCGCTTTAGTCGGCTCGAAGGTGGCGGCGTTCACACCGGGGCCGGGTGCATATATCGGCGTCGCGCACGCATTAATACTGATCGCCATTAGTGCTAGTAGGATCAGGTGGCTAATCTGGCGCATCTCCTCCTCCTCATCCTGCAAAGAGTGATCAGCAATGATCAACTAGCGGTTGTGTGACATGATGTTGTACTTCCGTCAATATGACAATATCAAACCAAACATCGAGCTTCATTGCCCGACATCCTGAAATTGACTGGATTGCTGGTTCTACATACCGGCGCCTGCGAAGAGAGAGGTACCCCGACCGCCTGAGAAGGGATTTCGCGTCGGCGAAGCCCGGGCCGCGACCGCCGACGCGCCGATGGTGCGTAATACCTGAAAATGAAAAGAAACCTCTCTGGCGTTTCGCCGCGCGGTGGCGCACGCTGCTCATGCGAGGGCGAGGTCTGCGACAGCGCATGACGTGAGCGACAAACACGGGCAGGGTAATACTATGGCCAACGGAGTCGATCGCCGGGCTTTCCTTAAGACGGCTGCTGTCGCGGCGGCGGGGGCACTTGCGGCGCCGCGGCTTTCGCTTGCGGCTGATGCCAAGACCTTGCGCTTCGTGCCGCAGGCGAACCTGGCGAACCTCGATCCGATCTGGACCACGCAATATGTGGTGCGGAATGGCTCACTGCTGATCTGGGACACGCTGCTGGGCGTGGACGATCAGTTGCAGGCGAAGCCGCAGATGGTCGACTCGTGGGAGAACAGCGCGGATTTCAAGACCTGGACCTTCAAGCTGCGCCCTGGGCTGAAATTCCACGACGGCGAGCCGGTGCTCGCCAAGGATGTCGTCGCCAGCATCAACCGCTGGATGGTTCGTGACGCTCCGATGGGCGG
>JBEKLE010000307.1:0-9419 GCA_050010355.1 Rhodopila sp. | reverse complement strand
CCAGCACGAGCCCGCGCCCAAATGCTTCCATGACAATGGCGGTTTCCACCGCGCCGCCGTTGAAGCCCCCGAGGGTTTCCTCGAACGGCAGACCGAGCAAACCCATCTCGGTGATCTGGGTCCACATGGCCGGGCTGTAGCCGCCAGGTTCGCGGATGTATTTCTTGCGCTGCTCGAACTGATACTGGTCGGCGACCAGACGATCGACACTGCCCTTCAACAGCCGCTGGTCCTCGGAGAGATCAAAATCCATGGAAGCCCTCAATTGTCTGCGGCCGGCACGCTGTGTGTCCCCTCGGGCTACAGCCCAAGGATCGCTTTGGCGATGATGTTGCGCTGGATTTCGTTCGATCCGCCGTAGATCGAGACTTTCCGGTAATTGAAGTACATCGGCGCCGCCTCGGTCGCATATTCCGGCCCAACTACAGGTTCGTTGTTGCCGTCAAAGTCGCGCTGGTACGGCATGACGTAAGGCCCTACGACCTCCATCAGCAGTTCCGTCAGTTGCTGCTGGATGACGGACGCTTTCAGCTTCAGGATCGACGACGCCGGGTTCTGCCGGCCCTTCTCCCGTTTGCGCTCGTCTGACACCACCCGAAGCTGGGTCATTTCCAGCGCTTTTAGCTCAACCTCGACCGCGGCCAGCTTTTCCCGGAAGCGCGGACTCTCGATCAGCGGACGCTCCCCGGCGAACTCCAGCGCGGCGAGTTCCTTGATGCGGCTGATCTTGGCTTTCGATGCGCCCACGCGGGCAATGCCGGTGCGCTCATTGCCGAGCAGGAATTTGGCATAGTCCCAGCCTTTGTTCTCCTGCCCGACAAGGTTTTCGACCGGAACCTCGACGTTGTCGAAGAACACCTCGTTCACCTCGCGGCCGCCGTCGATGGTGACGATCGGGCGGACGGTGATCCCGGGGGTTTTCATATCGACCAGGATAAACGAAATCCCCTCCTGCGACTTGGCGGCAGGGTCAGTGCGGCACAGACAAAAAATCCAGTCCGCGTACTGTGCCAGCGTGGTCCAGGTCTTCTGGCCGTTGATGATGTATTTGCCGTCAGTCTTCTCGGCCTTGGTTCGCAACGATGCCAGATCCGATCCCGCACCTGGTTCCGAGAAGCCCTGACACCAGAAGATGTCGACGTTGGCCGTGGCGGGCAGGAAGCGCTCCTTGAGTTCCTGGCTGCCGAACTGGGCGATGACCGGGCCAACCATGGAGACGTTGAAGGCGATCGGCGGCGGCACATTGGCCTGCTGCATCTCGTCCTGGTAAAGATACACCTGGATCGGCGTCCAATTCTGTCCGCCCCATTCCACCGGCCAGTTCACCGTGGCCCAGCCGCGCGCATTCAGGATCCGCTGCGCATTGATCATGTCGTCGCGCGTGAGCCCCTCGCCTTCCGCCACCTTGGACCGGATGGACTCCGGGACCGCGGTGCGGAAGAAATGGCGCGCTTCATCGCGGAAGGCGATCTCCTCGGGCGTGAAGTTCAGGTCCATTGGCGGCTCCGTTTTCCCGGTTCGTTAAAGCGGCACCCTGCCGGCGTCAAACCCGGCAGGAGTTCGGTCGCGCGGGCCGTTGCTCACCAGGCCAGCCCCTCACCAGGCCAGCCCCTCGCCACGCCAACCCCTCGCCCGGCCAGCCAGTCGCCAGGCCAGCCATTCGCCATGACCGTCCGGCCATGACGGCTTCACTACTCCGCCGCCTCACGCTTCACGCGGTCAGCAAACTGTTTGCGGAATTTTACCACCTTCGGTGCCACGACGACCTGGCAGTATCCGCTGTAGGGATTGCGCGCAAAATAGTCGTGGTGTTCGGGTTCGGCCTCATAGAACACCGTCAGCGGCTCGATCTGTGTCACCAGCTTGCCGGGCCAGATCTTGGCGTCGGTGATCTCCTGCATCACCGCCCGTGCCGTCTCGGCCTGAGCATCCGAGTGGGTCAGAATGATCGAACGATACTGCGTGCCGACGTCGTTGCCCTGACGGTCCTTCGTCGTGGGATCGTGGATCGAGAAGAACACCCGCAACAGGTCGGCATAGGCAAGCTGGCTGGGGTCGAACTTGACCTGCACAACCTCGGCATGCCCAGTGCGGCCAGTGCAGACGGCCTTGTAGCTGGGGTTCGGCACATCGCCGGCGGCGTATCCGGACATCACCCAGCTGACGCCGCGCAGGTCCTTGAACACCGCTTCAAGGCACCAGAAGCAGCCCCCGCCCAGGGTGGCGGTTTCCTGTGTCGCACTCATGGGTCTATGGCTCCCTTTCTCGTTGGTCAGGAGCATATAGGGTATTTCGCGCGACGTCACACCGGCATGCTTTTGCCCCCCCGTGCTCCCCCCGTGCTCCAAGACCGCCGACCTGCGTTCGCGGGGGTAGACGTGGCGCTTACGCATGCCATGCTGCGCCGGGTCGAACCGGCCGATGACGCCGCCGCGCCGCCGTGGCGTCTGGATTTAAGGATGGAACCGAGCTTTTGAAAGTCGGAATCGTTTCGGATCTTCACTGCAATCCCCAGGGCCTCGATGTGGCCCTCAAGGCAATGGGAAATGTCGATGAACTGCTGTGCCTCGGCGACAGCATATTCGAATACAGGTTTTCGAATGACGTCGTGGCACGGCTGAGGGAGCGCCGCGCCCACATCATTCAGGGAAACCATGAGGAGGTGTTCATGTCCGCGGCCGGCGTTCGGGCGCGGGAACGCGCCGGCATCGATCCGGCGCTGCTGAACTTTCTCGCCGAACAGCCGCTTCGGCGCTACCTCGAGCTGGCCGGGAAGCGTCTGTTGCTCATCCACTCAACACCATGGGAGCCGCGCGGGGAGTATTTGCATCCGCACAGCACGAAGCTGAACCGCTTCGCCGAGGCCGATGCGGACATCGTGCTTTATGGGCACACCCATTGCCAGGTGGTGAAGCGGGTCGGCAGCGTCCTGGTGATCAATCCCGGCTCAGCCGGCGATGCCCGGGATAGCCGCAACGATCGACAGTTGAGCTGTGCGGTGCTGGATCTGTCGTCGGAGGAGGTGCGCGTGATCGACTATCCGGATCCGCGCCATGCGAGATCGTAGCAACGAATGCGATGCGGCATCTCGCACCACGCAAGGGCACCTCAGCCGCGCAGGCCGCGGTGATGCAGGACCGGTGATGTTCCGCTGGCCTGATGATCCCTATACCGGCGTCCGAAAACTGGCAGAGCCTGGGCAGTCGCGCCGTCGCGGTCAGTTGGCAACCTGGAACGCGACCAGTTCACTCGTGAAACGCTGATTTCTGACGCCATTCGAGTCGTAATACTCTTCAAGCGATCTTACCCATCGCTTCGCCTTAGGCACATACCAGAACGCCTTGTAGGTCCGCCCGGCTGCCGTCGTCGCAAGCGTTTTTGCGGTCTGCACGACGGTCGTGGACCCTTCAGCATCAACCCGCGATCCGGCTACGGCGGACACGGCAGGGGCGAGGGTTGCCGTCCACTCACCGTCGGCTTCGATCTTCAGCGCGTGAAACGTGCCGGCTGGAGCAGTCACGTCTTCCCAGTCCACGACTTTGTAGACGCTCTTCCAGTGTTCGTTGTTATGCTGACGGTTGGGATGGTCTTCCGAGTATTCGATCGTCCAGGCCTTGCCGATACTCAGTGGGAAATACAGCGGCCGGTTGACCGTCGTCTCATGCCCGTTGACGCTGCGGGTCCGGCTCCAGTCCGAACCGGTCAGTTGCTCGTTTGGCGGCATCGTGGAGCCGGCCTGCTTTATGCTTACCGCGATAGAAGTCGCGCCGACCCTCTCGACCTTGGTCTCGTTCCGCGTCTGGTGCCAGCCGGTCCTGTCCTCGACCGTCGTTTGATAGGTCCAGGAGTCGTCCGCCATGACATGTGGCGCGCCAATGACCTCGGCGCGTGCGCTGGCGCCAAGCAACGGGACGGCCAGGGACAGCCACAGCCACAGCAAACGCACAGGTGTATCCTTTGTAACGATGAACCAACAGACCGGCCGGTTTTAGGGCGGGATTCGTTCCGTGTCGATTATTGTCTTGAGCCACACTGTATGCGCTCGGTTGATCGACGACCCCGCAATCCCCTTATGTCCCGCTATGAACGCCGCCGTCGAACCCATCGAAACCATCGACCTCGCCATCACCGGCATGACCTGTGCCTCCTGCGTCAACCGGGTGGAAAAAGTGCTCGCCCGCGTTCCCGGCGTCACGACCGCCTCGGTCAACCTCGCAACCGAGCGGGCGCAGGTCACCGGCACACATGCTGACGTGGCGGCCCTGATCCGGGCGGTGGAGAAAGGCGGCTACGGTGCCGCGGAAATAAAGCCGGAGGCACCGCCGACCGACCACCGGTCGGATGACCGGCGCGATCTGCTCATCCTGATCGCGGCCGCCGTGCTCACGGTCCCGCTGCTCGCAGGCATGGTGGTCCCGGCTCTGATGCTACCGGCATGGGCGCAGTTCACGCTCGCCTCTGTCGTGCAGTTCGGGTTCGGCGCCCGCTTCTATCGCGCCGGCTGGGATGCCGTCCGCGCCCTGTCCGGCAACATGGATCTGCTGGTGGCGCTCGGCACCTCGGCCGCGTGGGGTCTGTCAACCTGGATCTTGCTCCGTACCGGCCAAGCACATGGCCTTTACTTTGACTCCTCGGCCATGCTGATCACCTTCATTCTCGCCGGCAAATCGCTGGAGGCGCGGGCCCGCCGCAGCACCGTCACCGCCATCAACGCGCTGATGCGGCTGCGTCCCGACACCGCCCGCGTCAGCCGCGACGGCGTGGAAACCGAAATCCCGGTCGCCGCGGTCCGCCCCGGCGACCTTGTGATCGTCCGTCCGGGGGAGCGCATCCCGGTCGACGGCCGCATCAAACAGGGCAGCGCCGCGATCGACGCCGCCATGCTGACCGGTGAGAGCCTGCCGGCGGACCACACCGTCGGCGACACCGTCGCGGCCGGCGCCATCGACACCGACGGCCATCTGGTGATCGAGACCACCGCCGTCGGGGCCGAGACGATGCTCGCCCGGATCGTGCGCCTGGTCGAGGACGCACAGGCCTCGAAAGCGCCGATCCAGCGTCTGGCAGACCAGGTCAGCGCGGTGTTCGTGCCGGTGGTGCTGGTCATCGCACTGGTGACGCTTTGCGGCTGGCTGATTGCCGGGGCAACGCCGTCATCCGCGATCCTGAACGCGGTGTCGGTTCTGGTGATCGCCTGCCCGTGCGCACTGGGGCTTGCCACGCCGACCGCGATCATGGTGGGGACCGGCATGGCGGCACGCCGCGGCATCCTGATCCGCGATGCGGCAGCTCTGGAGCGGGCGCACGCGGTTCAGGTTGTCGCCTTCGACAAGACCGGGACGCTGACCTTGGGAAAACCGTCGCTGGCGCGGATCGTCCCGGCCGCGTACCTAACGGACGCGGCCGCATTGCAGGCCGGCAGCGAGCATCCCCTGGCCGAGGCGGTGCGCGTCGCGGCGAAAGGCATCCCGCTTTCCGATGCGAAGAACTTCCGGACGCTGGCCGGTCTCGGCGTGACCGGAACGGTCGGCGGCCGGACGCTGCTGCTGGGGAACGCCCGGCTGATGGCCGAACATGGAATCGCCCTCGATGCGCTGGAACCCGAGGCGCGGGCGATGGCGGCGGCAGGCCAAACCGTCTCGTTTCTCGCCGAACCGGGGAGGCTGCTGGCCGTCCTCGGGTTCGCCGATACGGTGAAGTCGGGCGCGAGGGCGGCGATCGAGCGCCTGCACCGGATGGGGCTGCAAACCGTCATGCTCACCGGCGACGCCGAGGGCGCGGCCAACGCGGTGGCTCGGCAGATCGGCATCGAAACCGTGCACGCTCGGATCATGCCGGCAGACAAGGCGGCAGCCGTGGCCGCGCTGCGGGCGGGCGGGCCAAAAGGGCACACCGTCGTGGCGATGGTGGGGGATGGGATAAACGACGCCCCCGCCCTCGCAGCCGCCGATATCGGCATCGCCATGGCGAGCGGGACGGATGTCGCGATGGAAACCGCCGGGATCACGCTGATGCGCGGCGACCTTTCGCTCGTCGCGGACGCGATCGAGGTGTCCCAGCGCACCACGGCAAAGATCC
The DNA here is from genome assembly GCA_050010355.1 of Rhodopila sp. Lineage (GTDB taxonomy): Bacteria > Pseudomonadota > Alphaproteobacteria > Acetobacterales > Acetobacteraceae > Rhodopila. Next base: position 3,341 of record JBEKLE010000307.1, on the reverse strand, counting down.
GGCAGGGGCTGTTCTGGGCGTTCGCCTACAACGTGCTCGGAATACCGCTGGCCGCATTGGGCTATCTGAGTCCGCTGGTGGCGGGCGGGGCGATGGCGCTGTCCTCGGTCAGCGTCGTCGGCAATGCCCTGCTGTTGCGGCGCTGGCGATCCTGAAGTCGATCAAATCAAGAGCGAAATCGCCTATCGTGATCAGCTCCGGACACACTTCAAGGGACGATAGCGTTCTGGCGCTGCTCAGGTTCGCGCGTTGTCGAGTTCCGCCATCCCATGATAGGTTTCGACGCCAGAAACACAGTTCAAGCCCCAGATGCAAATCGATGGGGCGGTGACGGGCTCCGTTGACCGTTGAGCCGTATCTGGTAATGTTCCGCGATGGATTGGTTCGATGCCTTGGCGCTCTCAAGCAGTGCCCCATACAGGAATTCGGCAATCGCTTCGCAAATGCGCGCCGTATTCCTGACTGGCGTCGTGCCGGATTCGATAGCTCCGCATGTCGAACGCGCGCTGGTTGAATTGCCGGTTGAATTGCTGGCGCGGGCCGCTGATGAATTGCCGGATGCTTCGTGGCCAGCAATACGCGACAATCTTCAAATCTTGGCCAAAACCATAGGAGCGGAGGAACGGCTACACCAGTGGCTGTTTGGCTGAAATTATTTGAGAAGGCGATGGAAATCATCGACGATACCGAACGGTCCTGCGGCAAAATTCGTTGGACGATCGGCGGGGGCACGATGCTGGACGACATGTTTGGGCATCGAGACAGCAGGGATATTGATATATTTGTTCCCGATCCGCAGTTTCTGTTGTTTTTAACACCGCGGGTGAATGCGAAGGCAGAGGCCATCGCAGACAAATATATTGAAGCTTCGAACGCGATCAAAATTTTTTGTCGCTGAAGGCGAAATCGATTTCATCGTGGCGCCGCGTCTCACACAGCCGGGTGCCACATCGCGTCACATAGGACAGCATACCGCTATGGTGGAAACGCCAGCGGAATTCCTGGCCAAGAAGGTCTTCTACCGGGCCTCGGACTTCACGGCTCGCGATATCTTCGACTGGGCATTTCTTATCGAACACGGTGAAGCCCAGTTCCTGAATGACAAAACCTACCGGGACAAGCTGGAGCTGATTTTACGCCGTATTAAGCGAAGTGATGCCGAACTACGGAGATCTTTCATCAGTATTGCCAGAACAGGATACAAGGCGGATTATGATCATTGTGTCGGCGTGATAAGCCAGTTCGTATCGAAAATACGCAGTGGCATCTAATCGTCGGCTGCTAATCGTTCGAGCTGATGGATAGGGCGCCGCGACCCGGCCGGCATCCAACGGCATCTCGACCAGCCGCCGTTATGTGCGCGATGCGGTCCATGCGCCGTTAACGAAACGCGGGCCGAGGCTCACGGATTTTGTTCCTCCATAATTTCAGTCAGCCGCTGGCCGGTGTCACAGGTCCAGGCGACGAGCTTGCTTCAAGCAAGACCGTCCCGCGCTGTTTACGGAATATTAACCCCGCCTGCGTCTTATTGCTCGATTCCGGACATCGAGCGCAAGGCGGGCGGGCACAGTGGCGAACCAGGCAGATCAGATCCAGCAGGTGGTGTGCGACACGATCCGGACGGAGATCGGCGCGTTGCGAACCTTCGTCGACCGCAGGATTGCCGAACTGAGCGCGGAGATTCACGCAACCTCCGACCTGATGGATTTCAGCGAAACCAACCTGTCCGGGCAGCTTTCCGACATCCGCTCGCAGATCGCCAGCGTCATCGCGCTGCCGACCGCCGCCACCCGCAACAGCGGGCTGGAACTGGAGGCCGTGGTGCAGGCGACGGAGGAGGCCGCGAACCGGATCATGGAAGCCGCGGAGGCGATCGGCAACTGGATCCGGGACGGCAAGAATGATCCCGCCTCACTGGAGGACATGAACCAGAAGGTCAACGCGATCTTCGAAGCCTGTTCGTTCCAGGACGTCACCGGCCAGCGCATCAGGCGCGCGATCCAGCATCTGCAACAGGTCGAAAACATGCTGACCGAGATGGCCCCTGGCGAACACGCGCCGGCCGTCGAGCGGGTCGTGGTCCACGCGCCCTATAACAACGCGGGATCGCTCACAGCGGAGCACCACGAGGCCACGCCGGATCTCGGCCAGGACGCGGTGGATTCGCTCTTCGATTAGGGCGCGGTTGCCGCGGGCCTGGACATCCCCTGACCCAGCGGGTCTGGGCATCAATTGATCCCGCGGGCCTGGGCGCCGGTTTCCTGTCATCGGCGTTAATATCCCTTCACGTAGCCCCACCCCGGTTGCATTGACTTGTGATTCGGGTATGTCCGCCGGCCAACGCGGGCAGCAGGGGAACGCACGGTGACGAGTCGCGTCGCGGACGCACCAAACGAGTCGGCTCTGATCGAAATCCAGGGCCTGACCAAGCGCTTCGGCGCGTTCACGGCAGTCGACAACGTATCGTTCGCGGTTCGGCGCGGCGAGGTGCTCGGATTCCTCGGCCCGAACGGCGCCGGGAAATCGACGACGATGCGCATGCTGGCCGGGTTCATGATACCCACCGCCGGAACCGCGCGCGTCCAGGGCCACGACGTGCAGACCGACAGCGTCGCCGCCAGACGGGTGCTGGGGTTCCTGCCGGAAGGCGCGCCAACCTACCCGGAGATGTCGGTCGAGGGATTTCTGCGCTTCTGCGCCCGAGTTCGCGGGTTTTCCGGCACCGAACTGGCGGATCGGGTCGATCACGCGCTGAGCCTGACCACGCTGCACGGTGTGAGGCTGCAACCGGTGGAGACATTGTCGAAAGGCTTCAAACGCCGGGTCGGACTCGCTCAGGCTCTGCTGCACGATCCGCCGGTGCTGGTGCTGGACGAACCGACGGACGGCCTGGACCCCAACCAGAAGCACGAGGTGCGCGGATTGATCGAACGGATGGCGCCGGCAAAGGCGATCGTGATTTCGACGCATATCCTGGAGGAGGTCGACGCGGTGTGCTCCCGCGCGATCATCATAGCCGGTGGACGGATCGTGGCGGATGCAACGCCGGCGGAACTGGAACAACATCATCCGTCGGGCCGGCTGGAGGATGTGTTTCGCGCACTGACCATGCCGGAGGCGGCGTGATGGCAACCCCCACGTCGTCGCGGCGCGCGCTTGCGTCAACGCCAGCATGCACCTGTCACCCTTCCGACAGCGCGACGTTGCGGACCCAAGGCCCATGACAAAGACCCTCGTCATCGCCAGCCGCGAACTGCACGCCTACTTCGCCACCCCGGTCGCCACCGTCTTCATCGTCATCTTCCTGGTCCTCCAGGGCGCGCTCACGTTCAATCTCGGGC
>JBEKLE010000306.1:0-7872 GCA_050010355.1 Rhodopila sp. | reverse complement strand
CAGGTCGGTTAGGGTGTATACGAGCTGGTAATACAGGTGGGTGGAGAGGTTGGTGGCCGGGGGCGGTGGGAGCAAGGTTTCCATTCCTGGAATTTAGATTGATATAGGAAATAAGTCAAGGTCGTTGCTGCGGTTCTGGTCCAGGTCGTCGGGTGAGTGTGGGTGGCCCCCGGTTTTGCACACGGTATCGCCGGGTGAAGGGTCCGTCCGGACATGACCGCTTCAGGTCGATGCCGTTTCCCCATTGTCATGGTCTTACCGGACGCGAACTGCGGCAATGTTACCTCCGCTCGGCGCCCATCCCGGCCGTTCAGATAATCCGCGCCATTTCTCCAGAGCGGTCGTTCATGGGTGTAGCGGCAAATGGCTGGAATGGGTGCAGAGCGGTCAGGCCGCTGTCGAACTGGCGATGGCGATAAGCTGACGTAATGGCCATACTTCATTGCGTCGCGCCGCCGGGTCTTAGCCACAGCCTGGGGTCCGAAGGGTGTCTCAAACGACAGTTCTGATACCCGCGACTCGCCGCGTAGGGTAGTAAGCAACACGCATCGGTGTGAGTGCGAAACCTTGAGATTCCTTGCCGACGGACCTTCATTGCCGGACGAGATCCTGACCGCTCGCGACGAAGGCCGAGTGCTATTTTTCTGCGGCGCGGGGGTATCCCGCGAAAATGCCAAGCTGCCCGATTTCTTCGGTCTCGCTCGGGCAGTTCTGGCCAAGCTCCGGGCACTCCCAGACAGCCCTGCCAGTAAACTGGTCGAAGCATCGCAAAATCTCGGGGCAATTTCCGGCGTCGGCTCTGTCATCGCCGCCGACCGGATCTTTGGCTTGCTGGAGCGGGATTTCTCCGTTTCGGACATCGAGCGCGCCGTCGGCGACGTTCTCCGCCCACCAGCCGATGTGAACCTTCGGGCGCACCGAATTCTGCTCGACCTCTGCCGCACCACAGACGGAAAGGTCCGCCTGGTCACAACCAATTTCGACCTTCTGTTCGAATCGGCCGCTCCGAAGGCCACCGTCTGGACGCCGGCGCGCCTGCCGCAATTCCGGGAGGTCGCGAGTTTCGACGGCATCGTTCACCTCCACGGCGTATTCGATAAAGCCTACCAAGTGCCCGTTGGAGGAAGCTTTGTCCTATCGAGCGCCGAGTTCGGCCGCGCGTATCTAGCCGAGGGATGGGCCACCGGTTTCATTCGCAATGTCATGGACAACTATCGCATCGTGTTCGTCGGCTACGCGGCCGACGATCCGCCCGTGCAATATCTCCTCGAGGCTTTAAGCCGGAGCGCCTACTCCAACCCGTCACGCCTCTATGCTTTTCAATCCGGGCGCCCAGACGAAGCGCAAGCCCTCTGGTCGCAAAAGGGCGTCACTGCGATTGCCTACGATTCAACCCACGGACATTCTCCGCTTTGGAACACACTCAGCGCGTGGGCGGAACGCGCCAGGAATCCAGCAAGGTGGCAGCGGGGACTTTTGCGGCGAGGCAAGAAGGGTCCCCAAGCGCTCCAACCCCACGAGCGCGGACAAGTCGTTCACCTCGCCATGACCGAGGAGGGCGCGCGGGCCATCGCAAAGTCTGCCCTCCCCGCCTCCTGGCTTTGCAGTTTCGACCCGGCGATGCGCTACGCGCGCGCGGCCCGGGTAAACTTCATGGAGAAGGATTCCCCATCCATAGATCCGTTCGCTGACTACGGGCTTGATTCCGACATGCCCTCCGATCCTGCAAAACGCGGTGCGATGCATGCTCAGATCGAAGTTCCACCAGATGCAATCAACGCGCTCGGCCGGGCATCGGTCGATCAGCCGGTTGCAGCAGGGCGGCTCCGCGGACCTTCCCCGCTGCACACCACGGAACTTCCCCCCAGGCTTCAGTCTATTGCAATGTGGTTTCACAGCGTTTGCGATCAACCCGCAGCGATATGGTGGGCGGCAGGACAGAGCGGCCTTCACCCAAAGATGGTGGAGCTCATCACCTTCGCACTGGAGCAGAAGAAAGTTGCCTTCGAAATACGCCAAGCATGGCACTACCTTTTTGAATGCTGGAAGCTTCCGCGACAGCCTGACTACACGAGCGCAATTGCATTGCAGGCCGCCATCGCCAAGGACGGGTGGACCGGACAGAATAGGCGACGATATACTGAGGTCTTTAGACCGGCGCTGACGGCTACGCGGTCGGTCTGGAGGGGGCACTATCCAGCAAAGGGCGGAAGCTTCAAACTCCGCGACCTTGTCGGGCTCGACGTATCCTATCCGGACCGGCACGTAGCTATCGATGTTCCCGCCGAACAACTTTCGAACGTGATCCCCCTTTCGAGGCAGAATCTGGAGCTGGCGGTCGATCTTGAGCGCGAAGTCAGCCCTTATACGGTGCCCAACGTCGCCTCAATCGATCCCGATTCGGCCCTTGTAGGCGTCTCATCCGAACGCAGCTTCGGCATCAACGTGCCGGTATTCGAATACATCATACTTTTCAAGCGCCTCGTCAGCCTCGATCCTGCGTTGGCATGGCAGGAGTTGGAGGCATGGCGCCGGGACGGTGATCCAGTGTTCGGAAGGTTGCGAGTTTGGGCCTGCCGATTGCCGGGCTTTCTCGATGACTCTGCTGCATGTGAGATTCTGGCGGGGGTCCACGACAACGTCTTTTGGGGTTTCCACGATCAGCGCGATGTGCTGCTTGCGCTTCGCGATCTTTGGAACCGCATGTCGAGTGACGTGAAAGCCAGGATCGAAGACAGGGTCATCAAGGGACCGCCGCGCTGCCCTCGCTTTTCGGCCGCCGACAACCGCAGGCACAAGGCGTGGACGGTGCATGAGCGTATTGAATGGCTACGCCAGGGCGGCTGCACGATCAGCAAGAAGCTCGACCGCTCGGCCCAACGACTTGCGGCGCAGCTCCGCGAAGCCGCGAAGGAAGGGGCGGCGCATGCTGCCGATTCACGGGACAGCCGCGGCGGGTCCGTAATCACCGACAAATCCTTTGGAGATGTCGATGCCGTTCCGATCGCGGATTTGATTTCGTGGGCCATCGAAGGGCGGAGCCGAACGTGGGGCGAGCTCAAGGAGTTCGACCCATTTGCCGGGCTTTCCGAAAAACGCCCGGTGCGCCTGCTCGCAGCCCTGCGGTGGAATACGTTGCAGGGCAAAGATGTCAGTTCAGCGTGGGGTGATTTCCTCCACAGTAATGCGCGCCGAACGGACAAACCGGGGTTCGCAGCGCTCATCGCTAGACGACTCGCCGCACTACCTCTGGCCGGGATTGTGCGGGCGGCAAGCAATTGGCTCGAAAGCGCGCACAAGCTTCTCTTCGGGCGGGACCGCGAAGCTTTTGAGATCATTTCCGACAAGCTGGTCGACGCACTTGCATCGGAGGCCGCGCCCAGGGGCGCCGGAGAGAAGCGTAGGTGGCCCGACGAAGCAGTCGGTTCCGCCGTCGGCCATCTTTGCGATGCGCTGTTCGGCGACCCTCTCCTCGCGGAGATAAAAGCCAATGAACCTCTGCCTGAGGCGTGGATTGCTATGGCAACCCGGCTTCTCTCTCTCCCCGGGGACCATCGACGGTTAAGTCTCGTTATCTTCGCGCGGCGCCTCGCATCGCTGCATCTCCATGCGGGAGAGTGGTGCGAACAGTTCGTACTTTCCGCACTCGACGAGGATGACGCCAGCCGAGATGCGATGCTCGCAGGCTTTTTCCTGAACCCGCTCGTTTTCGATGAAAAGCTCTATCGGCTGCTTGCACCCGTGATGACACGGCTCGCCACAGGCGAGTTGCGCTCGCCGAGCTACAGTCCGGAGGGCGTTGCCCGCTTCTGTATCGGCGGGTGGCTTGCGAAGACGGATGACGGCCGCTGGCTGTCGGATGACGACTTCCGGATGGTCCTTATCCGTAGCGGCGATACGCTGCGCACCCATGCGCTTTGGCATGTTAGGCAGTTTGAGGAAATCGACGAAAAGCTTACCTTCCTGCGTGGCGTTTGGCCGCTGCAACTGTCAGCCAGAACGCCGGCTGTCGTGAGCGGCCTTATCCACGTCGTCTTTGACGATGAAGCTCACTTTCCTGCCATGACAGAGGCAGTTCGCCCATTGCTGGCACGCACGGACGCGCGCACTACGCACCTGTCGCTGCTCCGAGACAAGAACAAGCGAATCATCGCGGCCCATCCGGAGATTGTGCTCGATCTCCTGTCGGGCATTCTTTCCGATGACGCTGCCAACTGGCCGTATGGTATTGCCAATGTGCTTGAGAGCATCACTGAGGCAAGGGCCGAACTATCTGACGATCCGCGTTTTCGCAGGCTTAAGGAATTGTGCGAAAAGCGATGAAAACCTCTGTAGTAGATGGGTATCACTTACCTATACTAGGTATTCAGGAGAACGCACGGGGGGGCAGTTTCAACCTATCGGTGCTCGCAGCGTACTCACCGGATGGCTCATACCGGCTATCTGGTCGCCCGCCGCTGTGTCCGCTTCCGAAACGTCGACCATAGCAGGCGGAATGGCCGACATTTTCGCGATGCCGTCGATGCTGATCGGAGATGAGAGTCCGGTTCTGGTAACTGCGCCGGGCTACCTGAGGCACCGACTTGGGTCCGGAGCCGTCAGAGGCTGAGGTCATGCGAACGGCAGCTTCTTGGCGCCGCTTGCTCCAGACCTGCCAGTCTCCTTCCGGCTCAAGACATTCAAACTGACCCACTACCCCGATTTGCGTTCCTTTGCGGTTCCAAAACCTGCTGTTGCCGCCGCTTCCAAGTTGGGTTTTGTTGGCGAACAAGTGCGCCACTCACGCTGTCAAACGCACCTCACGCAATGATCCCCCGCTTCCGCAGTGCCGTGACCACCTCATCCGCCAGCGCGCCCGGTCCACGTTCCAGCGTCCGCAGCCGGATCTCCGGATCAAGCGGTTCCTCGTACGGCGCATCAACCCCCGTGAAGTTCCGGATCAGGCCGCTGTCCGCTTTCTCGTAAAGCCCCTTCGGATCGCGCCGCCGGCATTCCTCGATCGGTGTATCGACAAAGATCTCCAGGAATTCGTCGCCGCCAACCCGGTCCCGCGCCAGCATCCGCTCCGCCCGGTACGGCGAGATGAACGATACGATGACGATCAGCCCCGCTTCCACGAACAGCCGGGAAACCTCCGCAATCCGGCGGATGTTTTCCACCCGGTCCGCTTCCGAGAACCCAAGGTCGCGGTTCAGCCCGTGCCGCACATTGTCGCCATCCAGGATCATCGTGTGGTGTCCGAACGCGTGAAGACGCTTCTCCACCTGGTTCGCGATCGTTGACTTGCCGGCCCCGGACAGGCCGGTGAACCACAGCACCGCCGGCCTCTGGCCCTTCATCAGCGACCGCGCCGCCTTGTCGACATCCAACCGGTGCCAGACGATGTTGGTATTCCGCGTGCGGATGCCGGTCACCATCCCCGCGCCCACCGTGCCGCGGGTCAGCCGGTCGATCAGGATGAACCCGCCCAGTTCGCGGCTGGTCTCGTATAGCTCGCACACCACCGGGTGCGTCAGCGAGATCGACACCCTCCCGATTTCGTTCAACGCCAGTTCCCGCACGCTGACTTCTTCCAGGGTCTCCATATCCAGCCGCGTGGTGATATCGGTCACCGTCGCCACCACGGCCCGCGTGCCAAGCATCAGCAGGTAGGCGCGGCCACGGAACAGCGGCGTCTCGTCCATCCAGACAACCCAGCTGTCCAGCCCGTCCGCCGCGGCGGGCGCTGGATCCCCCGACAGGACGTCACCGCGGGAGACGTCGATCTCCCGATCCAGCACCAAAGTGACAGGCTCGCCGGCGCCGGCTTCGGCCCGGTCGCCGTCCATGGTGACAATGCGCGTAACCGCCGCCTCGGTGCCGGCGCCGGCGTTCAACACACGATCCCCCGGCCGCACGCGCCCCGACGCGACGGTGCCGGCGTAACCGCGAAAGCCGTGGTCGGGACGGTTTACATACTGCACCGGCATCCGGAACGGCCCGGCGTGAAGCGATCCCGGTTCGGCTTGAGCAGAATCGGCGGTCTCCAGTCCCTGCAGCAGGGACGGACCGGTATACCAGGCCATTCGCGCACTCGGTCCGGTGACGTTGTCGCCGTCGCGCGCGCAGATCGGGATCGGCGTGATCCGGTCGAACTCCAGCTTCCCCAGCAGCGAGCGGAACTCATGCCGGATGGCGGCGAAAACCGGCTCCTGGAAAGCCACCAGATCCATCTTGTTGACCGCCAGTATCACCTGCCGGATGCCCAGCAGGGAGGCAATCGCGGCGTGCCGGCGCGTCTGCGGCAGGATGCCCTTCCGCGCATCGATCAGCAGAATCGCCAGATCGGCGGTCGATGCGCCGGTGACCATGTTGCGGGTGTATTGCTGATGGCCCGGCGTGTCCGCCAGGATGAAGCGTCGTGCCGGCGTTTCGAAGAACCGGTAGGCAACGTCGATCGTCACCCCCTGCTCGCGCTCCGCTTCCAGCCCATCGACCAGCAACGCATAGTCAATGCCGCCGCCCAGCGTGCCGTAACGCTTCGAATCGCGCTCCAGAGCCGCCATCACGTCATCCGGAATCGTGCCGCACTCGAACAGCAGGCGCCCGATCAGGGTTGACTTGCCATCATCCACGCTGCCGCAGGTCAGCATGCGCAGAACGGAGTCGGGCATCAGAAATATCCCTCACGCTTCTTGCGCTCCATCGACGAATCCTGCTCGTGGTCGATCAGCCGCCCGGCGCGCTCGGAATCGCGTGTGACCCGCATTTCCGCCAGCAGCGCGTCCATATCGGCCGCCTCCGAGGCCACCGCCGCCGACAGCGGATAGCAGCCAAGCGAGCGAAACCGTACCATTCGGTTCACCGGGGTTTCTCCCGGCTGGAAACGCATGCGGTCGTCATCCACCACAATGATCTGGCCGCCCCGCATCACCGTCGGCCGCATGGCGGCGAAATACAGCGGCACCACCTCGATCCGTTCCGCCGCGATATAGGTCCAGACATCCATCTCGGTCCAGTTCGACAGCGGAAACACCCGCATCGTTTCCCGTGGTGCCAGTTGGCCGTTGTAAAGATGCCAAAGCTCCGGCCGCTGCCGCTTCGGATCCCAGGCATGGCCAGGCCCACGGACCGAAAAAATCCGCTCCTTCGCCCTCGACCGTTCCTCGTCCCGCCGCGCGCCACCGATCGCGAAGTCGTATCGACCATCCGTCAGCGCCTGTTTCAGCGCATCGGTCTTCATGATTTGGGTATAGGCACCGCCATGGTCGAACGGATTGATGTTGTCCCGCAGACCCTCCGGATTGGTGTGGGTCCGCAGTTCCAGCCCGAAACGTCGAACTGTCGTATCGCGGAACGCGATCATCGCCCGGAATTTCCAGGTTGTGTCGATATGCAGCAGGGGAAACGGGGGTCTGGCGGGGTAGAACGCCTTGCGCGCCAGATGCAGCAGGACCGAGGAGTCTTTCCCGATCGAATAGAGCAGAGCCGGACCCGCGGCGTGTGCAGCGACCTCCCGGAATATCTGGATACTTTCGGCCTCCAGGGTCGCGAGATGCGCGGGCCGCGGTTCAATCATTTTGAAGCATAGCCAAAAAAGGCATCGCATAACGCCCGCCGCCTTCCGCGCGACCCAGTGTCATGCGCTCCATCGCAGCCGTGACCTTCCGCGCGCCTGGCATTGCAATAAGCGAATCGGCGAGGCGACCCTTTCTGAAATGAACCTGCCCGTTGTCTTCGCTCCTCGCAACGAACGATGGCTGGCGGGGCAGATCACACTTGCCGGACAATATAAGTCGTCTCCAGCGCCTCGACGATCGCGTTCGCATGCAGTTTGTCGCGCGCCTCGACCATGACTTCCAGTTCCGCGGCCTGCACCGAGGAAGAAGCGAA
>JBEKLE010000305.1:0-8167 GCA_050010355.1 Rhodopila sp. | reverse complement strand
GCTGAGGTGCTGAAACAGTTCTTCGGCACCGACCAGGTCAGCTTTCAGGACTGCGGCGTGGCGCTGCCTGCCGGGAGTACCTGCGGCGATCCAGCACCGGTGTTCCGCTCTTATACGAGCTTTACCCAGGCGGCGAACGAGAACGCATATTCACGCATCCTCGTAGGGTTCCACTTCCGAAAAGCGATTGAAGAAGGGACCGCATACGGTCGAAAGATTGGCGAGCGTGCAGCCACTCTCCAGCTGCGGCCTGCGGAATAAGGTCTGCACGAAGTTCACGAGCCGGTATGCGGAGGGTTCGGCCGCACTGATGACGGAGCGGATCGATCCTGACCCGCTCAGCGTCAAATTCGATCCCCGCCGGTCCGGTGTCGGAAAGTAACTCCTGCCGGCCTCCGCCAGGCCGGAGGCTTCAACAAGAAGACCTACTGGGAAAGCAACGGGCAAATCACTGCGGCATATTGTTGCCGCAGTGATTGAATTCGACAGGACATCCATGATCATCCGGGCCGAGCATCGAGTCCCGGGCGTCGTTCGTTGCTTCGGCTCAGCGACACGCGAGGACCGTCGGGGTCAGCGATACCAGCGGCCCGCTATCCACACCCAGCGATCGCCCTCCCAGTCCCAATGCCCGTCGCGCCAGTGCCATTCCGCCTCCGGGCCGGGCGGCCGCGGACGATCTTCGTGGCGCGGCGGCGGCATATGCGGCCGTGCGTGTTCTTCGTGAGGTGGAGGACCGTGACCGCCGGGAGGCTCGTCTCGCCTTTCCTCCGGCCCCGGCTGTGCATGAATGGCACAGAAGGGAACAGCGAGTCCCGCCAGGGTGGCGAGTATAAGGTTCCGGCGGTCGATCATACTGACTCCTGACGCTTTTCGCTGCGGCAGGTGGTCAAGTCCGGCCGCGACATCCAGTCACGTAAGCGACACCACGTTCCGTAGCTCAGGTGGTGTCCATCTCAGCCATGACGCTCGAGCACGATCACCTTTGCGAAAAACCGGACAGGGCGGCTGCCGCCGTCAGACCGCGGATTCCCGCGCCGATCAACACAGTTTGTTATGAAATCGTAATCGATGTGGTCGTTTACTCCGCCCGATCCGGGATGCTGGCGAAGACGTTTACCGAAGTCAGCCGCCGCAACGGCCTCTCAGCAAGTTGTGAGCGGGCTGCTCTCTTGCGCGACCCTTCACCGGGCGCCGATGCCCTCCGAAGCGACCCTTATTCCGGAGCATCCGATGCCAAGTCAGCCTCCGACTATCGCCCTCGCTCTTCAAGGCGGCGGCTCCCACGGCGCGTTTACCTGGGGCATTCTCGATCGCCTGCTGCAGGAGGTTGCCGCCGGCCGGCTTCGCTTCGCCGCGATCAGCGGCACCAGCGCCGGCGCCTACAATGCGGCCCTGACCGCGAGCGGGCTGGTGCAGGGCGGCCCCGATCTCGCCCGACGCAAGCTCGACGATTTCTGGCGTTCGCTCGCGCGCACCGGGTTCCTTGACGGCAACCCGTTGTTGTTCGGCGAACCCGGACCGTTCGGCTTCAACCTCGACTGGTCACCCGTCGCCATCGCTCTGGAGGCGGTTGGTCTCGTCGTCTCGCCGTACACGAACCCGTTCTACTCCGACGTGCTGGCACCGCTGATCGAGCAAGCCTTCCCCCCCGCCGAGCTGGCTGCGCTGAATGCGGCCAGAGAACCGCTGGTGTTCCTGACTGCGACGGACGTGACGAGCAACGGCCGGGTGATTTTTACCCAGCCCGACATTTCGACCGCGGCGCTGCGCGCCTCCAGTTGCCTGCCGAGCGACTTCAAGGCGGTCAGCATCGACGGCGTGCCTTACTGGGACGGCGGCTATCTGGGCAACCCTTCGCTGACGCCGCTGCTTGATCATGCACAGGACCTGCTTCTGGTCCTGGTCAATGCATTTCACCGCGACGATATGCCTCCGCACAGCGCGCGCGGCATCCTGGACCGGCAGAACGAGATCACCTTCAACGCCTCGGTCGTGCTGGAGGTCAACGCCATCGAGGCGATCAACAGTCTGCTGGCTGAACTGGCGGAGGCGGGAGTTCCCTATGGCGGCCGCTACAAGCCGATCCGGATTCATGCCATCCGCAACGACGCTTATGTCGAAAAGCTTGGCTTTGTATCGAAGAACAGCACCTCCTTGAACTTTCTGACCGCCCTGCGCGACGCCGGGTACAAGACAGCGGAGGCATGGCTGGCGGAGCATGGGCACAAGGTGGGCGAGCGGTCCTCGGTTGACGTCAGGGCGGAGCTGACCGACCGGGTGCTCAAGGCGCCGCTGCCACCCCACCCGCGATAAAGAAACAGTCCGCGCGCTCTGACTCTTTGTTTGAGTGAGCAACATCACCCCGACTGTGCGAGTCAGGGTGATGTTGCGCTGGGCGACCGTTGCGCGGTCATTTATTGAACCAGTATTCGACTTCGCCCGAATACTGGTTCAAGCCCTTGTCGACGTCGGAGGTCGTGTGGTCCACCTCGACGCCACGGATTCCCAGATACTTGCCGGTCCCGCCGGTCCATAGCGCTGTGCTCTCGGTTGTCGTCGCGTTCGAGCCGTCAGGCGTAACGACTGTCAGCGAGATGCCGCTCCATTTGCTAAATATCTTGTCGCCGCCTTCGAGCGTTGTCACCGCGTAGCCCCAGGTCGGGCCGCTGAGATCGATCAAGTCGGCGTAGCCACGGACCCATGTCTCGACCCGCTTCAACCCTTCGCAGTTCGGTCTGTCGTTGGAGTAGACACGGTGAAATTCATAGAAGCGGGTCTGGTGGCCGGCTACGTCGCCCGCGTCCAACACCTGCCGCTGCGTGTATTTGGTATCGCCGGCTGGCGTGGTGTCCCACCTCATCTTGCACTTATCCGCAGCCAGTGCGGCACCCGCCGTGATGATCGCCAGTGTGATGCCGATGGGCAAGGCATGGATGGCCCGTGGCGTAGGCTCAAGCAAGCGTCGCATGGTTGTTTCTCCCCGGTTGCCCGAAGTCCCGCGAATAGGGGAGGAAGCCGCTTGCGTCGTTGCGCGGAATCAAGTGCGACCCGGTCCGCGATTCAAGACGTCTCGATCGGAGCCAGTCGAATACTGCGGATTTTTGAATCGCGAGCTGATTTCGTCGCCGCGCGCTATCGCTTTCCGGCATCCGCGCCGAAAGCCGCCCGCCGCGCTTCGGTCGCCAGCCGGTCGGCACGCTCGTTCATGTCGTTGCCGTCGTGGCCGCGCACCCATTTCCACTCCACACGGTGGGTTTCCTGCGCCGCCAGGATGCGCTTCCACAGATCGATGTTGGCCACGGGATCGCCGGTCGAACTGCGCCATCCCTTGCGCACCCACCCCGAACTCCAGCGCGTAATGCCGTTGCGAAGATACTGGCTGTCGGTGTGCACGATCACGTGGCAAGGCCGCTTCAGCGACTCCAGCGCCATCGCCGCCGCGGTCAGTTCCATGCGGTTGTTGGTTGTCTCCGGTTCGGCGCCGGAAAGTTCCTTTACCACGTTGCGAAACGTCAGGATCGCGGACCAGCCGCCCGGCCCGGGGTTCGGCTTGCAGCCGCCATCGGTCCAGATTTCCACGACCTTGTCGGGGTCGGGCGGCAGCGACACGACGATGTCGTCAGAGGCCATAGGCTTGCCCGTCCACGGCCGACAGATGGAAGCGCAGCCGGCGCAGATACTCCAGCGGGTCCTTGCGGGTCACCAGTGCACCGGCCGGCGGATTAAGCCAGTCATAAAGCCGGGTCAGCAGGAACCGCATCGCGGCACCCTGGCAGAGCACGGGCAGGGCCGCCTGCTCCTCCGCCGTCAGTGTGCGGACGCCCTGATAGGCGGTCAGCAATGCCCTGCCCTTCGTGACGTTGAAGGAAAAATCCTGCTCAAAGCACCAGGCGTTCAGGCAGACGGCGATGTCGTAGGCCAGCAGGTCGGTGGCGGCGAAGTAGAAGTCGATGACGCCGGACAACTGGCCGTCCAGGAAAAAAACGTTGTCGGGGAACATGTCGGCATGGATATGGCCGGCTGGAAGCCCGGCCGGCCACGCGGCCAGGATGCCGTCCAGCGTGTCGTCAAGTTCCCGGGCCAGCCCGGCCCGCACCTCATCCGCACGCGAGCGGCATCGATCCAGCAACGGCGTCCAGCTTCGCGGACCCAGCGCGTTTTCCCGCCGGGGTAGGTAGTCGGCACCCGTCAGGTGCAGCCTCGCCAGCGCCGTCCCGACCGGCCCGCAATGCAACTGCCGCACCCGTCTTGGCCAGACGCCCGGGAGGAATGTGGTGATCGCCGCGTGCCTGCCGCACAAATGCCGCAGCGCCGCGCCGTCCCTGCCGTGCACCGGCTGGGGACAGACCAGGCCGCGTTGCGCGAGGTGCTCCATCAGCCCGAGGAACCAGGGCAGGTCATTGGGATCGACGCGCTTTTCGTATAGCGTCAGGATAAAATCGCCGGCCGTGGTGCGCAGGGAGAAATTCGAGTTCTCGACACCCTCGGCGATGCCGCGGAACGCAACCATCGTGCCGATGTCGTAGTCCGCCAGAAAATCCGCCAGCGAATCGTCGGTGACCTCTGTATAGACGGCCATCAGGAAGCGCCGGTCAACAGGATGGGCTGATCAACAGGATGGGCCGGTCAATGCGTCCAGTTTTCGATGCGGCTGTACTTGAAGTTGTCGGCATAGGCCTTCGGCTTGATCCGGCGTGCCTGCGGCAGTTCCACGTCGTACTGGATCCCGGCGCGTTCGGCGTAGGCGACGGCCTCTTCCTGGGTGTCGAAGAACAGCTTCACCTGGGTCTGTGTGTCGCCGCCACCGGTCCAACCCATCAACGGGTCCGCACGGCGGCCATGCGTTGGCACGAATTCCAGTTCCCAGTCCTTGGTGTTCGCCCATCCCGACTGCATCGCGGTCTTCGGCGGCTGGAAAATGCGGGCGCGCATGGAAACAGTCTCCGTAAACTTGTCCGGCAATGTGACCACCGCGGCCCGGCGATACCGCCCCGCGCGATCACGCTCAAATGGTCGGGGCGGCGGGACTCGAACCCACGACCTCCTGTACCCAAAACAGGCGCGCTACCAGGCTGCGCCACGCCCCGACGGTAACAATCGGGCGGAACCTATGGGCGGCGGGGTTCCGATGCAAGGATCAATCGCTGTCGCGGGCAATGTCGTCGCAACGACTACGTGGCATTGCCGAATACCCGCTGCTTCACCGTATCGCCCACCCGAATATCCAGCTTCGCAGTGACCCCGGCGGCCAGTTCCAGCGTGGCGCGCACCGGCCCGTGGCTGTCGATCACAGCCAGGCTGCGCGGCGTGGTGCTCTCGGCGATCGAGCGGATCGTGCCGTCCGCGTTGATGAACACCATATCGAGCGGCACCAGCGTGTTGCGCATCCACATCTGCGAGTCGCGCGGAAAACCCCAGTCGAACAGCATGCCGCCGTCCTCCGGCACGCTGGTGCGGAACATTTCCCCCACCGTCTGCTGGTCCTGCTTCAGCGCCATCTCGACGTCGAAAACGTGCTGTGTGCCGTCACGGGTGACGATGACCAGTTTCTCCTTCGGCAGTTCGGGCTGCGGCCCGGCCGGTTCAGGCGGCTGCGCGCGGGCCGGGAAGAATGGGGCTGCGAAGGGAAGGTCCGCGAGCAACGCCAGCAGAACACGTCGATTGACAAAGCGCGGTTTCATTCAGCCAGGCTCTCCTTGGTCATTTGCATGACGGCATCCCGCACCGGGCCTTCGCGCGGCCGGTCGAGCAGTGTCGTCAGCCAGAGCGCCGGCGGGTTGCGCCCCGCCGCCCGGTCGTAGCGCAAGGGGCGAAGGACTGCCTCGGCCGGCGGCGGCAACCAGTCGGGGATGGGAAATCGGTTCAACGTGCCCCAGATCACGGCCCAGCAGCGGCCCACGGTCCACGGATTGTAGCCGCCGCCGCCAAGCACGACCAGACGACGGGTGCGCGCCATCACCGCCTGCACCACCGCACGGTGCGTGTTGTTGGACAGTGACAGTTTAGCCAGCGGATCCTCCTCCAGCCCATCCGCCCCGGCTTGCAGCATGATCGCCTGCGGCCGGCGCGCCTCGATCAGCGGCAGCACGGCACGGTTCATCACCCAGGCGAATTCCGCATCGTTGCAACCGGCGGGCAGCGGGAAGTTGCGGGCCGCACCGCCGGCCCGGTCGTGGGCGGGGCCGGTGAACGGCCAGCGGGCGCCCTCGTGCAGGCTGATGGTGAAAACGCGGGGATCGTCGTGAAACGCATCCTGCACGCCGTCGCCATGGTGCGCGTCGATGTCCAGATAGACGATGTTGTCGAGGCCGAGGTCCAGCCACGTCAGCAGCCCCAGCACCGGATCGTTCAGAAAGCAGAACCCCGATGCCCGGTCCCGTCGGCCGTGGTGCGTGCCGCCGCCGGGGCAGTGGACGATCCCGCCACCGGCGGTCAGCCGTGCCGCCAGCATCACGCCGCCGGCCGAGATGGCTGGGCGGCGATAGACTTCGCGATACACGGGATTGCCCTCCGCGCCGATGCGGAACCGGCTGCGAACCGCGTCGCTGACGGCCTGGTCCAGTTCCGCCTGGCGCAGTGCGGCGACATAGGCCGGGTCGTGGAAGCGGGTCAGTTCCTGTTCCGTCGCCAGCGGCGCCTCGTGATACACGCTGTCCGGGAGCCAGCCGAGCGCTCGGCACAGATCGGTGCAGACGGAGACGCGCGGGACGGCGAGGGGATGCTTCGGGCCGTAGCTCGAGTTCCGATAGATTTCGCTGCCGACGTAGTGCGGGGTCAGGAAAGCCTCCCGCTGTCATGGCACGGCTCAAAGACCCGGTGGGGCATGGGAATTCCAAGGCAATCGTGGGTCACGCTGCGGTGGCATATGGCTATTTCCAGCAGTGCCGCCGGTCAACGGGCCGCGGGGCCGACGGCCGGTTTCGCCGCCGCCGGATACCAGTGCGCACAACCAGTTGACGGAAGACGGGCCATGACAACGGCACCCTACTACATCGTGTATCGAATACATACCACCGCACGTCGATGATGCGGACGCCTGCCACTGGTCGATACGTGGAGGGCGCGACACGCCGCAAGGATTCTACGCATGATGGGAGCCACGATCCGCAATTTAGCCGTCCTCATTGCCCTGCTCGGACTGACACAGCTCGCGTTCGCCCAGCGCAGCCCGCCGGGAACGCTGCTCCCTCCGGGCGACTTCAGCACCAACGGGAGCCAGATCGTGAGCAGCGACGGCCATCCCGTCAGGCTCGCCTGCGTCGGTTGGAACCAGATTTATGAGGGCATTCCGCTGCTCCGCCAGACCACGATGATGGTGGCCGACGGCTTCAACTGCATCCGGTTGTCCTGGGTCAACGCCACGATGAAGCATGATCTGGAAGTGATCGACCGCATCGTGGCCGCGGCAGGCAAGGTCGGACTTCGGCTGGTGCTGGCCAATCACGCGAACGAGCCCGGCCGCGTCGAGCGGGACGCCCTTGGGGCACAGCAGAAGAATGGTTTGTGGTACGACCTCGGGGGCGCCTCGGACGGCACCGACGGCGGCGGCAATCGCGGCACCACGACCGACGCCAGGTTCCTCGCTGACTGGGAGGCGGTCGCCCGTCACTACGCCGGCAATCACACGGTGATCGCCTACGATCTGCGTAACGAACCGTTGAACTATCTCAACATGAGCGTCTGGGGTGACGGCTCGGACCGCGACATCCGCGCGATGTATATCCGTGTCGGCAACGCGATCCAGGCAATCGTGACACTGGATGTGCCCGATAAGCTCGTCTACTCGGTGCACGAATTTCCGGGCGAGATCAGCGGCCAGAAAGTCAGCTCGGGCCCGGCCCTGATCGAGCGCATGGACGCAATGTGGGGCTGGCTGATCAACGAAGACCTGGCCCCGGTCTTCGTAGGCGCGATGGGATCCTCAATGACCACCGAAGAGAGCAAGGCCTGGGCGGCAACGATCGTCCCGTACCTCAACGGCGGGTCACTGGTCGCGTTGCAGATACCGGCGGGCGGACAGGGGGTGTCGACCGGTTGGTGGGCGTGGGGTTACCTGCCGGGGCAAAATCCTGACGGCACGCTGGAGAGCAACTGGAACACGGCGAGACCCGAGCAGAAAGCGGTCTACTCGCAGTTGCGACAGCGTCAGCTTCCGGATCAGTGA
>JBEKLE010000304.1:0-7964 GCA_050010355.1 Rhodopila sp. | reverse complement strand
CTCTGTCATTTCGCCTTCCCACTCGCTCGATTCGGTGGAGACCCAGTGATTCGACACTCGATTCCCGAGTCAAGTCGGAATGTGCAGCCAGCGAGCCGGAAGTGTGATTTTGTCAAATTAGTACCTCATGCATAGAGGTTTTGACCGGTTGCTGGAGCGATTGTCAGGCTCTTCTCTTGGCTACCGCTGGGTCCGGATACTGGTCGGGCCGGTCGCTCCGGGTGCGAGCCCACATGAAAGGCATGTTGGAGGATAGTCCGCTCTGCGTCCATGACAGTCGCTGGGCCGCTCGGGGCGGCTCCTCCGAAACGGACGCCGTCGTCGCCGATCTCAACGGCTGCGTTGGGTGGTCAACGGACAGGCCTGTTTAGGATCTGTGGGCGCCGGCCTTCTCAAAAAGGATAGCCCAGCGAGAAGCCCCTTCGCTACATGTCCCGGCTGAGATGCGGCCGCATCTGGCGTGTGCGGTCCACGATCGGATCGTGCACCGCATTCAGCCAACCGCCCATTTGCGACAGGTCACCGTCCACCCGCATCTCACCCGTGCTCAAGAACCTGTCACAGGCGGCGTGATAATTCGGATCGGCGCTGTGCAGATCGTTCAACTCCTGCGCAGCCACGGCCGTCATTTCGATCGTCACGTCCGCCCGCTCATCTTGCCGCGCACCGACCCTGAAGGATGTCCTGGCTCCCAGGTGTCGAAGCGCATACCCTGAACGAGGCCCTCGGACAGTTCGACCCCGTCGGTATAGCGCTCGACCTGCGAAAGATTGAGTTCTGGCGAGCGACCGAAATTCAAAGCTGCTTTGCACAATAGAGTCCCCACCAGCTCGAACCAAGCCATCGTTCCGTGGCGCAGCTTCGCGTCCGTGGTCATCGAGTTGGTGCTTTCATAAGGCGACCGCCGTCACTCTCCGCGACGAGGCGCCAGCCGAAGCATGATCCTTCAAGCTTCGGCCTTCGCTACATCGAGCACGATTTTGCCCTGAATGTGCCCTTGGGCCGCCCGCTCGTGCGCCTGGCGCGCGTCGGCAAGCGGATATGTGCTGTCGAGGACGACGCGGATCTTCCTGTCATCGAGCAAGCGCCCGAGTTCCGCTAATTGTGCGCCGTTTGAGCGGACCTGGGTCGCCGAGACCGTGACGCCCAGCCGCTCGGCATCCTCGGCACCGGAGAAGCCCAAGGGAAACACCGGAAACAATGCGCCGCCGCGCTTCAGCGTAAGCAGGAAGCGACCGGTGCTCGGTCCGCCGAGGGCGTCGATGACGAGATCGATGTCATGCGCCACCTCCTCGGGATGAGTCGTGGTGTAGTCGATGAACGCCTCGGCACCCAGTCCACGCAGAAGCGCCTCATTCTTGCCCGATGCCACGGCGATGACGTGCGCGCCTTTCATCTTGGCGATCTGCACCGCGAAGTGCCCCACGCCGCCCGCAGCGCCGTTCACGAGGACCGTTTTGCCCTCAAGCGGCACCGGCTCATGTTGCTTCGGCTGAAGCGGGTTCGGTTCGTTATGCCCCAGCTCGACCAGGAACTGCCATGCGGTGAGTAGCGACATCGGCGCTCCGGCGGCATGCTCATGGTTGATGTTCGTCGGCTTGATCGCGACCTCCGACGCCGGCGCGCTGACGTACTCGGCATAGGCCTTGCTGCCGCCCGCAAGACCGCTGGGAAAGCGAACCATCGAATACACCTCGTCTCCGACGGAGAAGCCCTCAACATCGTCGGCGGCCGCCTCGACGACGCCCGAAATGTCCGTTCCCGGAATGGCGGGAAACGACACCTGCGGCTGCCACTCGGGAGGAAGCATCTTATACCCGTCGCGCAGGTACCAATCGGGGGGATTGATGCCCACCGCGTGTACCCGGACGAGCACCTCGCCCGGATTCGGCTCGGGCTTCGGCGCGTCCTCGTAGACCAGCACCTCGGGACCACCGAACGCATGGAACCGGACCGCCTTCATCGTCTGTGTCGACATCGCTTCCACCTTCACCACGAAAGAGTATCTGCACCGGAGCAGTGACCGGGGTCATGCGCCGGTTCGGCGTCAAGACCACGTCCGACTTCAGGCGCCGGCCTGATACTGCCGAGCGGGTCGACTTCTTCCCGGTTCTTATCAAGTACCCCTGGCGAAGTCGTGCTCGGCGAGGATGACCGGCATCTCGACTTCCGCTTGGCTCTCCCGCTTGAGTATCGAGACGGAGAACCCGACCGCCTGATCGCGACGACTGTTGTGCACCGTCACAATCCTTTCGGACGCCCACGCTCGCCGATAAAATTCCGAAGTCCGTTTGCGTATGAGCACCGTGGACAGATACGCATTGGACGACGGAGGCCGTTGTTAGACAGTAACGACAATCTTGCCGACCTGCTTGTTGGACTCCAGGTAGCGGTGCGCCTCGACGATCTCAGCAAGCGGAAAGCTGCGGTCGATAAGCGGCTTGAAATGCCCGGCGCTGACGCCGTCGATTACGAAGCGCTTGCCGCGCTCCAACGTGACGGGATCGCCGGTAACCGCGGACAGGACATACCCTCTTATCGTCAGATTTTTGTAGATCGTCAGCAAGAGCGGGAAGGGAGTGGGTTCCGCAGAGAGCCTTCCGTACAGGAACAGGATGCCTTTCTCCGACAGGGCCGCGGCAAGCGCCTCCACCCCTGGGCCGCAGACCGGATCGAATGCCATGCGCGCGCCCGCTCCGCTCGTCACACGCATTACCTCGGCCGCCAGGTCCTGCTCCTCGGTCGCCACGACATGCGCGGCACCCCCCTTCGTCAGGGCGTCGCGCTTGGCGCCCGTCTGCGTTGTGGCGATGGGCACGGCGCCCAGGCTATTGGCGATCTGGATCGCTGCAAGCCCGACGCTGCTCGACGCCGCGGTAATGATGACCGCCTCGCCGGCCGCCAGGCAACCAATCTGCATCAGCGCGCCATAGGCTGTCAGATACGCCATCCAGATCGAGGCGGCCTCCGGCCACGATAGGTTCGGCGGATGCTTGACGACTGAAACGGCCGGCACGATCGCGGCATCCCCCTAGACGCCGTACTCCGCCATAGAGAACGCCGGGATGGTGCTGACGATGTCACCCGGCGCGAAATCCATCACCCCGTTGCCGACCTTCTCCACCTCGCCCGATGCTTCGTAGCCGATCCGGGACGGCAGAGCCGGCGCCCCGCCATAGTTGCCGGCGCGAAACATCGCCTCCGCCCGGTTGACGCCGATGGCGCGGACCTTGATCCGAACTTCGCCCGGGCCGGGCGCCCCGATGTCCAGGTCGTCCATTTGGAGAACGTCAGGCCCGCCGATGCGGTGAAAGCGAACGATACGAGACATGGTCTACTCCCAGGAAATTGTGGGGCGTCAGCGCCGTTTCGCCCCAGCGCTCTGGCAAACGCGCATAGGGCCTGGGAGCAGCGAGGCCGCCTACATTTAAGCTTGGGCGGCATCCATCAGGCTTTTGTCGAACAAAGTATGGAACTGGAGGAATGGACCAAGCTGCACGACGTTACGTTCGAGCAAACCGGCCTCGATCATCGGTAACCCGTCGAGCGCACTATGAACGGCGGCGATGTCGGGCAGCTCATAAATCAGCGTAATCACGAGGGGAGTCGGCGAGAAGTAGATTTCCCGAAGGCTCCCGCTTGCATAGCCGTCCCACACGGATTTCACCTCCGCAATCATATGCGGCCCAAAATCCGCGGGCGTTTTGCCCGCAACCGGCGTCAACAATGCCAAATATTTCATCGCATTCTTCCTTCTGCACCCGATGCAGCGCCCTGACATGAGCTGTCGCCAAGCGAGCGGCACTAAACCCCTGCGCTGAGGGGCTAGATCCATATTTTCGCCGTGAACGAATCGTCAAACCGCTTTCGGCCAACATCAGACGTAACGGCCGAGCACTGGAGCGATATCGCGATAGTTCAGAGAGACTGCGTGGATTTTCACAAGCACCTCGCCCCTTTGGGGGGCAGGCATCGGCTCGTCGTATGGCTTCAGGTCATCCAGACTCTGAAGGCTGTCGAAACGGAAGACATGCATGGACAAACATCCCTGTTCTGACGGGCTGGGTGCACGGTGCTCAGCCCAAGCCAGCGGCGAGAGCAAAGCACCGTGGTGTTCTCAGCGTCGAGCAGCGCCGGGGCGGAACTGTGCGCCGGTGTGATCGGCCGCCAGGCGGGGATTGTGCGAGCCGCTGACGTTCTCGCGCAGCGTTTTGGATGGGTATTCCAGCGGCACGCGGCCGCGGCGCTGCAACTCGGGCACGATGAGTTCGACGAACTCCGGCAGGGCTCGCAGCGGCATGTGGTCATAGAAATTGAAGCCGTCGAGATCGGCTTCATCCATGAGTGCTTCCAGCTCATCGGCGACCGTGGTGGGGGAGCCCACCACAGTGATGGCACCCAGCGATTCCGCCAGCTTCTCGGCCACCTGGCGGGGTGTCCAGACACGGTCGGGATCGCCCTTCGTGAAGCGTTCCAGGACGGAGCGGATGCCGTCGTTCTCAACGAATTCTAAGGGCTTGTCGATGTCGACGCTGCCGAAGTCGAGCTGCATCAGCGAGGACTGGCGCGCCAGAGTGCCTTCCGCACTGACATAGCGGATCAGGTCCGCAAACTTGGCTTGCGCCTCGGCGTCGGTCGGCGCGGTGACCACTGAGACACCCGCCATAAACTTAATGCTCTGCGGGTCGCGGCCACGCGCCGCGGCCAGTTCGCGGACCTCCTTGACCAGCTTGACCATGCCCTTGACGTTCGGGTCGACCAGGAACACCGCCTCGGCGTGCTTGGCGGCGAAGGCCTGGCCCGCCGCCGACGCGCCGGCCTGGAACAGCACCGGCGTGCGCTGGATCGATGGCTCGCACATGAAGGGGTCCGGCACACGGAAGTACTTGCCCTGGTGAGCCGCCTGGTGAACCTTGGACGGATCGACGAACACGCCGTTCTTGCGGTCGTCGACGACCGCGTCGTTTTCCCAGCTCGATTCCCAGAGCTTGTAGACGGCGTCCATGAACTCGTCGGCGATGGCATAGCGCTTGTGGTGCGGCACTTGCTTGTCGAGCCCAAGATTGCCCGCCGCGCTCTCGGTGATGGACGTGACGATATTCCAGCCGACCCGGCCTTTGGTCAGGTGGTCGAGTGTCGTCATCTTGCGTGCGAAACTATAAGGCTGCTCGTAGGTGGTGGAGACCGTCAAGCCGAAGCCCAGGTGCTGGGTCACCGCGGCCATGGCCGATACCGCCATGAGCGGATCGTTCAGCGGCACGGCTATGGCATCTTTCAACGCAGCATCGGGGCTTCGCTTGTAGGTGTCGTGGATACCCGGGAAATCGGCGATGAAAAGGCTGTCAAAGCGGCCCTTCTCCAGCGTCAGCGCCGTCTCGAGCCAGTAGTCGAGGTCCTTGTAGCGATGGGCCTGACTGTCGGGATGGCGCCAAAGGCCGATTGCCGTGTGGCCAACGCCAGCAATCTTGAATGCGTTCAGGTGGATACGTTTCACAGGACTCTCCCTATCGTTACGAACGATGATATTGTTGAACTCTCGCAGCTTCCCGCGAATGCCCGGCGGGCTGTTTCATCGAGCTGAACGTTAGCCCGTCGGCGCCCGTCAATTTGTCAATGGCTTGACAGTCTCGTTCGATTCTTGCCGATTATTGGATCTGCCCTGCACTGTGAATTTCTTCAGAGTGCGATAGGCGGGATCATTCCTGTCCTGCGACGGCATGGGCCAGCCATTCGCTGCGCTGGGAAAGTTGACCGGCTGGATGATCACCGAGAAGTTGCGGTAAAGTTCGCGGTGAATGATGCGCCACTCGCCGTTCTGCCGCTCGAAACGATCGATGTATCGGTTCGAATTTAACCAGTTGTGCTTCGGGTCGTCGCCGGGTTCTTTCCAATAGAGCGAGAATTGGTAAGTCTCCGCCAGCGCCTGGTCGCCGTCCACTTCGCAAAGGTGGTTGCAGAGGTGGTGTTGGGAAGCCGTGAACACCTTCCAGGATTCCCACTCCGCGTCGAGGAATTCTTCAACCGAACCGCGGTACATGCCGTGGGCACCGACATGAATGTCGATGGCCCCCGGCCAGAAGCAGGACAAGGTCAACTCCTTATCCATACGGTCCACGCCGCGGCAGTAGCGGCACATCAGCTCGTATATCGCCTGCTTGTCGAGGAGTTGCTGCATCCGGTGTTCGTCGATCATGGTACGGGAGTCTCCAGTGTTCTGACGTCTCCGGGTCGGAGCGTCGCGTTTTGAGGTGGGCGGACATTCGCGCGCCCCCGGGGCGGCTTGGTCATCAGCGATTCAAGGCCACCGAGTTTCTGGCGATAGTTCGCCACAGCCGCGTCCTTCACCGGGCCGTAGCCACGAATCTCGCCGGCGAGGTCCAGCACGGCCGCCGCCGCGGCATGGTTGTCGGCGGTCAGGCGACTGAGCGTGCGCTGGACCAGGGCTTCGTATTCGGCGATCAATGCCCGCTCCATCCGACGATGACGCGTGTGGCCGAACGGATCAGCCCAAGTCCCGCGCAGCCGCTTGGCCCGTGCCAGCACCGCCAGCACTGGGCGCCAGGCCAGCGAGAATTCCCGCTTGGGCGGCCGGCCGTTGACGAGGCGTCCGCCGAACACCGGCGGCGCCATGTTGAAGGAAAGCTTGGCACCGTCGCCGAATGCGTGCGCGATCTTCGCATAGAGCGCCGGATCGGTGAGCATCCGCGCCACTTCGTATTCATCCTTGTAAGCGAGGAGCCCGGCGTAGCGACGCGCGACCGCCATCGCCAGCAGAGCCTCGCCTCCCGCCACCTTGGCTTCGGCCGTAGCAACCTGGTCCACCAACGACCGATACCGTTCGGCCAGGCGCGAATCCTGGTAGCGGGTCAGATGTGCGCTGCGATGCTCCACGATCGCGTCCAGCGTCTCGGGGAGCGTCTCCGCTTCAACAGCGTGTCCGAGGACGAGCGCCTGCACCGCAGTGGTGTCGTGGCCCAGCAAGCGGCCGAGCCGGAAAGCCTTAAGATTGGCCGCAACCGCTACGCCGTTCAGCCGGATCGCCGCCTCCAGCGAAGCCGGCCGGACCGGCAGCAGGCCCCGCTGCGCCGCGACGCCCAGCACCAGGGAGGTCGTCATCATGCGGTCGCCAAGCACGTTGGCGGTCAGCGCCGTAGCAGCGACCTGCACCATCGCGGTGCGGTCGATCTTGGTGCCAAGCCGCGCCAGCAGCATGCCGTCATCGAGCGTGAAATCGCGGTCGAACTGAAAGGCGATCGTCGGCGCCAGGTCGGTATTCACAACCGCCCGCGTCAGTCCGGGAGCCAGTGTCGCCGCGGCCTCGTCTCCCAGTGCCGCCACGACGTCAAAGGCAAGCAGCACGTCGGCCTGGCCGCGCCCGATCCGCCGATTCGGGATGCCATCGGCGCGAGAAGCCACGCGCACATGGCTGTAAACCGCCCCATTCTTCTGGGCTAGGCCGGTCATGTCGAAAGCGGACGCGGCCTTGCCGTCCAGGTGTGCAGCCATGCCGATCAGGGCGGCGGCCGTCACCACGCCTGTCCCGCCAATGCCGGCGATCATCAGGTTGACGGTGTGCCCCTCCGTCAGAACCGGCATGGGCTCCGGCAAATCTGTGAACAGTTCGTCGCTGATGTCCGCGCCCGCCGGCTTACGGGGCTCCGCGTCGCGCACGGTGATGAAAGAGGGGCAGAAGCCGTTGGCGCAACTGTAATCCTTGTT
Source organism: Rhodopila sp. (assembly GCA_050010355.1). GTDB lineage: Bacteria > Pseudomonadota > Alphaproteobacteria > Acetobacterales > Acetobacteraceae > Rhodopila. The sequence continues at coordinate 245 of JBEKLE010000304.1, read as the reverse complement.
GCAGCTCGACTGGTCGATGCGTCGTTTGACGCCCAAGGCGGTGCGGACCGGCTGGATGCTGACGCAAGTCGATTGGACCGAACAGTCGCCGCACCCCTCGCACACCGCCTTGGCGATGAACATGCGGTATTATGTAGCAACCGCCACCGCCGTTGACAGCCACTGCGATCTGGGAGAAGTTCCTGGGACGTTCCAGCAACGCAGGCGTTTCATGGCCCAGCACTTCCTCCTTTCGGCCGCCGCGC
>JBEKLE010000303.1:0-7965 GCA_050010355.1 Rhodopila sp. | reverse complement strand
TCAAAGTCAGCGACGCAGAGATGGCAACCCTCAATATCAAGGGTGACACATTCCATCCCGAATGGAATTACACCATCTCTCCAAGGGTGCCACCATGAAGCGGTAATTTTTGGGCGTTGCCTAATGTGCGCCGGCGCCCGCCGCCGCCCCCTTCTTGAGCACGGCAACCGACACGACAGCGCAGACCGCAACAACGCCGATCAGGCCAAAGCAGTCAGCATACCCCATCACCGTCGCCTGCGCTCGGATGATCTGCCCGACCGCGACGACCGCGCGATGCATCGCACCCGCCGGGTCGGGAAACCCATGCGCCATGAAATACTGCTGCAGTGAGTCCAGCCGAGTCCGGGTCGCCGGTTCCAGTTGCGAGACATGGGCATTGATGACGAACGAATGATACTGCTCGCGCTTGGTGAAGAAAGTTTCAATCGCCGCCGTGCCGATGGCTCCCCCCAGGTTGCGCAGCATGTTGAACAGACCGGACGCGGCACCGGCCTCGTCCGCCGTGATGCCGACCATGGCAACGGCGGAAAGCGGCGTCAGCACCAAGGCCTGACCGAGCGCCCTGATGACATCCGGGGCGAAAAGCTGCGGGCTCGCATAGTCCGGTTTGAGATACAGGTTCAGGAAACAGCTCAGAGCGAAAACCGCCAGTCCCACGCTGACAAGAAGACGCGAATCGAACCGGCGCATCAGCAGCGGCACAAAGGGGATCACAAATAGCTGCGGTATGCCGGTCCAGGCCATGACCTCGCCGCTTTGCTGCGCGTCGAACCCCTGTGCGACCGCGAGATACTGCGGCAGCAGATAGGCCGAACCGTACAGCGCAAAGCCCAGCAGGAAGTTGCCCAGCGTGCCGAAGCCGAAGTTGCGCCGGACCAGCAGCCGGAGGCGGATCAGCGGGTCCTTGCGGTAGAGTTCCACGGCGATGAAGGCGCTCAGCGCCAACGCGGAGACGACACTGAGCTTGACGATGAACGGCGAGCCGAACCAGTCATACACGTTGCCGTCGTCAAGCACGGTCTGAAACGCGGCGAGCCCGATCGCCATCAGGGCGATGCCGACCCAGTCGCCGTGCCGCAGCAGCGCGATCTGCGCCTTCGAACGCGGCAGCGCGTAGATCAGGGCCGCAAGCATCAGAGTGCCGGGCACGATGTTCATGTAGAAGATTGTCTGCCAGCCGTAATTGTCGGTCAGCCAGCCGCCGATCGTCGGGCCGATGGCCGGCGCGAAGGTGGCGGTCACGGCGAAGCCGGCGAAGCCCATCGGCCGCTTCGATGGCGGCAGCAGGGTGACGATGATGGTGAAGGCGAGCGGGATCAGCACGCCGCCGAAAAAGCCTTGCAAGCCACGCAGCGCGATCATCTCGGGAAGACTGTGCGCCTGGCCGCAAGCAACCGAAAACAGCAGGAACAACGACGTGCTCGCGATCAGGTAGCGGCGCATCGAAAACACCCGGCTCAGGAAGTCGGTCATCGGAATGACGATGATCTCGCCGATGAGATAGGCTGTGCTGATCCATGCGCCGTTGACGCCCCCGGTGCCGATGCCACCCTCGATGTCAGGCAGTGAGGAGTTGGTGACTTGGATATTCAGCACCGCCATGAAGGCGCCCAGAAGCGCACCGCCGACGGCAATCCAGGTTTTCAGCGTGACGGTGTCGTCGCCTGGGGAGGAAGCCGTCGCCATGGCGGTCACGCCCCCTTGCCGACGGTATTGATCGTCGGGTCGACCGAGTTGGTGTTAATCGTCGGTTCCACCGACATGCCGGGGCGCAGCCGGCCGATCAGTCTATCCTTCGGATCGATCATGATCTTGACGGGAACCCGCTGAACAATCTTCGTGAAGTTGCCGGTGGCGTTATCGGGCGGCAGCAGTGCGAACTCCTGCCCGCTCGCCGGCGCGATGCTGTTCACCGCGCCATGCAACGTCGTGCCAGGGAACGTATCTACATCGATCGCGACCGGCTGGCCGGCAAGCACGTCGGTCAACTGGGTTTCCTTGTAGTTGGCGACGACATAGACTGCCCCCAGCGGAACCACCGCCATCAGTTGTGTCCCGGCCTGGACGTATTGCCCGACCCGCAAGGTGCGGACCCCCACCGTCCCATCGACCGGCGATGTTATCGTTGTATAGCCTACGTTCAGTTCGGACTGGTGCAACGCGGCCTGCTGCAGCGCGAGCGCCGCCCGCGCCGTTTCCAACTGCGTGCCCAGCACATCAATCTGCAGCGCCGACCGCCGCGGTATCATGATCCAGGGTGGCCTGCCTCTGGCGGATGTCGGAGGCCGCCTTCTCCGCGCTCTGCACGCTGCCGGCCCCGTTTCGCGCGAGGTCGGCGTAGCGAACGTTATCCTGGCTGGCGAAGGTCAACGCCGCCTGATCGATCTCCACTGTAGCCCGCGCTTCAGCAACCGTGAGCTGCTGGAGGCCGATCTGCTGTATCAGGTTGTCGATCCCTGCCTGCGCAGCGTCCACGTTCGCCCGCGCCGCGGCGAGCGACGTGGCATAGTCGCGATCGTCAATGCGGGCCAGCACCTGACCGGCCTTTACCGGCTGGTTGTCCGCCACCAACACCTGCGAAATGTAACCCGAAACCTTCGGATCGGACTGATGATGACATTGTCAGCTTGCAGATACGCGTCGTCGGTGGACACAAAGAAGCGCCCGGCGGTCCACCAGTAATGACCATAGAAGCCACCGCCGGCCAGCACCGCGAGCGCCCCCGCCGCGAGCAGGGCCGAACGGAAACCACGCCGCCGCCCGCCGGCCCGCACCTCCACCGCATCGGCGTCCCGGCGGGACATGAGGTCGTGCTCGTTTTCGATGGTCGTGATGTTCTGGTCCATGAAAGTACCTCGTAACGGTGTGGCGCGGCGCGGAAACACCGGAGCCGCTGCAATGGCCCAGGCTTGGCACATCAGTCGATTTGAGATGTCGGGCTTAGATCCACCAGTACATGCACCTATGCGAACAGGATGATAATCGGGAGTCCGGACATTGGATTTATGCGGGGGCCTTGGAAGTGGCTCTCCCGGAGGGATACCTGGCTGTGAAATGGTCGAACCGTTTGACCCTATTATCTCATGGCGGTAGACGTCATCGCCGAAGGAAACAGAACGATCCACATGTCGCGCGCGCCAACCCCTGCGATTGGACGCATCCAGGGACGCAAGAGCTATCATGCTCTCGCGGAACACCTGCGCGAGCGGATTCTCTCGGGCAGCATTCCCGAAGGCTCGCCCCTGCCCAATGAGCGCGAACTCGGCGACAGCACCGGCCTTGGCAGGGGCTCGGTGCGTGAGGCCTTGCGCATGCTGGAGGTTGAGGGCCTGCTGTCCATCAAGACCGGTCGCAACGGTGGCGGCACCATTCGACTGCCTGACACGGGCGGCGTCTCCCGCATGCTGGGTGCCTATGTGCGCGGCCAGCAGATCAATTTCGATTCGGTCCTGGAAGCACGCGAGGCACTGGAGCCGGCACTGGCCTCACTCGCCGCGACACACCGCACCTCGGACGACATCGCCGCGATTGCCGAAGCCGCCCGGGAACTCACGCAAGCGGGCGAAGACACGGCCCGCTTCATCGCAGCCAACACTCAATGGCACTGGGCGGTTGCCCAAGCCAGCCAGAACCGCATACTGATCGCGGTCATCGCCGCGCTTGGCGATCTGCTGCACCAATCCAACATCGAGAATTTCGTTTCGCAAGATGTGCGGCGCGCGGTCATTCGCGCCCATGCCGGTATCGAAAACGCCATTCGCACGGGCGATGCCGATGCTGCTCACCGGCGGATGGCGAGGCACGTCAAATCCTACCGGCAACAGGTCGCTCCGGTGGCACCCGAAAGCATCGCCATGAGCTTGCCATAGGGCAACAGGCAAAGGCAGAAACGAATATGAAGTTCCGCGGGAAACTACTCGCTCTGGCCTGTATCGCCGCATTGATGGGCGCCCCGGCGGCCCGGGCGCAAAATGTGAAGCTGGGCGTGTTGACCGATCTCGGCGGACCGTATGCCGATTCTTCCGGTCAGGGTGCGGTCGAGGCCACCCGGATGGCAGCCGAGGATCTGAAAGCCGAACTCGGTTCGCATCATGTGGACGTCATCAGCGCCGACCACGAGAGCAAGCCCGACATCGGCGCCGCCATCGCCCGCAAATGGCTGGATACCGAGAACGTGGACGCCATCGTCAATGTCCCCAACTCGGCCATTGCCTTGGCGGTGCAAAATGTGACCCGCGAGCGCAAGAAGATCTTCCTGATCACGGGCGGTGCCACCGCGGAACTGACCGGCAAGCAATGCTCGCCGTATTCCGCGCACTGGACCGATGACACCTACAGCCTGTCAACCGGCACCACCCGCGCGGTGATGGCGCGCGGCAATGCCGACACCTGGTTCCTGATCACAGCGGATTACGCCGCCGGCCACGGTCTGGCCAGCGCGGCCAAAGCCGTCATCCTCGCCAATGGTGGCAAGATCCTTGGCGAGGCGCAGCATCCGTTCAACACGGATGATCAGTCTTCCTTCCTGCTGCAGGCTCAGGCCTCGGGCGCCAAAGTGATCGCGCTGGCGAACGCTGGGACCGATACGATCAACTCGATCAAGCAGGCGCATGAATTCCACATCGGCGGCAACAACCAGACCATCGTGGCCATGGCGCTGTTCATCACCGACGTGCACAGCCTGGGACTGGAGGTGTCGCAAGGACTATACCTGACCGCCGGCTTCTACTGGGATACCAATGACGCGACCCGCGCGTGGTCCAGACGCTTCTACGATCGCATCGGCCGCATGCCGACCCGTGAGCAGGCCGAGACGTATTCCGCCGTCCGCCACTACCTGCGCGGGGTCATCGCCACGAACGCCACCGACGCCGCCACCGTCATGGTGTGGATGAAGGCCAACCCGGTCGACGACTTCTACGCCAAGGGTGCCCGCCTGCGAGAGGATGGCCGGCTGATCCACCCAATCTATCTGTTGCAGGTGAAATCACCCGGCGAATCCAAATATCCTTGGGACTACTACAAAATCCTCGCGACGCTGCCCCCGGAGCAGGCGTTCCGTCCGCTGTCGGAGGGCGGTTGCCCGTTCGTAAAGCAATAGCGTGCGATCGTCTGAGTTTAGCGGAACCTCGGACTGCTTGTCGGCTACCGCCCGACGAACTTCGGCGAACGTTTTTCGGCGAAGGCCTTGGTTCCTTCCTGCACGTCTTCCGTACCCTGCAGATGTCGGAGCATGATTTGCTCGATCCGCAGCCCCGTCGGCAGATCCACGTCCAGACTGCGGACGGCGAGTTCCTTCGCCGCCTGCACCGCCAGCGGGGCATTCGCCGCGATCCGGCGAGCGTAGGCGAAAGCCGTTTCCATCAGCTTCTCTTTCGGCACCACGGCATTGATCAGCCCCCACCGCGCCGCCGTGGCCGCGTCGATATTGTCGCCGACAAGCAGCATCTCCATCGCGATCGCGTAAGGAAGCTGCCGGGCGATTCTCTGCGTGCCGCCATTGGCCGGAAAAACGCCGCGTTTCACTTCAGAAACGCCGAACATTGCGTGTTCGGCCGCGACCCGGATATCCGTCGCCAGCATCAGCGTCATCCCGCCACCGACACAGAATCCATTGATCGCCGAGATCACCGGCTTCCACACCTCCAGGCCACGGTTCAGCAACTGCCCGGTCTGGGTCAGCATCACCTCCGCCATCGTCGGTTGAGAGGGGATGAAACTCTTGAGGTCGGCGCCAGCGGTAAAGGATCGTTCACCGGCCCCGGTGATGATCGCCACACGCACCGCCGGATCGTCGCGCACCGTGACCCAGGCTTCCGACAGCAGGCGGTAGTGTTCGGCATCCATCGCGTTCATCCGCTCCGTCCGATTGATGGTGATTGTCGCAATGCCTTCATCGTTCAGCGTGAAATCGATCGACATGATTCTGTTTCCTTTCTGGGGCAGCCCCCAGGGCAGCCATTGACTCAACCCAAGGACCGACGGCTAACCTTTGTCAACCAAATGGTAGGACCAAATCAATGAAGCCGCTGGCGGGGTTGCGCGTTTTGGATCTGACCAAGGTTCTCGCGGGTCCCTTGTGCACCCAGCATCTGGGCGACCTGGGCGCCGAGGTGATCAAGATCGAACCGACGCAGATCGGCGACGACACCCGCCGCTGGCCCCCGTTCCGCGGCGAAACCGGCGCCATTTTTCTGAGCGTCAACCGCAACAAGCGCAGCGTCGCCGTAGACCTGAAGTCGGAGGAAGGCCAGGGCATCGTCCATAAACTCGTTGCCCAGGCGGACGTCGTGGTGGAAAGCTACGGCACCGGCGTGGCCGAGCGCCTGCGCATCGACTACGCGACGCTGGCAGCGATCTCCGGTTTCGGCCGCACCGGCCCAATGGCGAGCGCGTTGGGCTATGATGTCATTCTGCAAGCCTTCAGTGGCATCATGGCGCTGACCGGCGAACCCGGCGGCAACCCGATCCGTAGCCCGTTCTCACCAGTCGACCAGACGACCGGCCTGCACGGCGTTACCGGTCTCATGGCCGCTCTGATCGAACGCGGGCGGACAGGGCAAGGCACCCGGATCGAGGTCTCGCTGTTCGAAACCGCCTTGTCCTTCCTGAGTTACAATTTCCATGTCTACTGGGAGAATGGCGTCGAGCCGGCGAAACCCGGATCGGGTCACGAATCCCTGGTGCCGTATCAGGCATTCGAAGCCGCCGACAAGCCCGTCCTGATCGGCGTCGCTAACGACAATCTTTGGCGCCGGTTCTGCGGCGCTGTCGGCCGCGACGAACTGGCGCAGGACAACCGGTTCCTGACCAGCGCCGACCGCTCCGCCAATCGCGCGGCCTGCGTCGGCATCGTCCAGGAGATCCTTCGCACCCGCACCCGCGACGAGTGGCTGGAACTGATGAACACGATCGGCGTGCCCTGCGCCCCTATCAATTCGCTCCAGGAGGCGCTCGACCAGCCACAGACGGCGGCGCGCGGCATGGTCATGCACTACAATCACCCCGTGCTCGGCCCGATGAAGACCATCGCGCAACCCATCCTGTTCAACAACGAGCCGCACACCGCTGGTTCGCCGCCACCGATGCTCGGACAGCACACGCGCAAGGTTCTGCGCGAACTGGCATATCCCGACGGCGAGATCGACCGCCTGACCGCGTCCGGCGTGATCCTGGACGGTGCCGCATGACGGAGCACATTGTTTTCGCTCGGGATGGCAGCATCGCCACGGTGACGTTGAACCGTCCGGATCGCCTGAATGCGCTGACCGATGCGATGCGCGACCGCGTCAGCGAATTGTTCTCGGATATGGCGCAGGACGACGGCGTCCGCGCGATCATCCTGAACGCCACCGCCCGGGGTTTCTGCGCCAGCGGCGACGTCACCTACATGGGCAACTTCACCGCCGTTTCGGGCCGCCACCGCCTAAAGAGCGCGCACCGGATGATTCTCGCCATCGCCAATATCGAGAAACCGGTCATCGCCGCGGTGCGTGGTCCGGTCGCAGGCATCGGCTGGAGCATGGCGTTGGCGTGCGACATGATCGTCGCATCGGAGACCGCAGTTTTCTCGCAGGTATTCCGCAATGTGGGGCTCGTCCCCGATGGCGGCGCGATTTACTTCCTCAGTCAGGTACTGGGTGTGCTGAAGGCCAAGGAACTGGTCTACACAGCCCGTCGGATGCCGGCAGCGGAAGCCAGTCAGCTTGGCTTGTTGACCCGTCTGGTCGCTGACGACAGGCTGGACGAGACCGCCCTGGAACTGGCGCGTGAGGTTGCTGCGGGCCCGACCTTCGCCTTTGGGATCGCCAAGAAGATGTTCAAGTCGATGCGCACGCCTACGCTGGAAACCGCGTTGGACGCCGAAGCGTGGGCACAGGGTCTCGCCCTGATGACCGAGGACCACGCGGAGGGGGCTCGCGCCTTCAAGGAAAAGCGCAAGCCGGCGTTCAGGGCTCAATG
>JBEKLE010000302.1:0-7971 GCA_050010355.1 Rhodopila sp. | reverse complement strand
GGTTTGTTTTCGCTATGGCTTCCGAAGGCACTTGGCGGACCGGAGCCGACCGCTCTCGATTTCGTTCACTCCGGTGGTCCCGATCGTTTGGACAGGTTCCGGGAAGAATAAGCTAAGGCCCGCAGCCGGCTGAAGGTTTTGCAGCGGACCGCGCTGGCGCGGTCAGGCGGGCATCGGCGCAGCCGACTGTCCACAAAATTCACAGCGCCCCTGCGCCATTGCGTTATGCCGCCTCTGCCGCAGTGGGCGCGACCTAGCCGGGCGCCAAATATCCCGCTCGACCCCGGACAGCTCATCTCGCTGCTCCAGATCCAGCTCGCTCAGGTGATCGAGGGCGAACGTCCGCCCGACTGTTCCGGTGATGGTCGTCCAGCGTCCGATGCCGCCGCTGCTCGATGAGACCCCGGCTGGGGTGAATGAGGCTACCACCGGTCCCTTCGCCGTCTTACCGGCAAGCGCCGCTTCTAGTCTGTCCGCCGTGCTCGGTTGCAGCGTCATTAGCTGCCCGCAGAGGCGGACAAAGGTCTCCGATACCGCTGGTACAAGGTCACGTATCCAGGCCGGATCGTTGTAGAGTGCCGTGCGTCGCTCGATCCGGGCCGCCACGCTTTCATAACCCCAGATATGATTAACTCGGTCCAGGAAGCCTGTCTCCGTCGGCCGGGAAAACCAGAACCCAATTGGCTCGGCATAACGGCTGAGCACAGGAAAGCCCTTCGTCTCGAAGATGGCGAGGTAGTCGGCCAGCCGCCCCAATTTCAGCTCGTAGGTCCGCAGTTCGTATATCATCACGTCCTCTCTCTCATGCAACGACCGGCGCCGCCGCGGGGTCCAGCAGCAGCCGGCCGAGCGTGGCACCACGCTCGAGCGCCTCATGTGCCTGGGCGGCCGCCTCTAGCGGCACAACACCGGACACGATCGGTCGCACCTGTTTACGAGCCAGCAGGCGCAAGCTGTCGCGGAGCTGCTCGCGCGTCGTGCTCGTCGCGCTGAGCATGGAAATCCCGTGAAGGAACCGCTGCGCTGGGTTGAAGGGGACGGTTTCGCCAGTTAGTTTGCCGATCAGCACCCAGCGGCCGCCGGTAGCCATGCTGCGGCGGATTCCGTGAAATACGGACGTGCCGACCGTACGCGACGCCATCCACGCCGTGGCCGGCCGTGGCGTCGCGTACGGCGATCGAGAAACCCTCGCCGCGACGGCCAACGACCACGACATCGGCGCCCAGGTCGCGCACCTGCGCCGCCTTCTCCGGCGAGGTGGTCAGCGCTACGACCTCGGCCCCGGCCAGCTTAGCCAATTGCACGGCGTGCATGCCAAGGCCACCGCCAGCACCTGTTACCAGCACACGCTCCCCCGGGCAAACGGCGCCCACCTCCCGCACTGCGTTCAGGATCGTGCCCACCGTGCAGACCGCGATGGCCGCGTGCTCCATCGCCACACCTTCAGGCCTTCAGGAATCAGGGCAACGTTGTCCTCCTCGACTGCGACCAGTTCGGCGTAGCCGCCCACCATGCCGGCGTCGCCCAAAATAGGCGCTCGGCGCACAGCGTTTCCCGCCCGGTGCGGCAAAGCCGCCACTGGCCACATACGTGGTATCGCTGGGTCGTCGCCACACGATCGCCGACGCGGACTTGCCGCACGTCCGCACCGACCGCCACCACCTCGCCGGCGATTTCGTGGCCGGGAATGCACGGCAGTTCAACACCTTGGCGCAATGTTCCATTGCGCACCACCACCTCATGGAAGCACACGCCGCAGCGCGCGACCTTGATCAAAACGTCGCGCCGGCCAAGCGTCGGGTCTGGAACATGTTCGCAGCGCAGCGAGCTTGCCGCCCCCGGCTGGTGTATGACAATCGCCCGCATCAGGTGTCCTTTCCGTTGGGGCCGGACTTAGCCGGCAAATCTATGCTTTGGCAGGCCTGTTATTCCAGGTTCGTAGCTGAACACGGCGCCATTCGCGCCGTCACCGGGTTTGCCGATGGAGGTGATGAACAGCGTGCGATACCCATCGCCGCCAAATGCCACACTGCTCGGATCCGAAACGGGTGTGGCGAGCCTACGCTCCAATCGGCCGGCTGGATCAAAGCGAAGCACAGCGCCGGCGCCCAGTGCGGCAACCCACAAAAAGCCGTCCGTATCCACGGCACAGCCATCCGGAATGCCGTCGCCGGATCCGAAGGTCACGAATGGACGGCGATTGGCCACTGCGCCCGAGGCCAAATCGAAATCCACGGTGTAGATGACCGGGGGGCGGAGTCACAGTGATACAGGGTTCGGTTATCCGGGCTCCAGGCAATGCCGTTGGACAAGCCGAATCCTGTGTCGAGCCGGTGGCTGGTTCGGTCGGCATCGATACGGCACAGAGCTCCCACCGGATCGGTCAGGCGGCGGTGCATGGTACCGACCCAGAACCGGCCCGCGGCGTCGCAAGCGCCGTCGTTGAACCGTTCCTGCGCGCCATCCCAGCCTGTCGGCAGGGCGATGGGCGTTTCGGTCCCGTCGGCGTCCGCCAGCGCCAGGCGACGCCGATATGCCACCAGCCGACCGCTGCGCGCGCGCAGCGCGAAACTCCCGGGAATGTCGGCCAGCGCTTCCCGACGTACGTCACCCCCATCCGAGTCACATGAAGACAGGCGGCGGCCAGTCACGTCGATCCACAACAGCCGCTGCGCGCGATCGTCCCATGTCGGGCATTCGCCCAGGCCGTCCGGTTGCCGTACGATGCACCGCATCCGTTCCTCCTCGCCGGCGTCCAATGCCGTGATTAGCGAAACATGGCGGATCGCGCTGGTCTATGGCAATGACGGCAAATCCGCGGGCGTAAGCTATGGCGGCAGCAATGACCCGTATGGCGGCGGTCCGTTGTAGGAGCCATACGGTATGACCTCGCCCGGCGCCTTCCACGCTCTGATGTATAGCCGCTACATGCACGAGACCGGCCCAACCGATCCCACCTGGCAGAGGTCGCGGTCGCGTTCCGGCAGCACGCCGCCCTGAACCCGGCGGCCGTCATGCGCAATCCGATTACGCCCGAAGATCATGCGGCCGCGCGGCCGATCGCGGCGCCGCTGGATCTGCTGGACTACTGCCTGGTCAATGACGGCGGCGTCGCGCTGATCCTGTCGGACGCGGCGCTGGCCGGAGAGGGTGGTCGGCAGCCCGTCTACATCCGTGGTTGCCGGCAGGCGAGCCATTTCGAGGCGTCCAGTTTTCCGCCGAGCGACTACCGGCGTGGCGCGATGGGCCGTGCCGGGACGGCGTCGTATGAAGAGGCTGGAGCCCGTCCGGCGGACATGTCCGGGCTGATGATCTACGACAACTTCACCCCAACTGTCGTGTTCTCGCTGGAGGGCTTTGGCTACTGCGCGCCCGGGACCGCGTGGCGGGAGATCCAGGACGGGCGGCTGCGGCTGGGCGGACGCTGGCAGGCCAATAGTTCTGGCGGACACTTATCGGAAAGCTACATGCAGGGCTGGGCGCTGAATGCGGAGGCGGTGCGACAGCTACGCAGGGACGTGCCCGACCGGGCCATGGCCGGGGCCGAGCTGATCCACGTCATGACGGCGGCACCACAATGCTCCAGCATCATCTACGGAGTGGAGCCGTGAGCGCCCCCGAACTGCCGCGACAGGCGGCCGAACACTGGCAGGGTGCGGCGCGGGGAGAACTGCGGTTGCCGCATTGTTCGGCATGCGGACACGCCTTCTATCCGCCCGCGCGCCAATGCCCGCGATGCCTCATGCCCAACATCGCTTGGCGCGCGGTCAGCCCGGATGGGGTTGTGATTGGCTGGTGCCAGTTCCACCGGGCGTACTTCCCGCAATCGCTCGACCTGGTGGCGCCCTACACGGTTATTTTGGTGCGGCTAGACGCCGGGCCGTTGCTCTACGCCAACCCCGGCGAGCTCACCGCCACGCCCGCAGTAGGCACAAGGGTACGTGCCACCTTCGTCCCCGTCGGGCCCGACGAGGCCCTGGTGCGATTCAACCCCATCGGAGACACGGAATGATCGATCTGCAGAATCTTGCTGAACGGCCTGCGACGGGTCGCCTTGCGGCCACCACGCTGCCCGAGCTGGTGCGTTGGCTCGCCGAGACTTATCCAGACCGGCCTGCTGTGACGGACGGACCCGTCACCCTCAGCTTCGCAGCCTTTCGCGAGGAGGTAATCGCGTTCGCCAAGGCGCTGCATACGGAAGGCGTGCGCCGTGGCGACCACGTCGCCGTCCTGATGGGCAATCGCAAGGAATGGCTGGTGGCGCATTTCGCGGCCCAGCAGCTGGGCGCCACCACTGTCGCGCTGAACACCTGGTACACGGCGCCGGAGCTGGCTTATGTGCTGGCGCACTCGGAGGCGGCCGTACTGGTCATGGCCGACCGGCATCGGCGTGCACCCGCGCGAGCACGCGAAGCCGCAGCGCATCCGCGTCAACATAGATTTGGGTGTCGCCGACGGCCCCACGCCGGGCTTGGCGCGGCCGGCCGTGGGACGGGACGAACTCAGCCGGGTGGTCAGCTACGAACACGTGGCCCAAGCAGTGCGGGACATCGTGTCCGCCGGCCATGTCATGCTGGTCGAGACCTTGGCCGAACAGATCGCCGAGGCCTGCTTACTTGATGCGCGGGTTCTGCTCACCCGAGTGCGGGTCGAGAAGCTAGACGTATTCACCGATGTGGCGTCCGCCGGCGTCGAAATTGAACGTCGGCCGGTTGCGCACCAATGAGCAGCTGGCGGCGACTGACAGGTGATTCCCATTGCGTCGTTCACTGCGGACGCGTACGCCGCCATATCGGCCGGCGTGTGCCAGTCGGACAACCACGCACGATGACGCGCCGGCTCGGCTGTGAGGGCAATATGCTGCATGCGGGAACATCGGCCCGAATCCTGACGCTCCCGATCCTTACAGACGGCCGCGAACGATCTGCGTCTAGCCAACTGATCCTTGGGGGCAACACCTTCGGCATCGCGGCGCCTATCGTTACCGGCTACATGCTTTCCATAACCGGTAACTCCGACAGCGCGTTCCTGCTGTTCGGCGTGCTGCTTAGCCTCACCCTTACAAACCGGCCGATCGGTGCCGCCGCGTTCGAGACGGCCTCACCTGCCTAGAAGGGGCGGGCTGAGCCGGACAACAGGCCCTTCGGCGCGACGTCAGTCGCGGTGCGGGTGTTAGCCGCGATGCCCGCCGCGCCTGGACGAAAACAGCCCGATGCGGTAGCCCAGATACCCGCAGCACATGGGCAGCGAGCGCAAGTGGGCAGCGAGCGCAAGCGGCGGCGATCCAACGATAGGGGCAACGTCACGGACACTCAATCAATCCTGGGCAGCGGTGATTTCAAATATCGCCTGGTCCCCGACTGGGCACGGCTGCCGGACGGTTGGGATTCCCATGAGGTGGCAGCGGTTGCCGTCGATAGCCGGGACCAGGTCTACGTGCTCAGCCGTAGCGCGCATCCGGTTACCCTGTTCGATCGCGACGGTACCTTACCTGCGCTCCTGGGGAGAGGGCGTTTTCAAGCGCGCCCACGGGCTGAGCATGGCGCCCGACGATACGATCTTCTGCACCGACGACGGCGACCACTCGGTGCGTCGCTGCACCCCTGAAGGCAAGATTCTGCTGACCCTCGGGACACCCGGCACGCCGAAGCCCTACATGGGCGGCGAGCCGTTTTGCCAGTGCACCCACACGGCGCTGTCGCCCGCCGGCGACATCTATGTCTCCGACGGCTATGGCAACGCTCGGGTGCACAAATATTCGCCCGATGGCCGCCTGATCATGTCATGGGGCAAGTCAGGCGTCGGCAAGGGCGAATTCAATCTTCCGCATAACATCTGCTGCGATGAGGACGGCTGGGTCTATGTCGCCGACCGCGAAAATCATCGCGTCCAGATCTTCGACGGCAACGGTAAGTATGAAACCGAGTGGCGTGATCTGCACCGCCCGAGCGGGTTGTTCATGCCGGTGGGCCGTTGCCCGTATTGCTATGTTGGTGAGTGTGGGCCGACATTCGGTTTCAGCGGGAACGCGTCGAATCTCGGCCCCCGTGTTTCCATCGTCAACAAACAGGATGGCAAGATTCTCGTTCGGCTTGGGGACCGGACGCCGGCGAATTTCCCGGGGCCGTTCACATCGCCGCACGGCATCGCGGCCGATTCGCGTGGCGACATCTACGTGGATGAGGTCGCGAAGACCGGTTGGGGTAATTTGTTCCCCGGCGTAACCCCGGAAAAACCGCGGGCCGTCCTGCAGAAACTTGTGAAGGTGGATTGAGATCTAACGATGACCGATTGGATCGAGACCTATCGCGGTGCGGTTCCACCATGGCAATGCGATGTAACCGAACACTTTACGGTCGCTTATTACTTTGATCGATTGGAGGAGGCGGAAGCTAATCTTGCCGACGCACTCGGCTTCAGCGATTTGTCGCGCAGCGGTGATGTTCCCCGCCGGATCAACGCGCGATTTGCAAGCGAACTACGTGCCGGCGCCAGCTTCCATGTCGAGAGCGCGGCGCTTGGCGTCAAGAACGGGTTGCGCCTCGGCCATCGTTTTGTCGATTCTGTCAACGGCGAGGTCGTGACCTGGTTTGATGAATACTGGGACCTGTCCACCGCCCCACTGACATCGCACCAACGCGGCGCGATCGAATCCCGTCTCGCGGTCTGGAACGGTCCGGCTGCTGAACCAAGGTCCGAACCGGCGACGAGAGACAATTTCATCCCCACCGCGCGTGGACGGGTCAAGCAGGGTGATGTCGACGCGGCGGGAAATTTCGCCCTCGGTGCGATCGTGCATCGCTTCTCCAACGCGTCCGGTCAGTTTGGCGCAGCGATCGGAATGGACAGCGCTTTCATGCAGCAGCAGCGGCGCGGATTTTCAACCTTCGAGCTGATTTTGCAGATGTTTGGCGTGTTGCGGCTGGACGCGCCTTACCTGGTCGAAACCGGTATCGCTCATCTTGGCAGCTCTTCGCTGCGCATGATCCATTGCATGGCCGCCCCGCGGACGGGTGCCGAGGTCGCTCGGCTGAGCCAATTTGGCGCCAATCTCGATCTTGACGCGCGCCGCCCCGCCCGCTGGCCGGACGACATCCGCGAGCGGGCCGCCGCGCTGGTCGTGTGAGGCTCACTATTCCGCGGCGAGTTCATACCGTTCGGGTTGGGCCACAGTCGGCGCATCCGCGCAAACAATGGTGCGCTGCATCAGGCGTTGGTGGCGAACCGGGGTCGTACGCCGTCGCTCGGTGCTGCGGCGTCGCGCGATTGCCCCAGATCACCAGATCGCCGTCCCGCCGTGCATGTGGGTAGCAGAAGCGCGGCTCCGTCGCGAAGTCATTGAGCCACGTCCTTCCTCGCGGCGCCGGGCCAACCGATCACGTGCGAGGCATGGGCGCCGGCGCAGACCGCTTTGCGACCGTTCACCGGATTGACCCGCACCATCGTCTGCCAGACACTCGGCAGTTCGGCCTTCATCTCCGGCGTCAGTGCCTCGGTCGAAATCGTTTCAGGTGAATAGACCAGGCTGTGTTCGGCGACGAGCTCTTCGAGCGTCTGATTCGTGTCGTGCGGCAGCGCATCATAGGCCGCACGCATCGACGCGAATTGCTTGTTGCCACCTTCCGGCGGAACGGCCAACAGCAGGGAACACAGTGACGGGACAGCCTTGAAGGAGCTGTCCGAGTGCCACAGGTAGTTCACCTTCTGACGAGACCTGACGGAAGCGATCTTGGGCGGTATAAAGTGACGGCTCTGGAAACCGAACCGTCCCCGCCAACGCGCGTCGGGAGCACAGGAAATGGACATGAGCCGCCGCGAATTCGCGATGCTTACTGCCGGCGCCGCCGGGGCGATCGGGGGCCTGCCGGCACGCGCCATCGCCGCCGCTGATGATCCGGGTCTACCCTGGTACTGGACGATCAAACGCATCGGGCAAACGAACTTCAACGAGCGTGATCCCGAATTCGGCGA
>JBEKLE010000301.1:0-8001 GCA_050010355.1 Rhodopila sp. | reverse complement strand
AAGTTCCTTGCGCAGCGCCTCGCTCGGCTCCTCATCCGCGTTCAGCGTGACGTAAGCGTAGATGCCCTGACCCTTGATATCATGCGGGAAGCCAACCACCGCGGCTTCGGCGACCTTCGGATGAGCCACCAGCGCGCTTTCGACCTCCGCCGTTCCCATGCGATGGCCGGACACGTTGATCACGTCATCGACACGGCCGGTGATCCAGTAGTAGCCGTCCGCATCCCGCCGGGCGCCGTCTCCGGTGAAATACAGACCCTTGAAGGTCGAGAAATAGGTCTGGATGAACCGTTGGTGGTCGCCGTAAACAGTGCGCATGATGCCCGGCCAGGCGTCCCTGAGACAGAGGTTACCCTCGTTCTCCCCGGTCAGCTCGTTCCCGTCGCCGTCCACCAGCAGTGGCTGGACGCCGGGCAGCGGCAGGGTCGCCGACCCCGGCTTCAACGCTGTCGCGCCGGGCAGCGGACTGATCAGGATGCCACCAGTCTCCGTCTGCCACCAAGTGTCCACGATCGGACAGCGATGGTCACCCACAACCCGGTCATACCATAGCCATGCCTCCGGATTGATCGGCTCGCCGACCGAACCAAGGATGCGCAGGCTCTTGCGGCTGGTCTTGTGCACCGGCGCTTCGCCGTCACGCATCAAGGCGCGGATCGCCGTCGGGGCGGTGTAGAAGATGTTGACCTTGTGCTTGTCCACCACTTGCCAGAAGCGGCTGCTGTCCGGGTAATTCGGTATGCCTTCGAACATCAGGGTCGTCGCGCCGTTGGCCAACGGCCCATAAAGGATGTAGGTGTGCCCGGTCACCCAGCCGACATCGGCGGTGCACCAGTAGACCTCGCCCTCCTGGTAATCGAAGACGTTCTCGTGCGTGAAGCTGGCCCAGACCAGATAGCCGCCCGTCGTATGCAACACGCCCTTCGGTTTGCCGGTGCTGCCCGAGGTATACAGCAGGAACAGCGGATCCTCGGCGTTCATCTCTGCCGGCGGGCAATCGGCCGAGGCAGCCGCGGTCAGTGTTGCGTAGTCGTGATCACGCCCATCCTGCATGCCGACCGAGCCGCCGGTTATCTTCACCACGATGACGTCCTTTACGCCGGGGCACGTCTTCAGCGCCTCGTCGGCATTGGCCTTCAATGGCACCTTTCGCCCGCCGCGACGTCCCTCATCAGCGGTGATCAGCAGGGTGGACTCGCAATCCTGCAGCCGGTTTGACAGACTGTCGGGCGAGAAGCCGCCGAACACCACAGAATGGATTGCGCCGATCCGCGCGCAGGCCAGCATCGCCACGGCGGCCTCGGGCACCATCGGCAGATAGATCGTGACGCGGTCACCCTTGACGACGCCAAGCGTCTTCATGACGTTGGCCAACCGGCACACTTGCTCGTGCAGCTCACGGTAGGTGACGTGCTTGCTCACGGATGGGTCGTCACTTTCCCAGATGATCGCGGTCTGATCACCGCGCTGGGCCAGATGCCGATCCAGGCAGGAGACCGAAGCGTTCAGCGTGCCGTCCTCGAACCATTTGATCGAGACGTCGCCGGTGAAGCTGGTATTCTTGATCTTCGTCGGCGGCTTCATCCAGGCGACGCGTTTCGCCTCCTCGGCCCAGAACCCGTCGGGGTCGCGAACGGAGCGCTCGTACATCGCACCGTAACGTTCGGCATTCACGTGGGCGTGTGCCGCGATTTCCGGGCGAACCGGGAACACGTGATTGTCGGCGGGATGGCTATCAGGCATGGAGGCGTCCTTCCGGTCTTTTCTTTTCTCGATCTACCCGGCGCGGCGAACCGTCGCGCCGGGATTTTCGGCAGGCTACGCAGGATCCGGCCGCGGTTCAAGCGAGGCCATCGCAAAGCACCGCGCCGGAGGTTGACGGCTCAGGCCGGGCGGGGCGTCAGGCTGGCCACGCGGGCCCCCGGCGCACCCACCGGAAGCACGGTCCGGCCGTGGGTCTCGTTAATAATCTCTGCCGCTGCGAGATAAAAGGCCAGCGCCGCCGTGACCAGGCCCAGATAGCCGCCAAGGTGTTTCGCCATTGGCATCGCGAAAAGATCGGCCGCGGCCAGCAGCAGGAAAGTGATCCAGAGGGCGAGGAAGATCGCCTGAAGAGCGCGATTGAGCGCCAGCGTCCCGATCCACATGAAGAAGCTGAACAGGCCCCACATCGCCAGCCACCAGCCGACGAAAGCGGGGGGCACCGAGGCGGCGAAGAATTGCACGAACAGCGCGAACGTCCACCAGAACGCCCCATAGGAGCAGAACGCGACGAAGCCGAAGGTGTTGCCGCGCGGCATTTCCATCAGACCGGCCGCAAACTGGGCGGTGCCGCCAAAGGCGAACGCTGTTGCGAGCACCAAAGGCACGCTCGAGGCTCCGAAGAACCCGGCATTCACAAGACTCAGCATCCAGGTGGTAAGGGCAAAGCCGCTCAGCCCGAGCGGCGCGGGATTAGCCAGTTTCATGATTGATTTCCTCCGCGCGGCCGGGCCGCTGCCCGGCATGTTGATGACAAACCCTCTTCTGCAGGCGGTCAGCTTTTGCTGAACCCGCGACCAGCAGCCCGCACACTCGGGGCGTAAGATCGTGGCGTCATTGATTTGTATCAAAATCTGCCGGCAGACAGTCCCGCAGGCATGTGCCGCATCACTGCGCAGGCCGGAACCGTGGATTGGCCCGGCTGTTCCGACGGCCGTTACGTGTCTAGTTTGTCAGCCAACCCAAAGGATGAAGCGCGCACCAGCGGGCGCAATCGCCCCTCAACGGAATGACGAGGTGCCACTCAGCTCAGACCAGACGAACCAGGAAACAAGATTTGTTCCGCGGTGTAGAAGCAGAACTCTACATATCACCGCTGCATCTGCATGATCTGGCCCATCGGCATCATGTTGTGGTTCAGGTGCGACATGATCCACAGCGACCCGGCCATGATCAACAGAACAATCAGCACGCCGAACGCCAACGCCATGACGTTGTTGATGTTGTCAGGCCCGGTCGTGATGTGCAGAAAGAAAACGACATGAACCCCCATCTGCGCAATCGCCAGCACGCATAGCGCCAGCGGAATGCTCGGTCCCCAAACCAGGGAGGTGTGAGCAATGAAAAATGCAACGATGGTGAGCAGTGTCGCAAGCCCAAGTCCAACCAGATAGCTGGAAAGGCCTTCCGCCAACTCCTCTCCTTCCAGATGTTCCTCGCCCGGGGCGCTGTCAGTGGCGTCGACGTCCTTGCCGTGCGACGAGTGGCTCATTGCGCAACTCCCATCAGATACACCACCGTGAACAAACCGACCCAAATGATGTCCAGCGCATGCCAGAACAGGCTGAAGCAGAGAAGACGCCGCAGAATATCCGCCCGGTAGCCCTTCGCGAACACCTGCGCCATCATCGTCAGCAGCCACAGTAGCCCGAGCGACACATGCAGGCCGTGACAGCCGACCAGCGTGAAAAAGGCCGACAGGAAAGCACTACGCGTCGGGCCCGACCCCTCCGCCACCATGCCGGCGAACTCGTGGATTTCCAGACCAAGAAACGCGACGCCGAGCAGGAAGGTCGCCGTCATTGCGCCATAGTACCAGGAATCACGTTGCGTCTGGGCGCCGATGCTCGCGACTCCGCACGTGAAGCTCGATAGCAGCAGACAGGCCGTCTCGATCCCCACGTTGGTCAGGTCGAACAGATCCGCCCCGCTCGGCCCACCGGCCGTGGCTCCTTCCAACACCGCGTACGTGGCGAAGAAGGCAGAGAACATGATGAAGTCGCTAAGCAGGAATATCCAGAAGCCGTAGCCGACGATGATACGTTTATGCAACGGGCCGGCGGCACCGTGTTCTGCATGCGCCTGCCGCCGATCCGGTCCCGGGCCAAGCCCGACGCGGAGTGGATTGGCGTGGCCGGCCGCCGCCTGCGCGCCGCTCATCGAATGGGCTGCAGAGTGGCGAGCGCCTCGCGGCGCGCGCTGCGGTTGGCCCGGTCAAGTTCAGCGACCGTCGCGGCCGGAATGATGTATTCGTCCTCGTCCCGCCAGGCGAATACGACGAAGGTCGCGAAGGCACCGACAAAGGCCACGCCAACCATCCACCAGACGTGCCAGATCAGCGCAAAGCCCATGACGGTGGCAAAGAAGGCACAGATGAAACCGGTTGGACTGTTCCGCGGCATCTCGATGTCGACATACTCCGGCTCCGGTCGCAGCCTCGCCTGCTGGATTGCCCGCTGCTTGATGCTCCAGTAGGCATCTTCGCCCTCGATGCGCGGCAGCACTGCGAAGTTGTAGGCAGGCGGCGGCGAGGCTGTGGCCCATTCAAGCGACCGCGCGTTCCACGGATCGCCTGTCTCGTCGCGCAGCGCTTCACGCTGGCGAATGCTGACAGTAAGCTGCGTGATCTGCAGGATGATCCCGCACAGAATCACCGCGGCCCCGCCGGCGGCAATCAGTATCCATGGACGCCAGGCGGCGACATCGTAGTGCTGCATGCGACGCGTCATCCCCATCAATCCGACGACATAGAGCGGCATGAACGCAAGGTAGAAGCCCACCAACCAACACCAGAACGCCGCCTTGCCAAGTCCCTCGTGCAGCTTGAAACCAAACGCCTTCGGAAACCAGTAGGTGTAGCCGGCGAACGCGCCGAACAGCACGCCGCCGATGATTACGTTGTGGAAGTGCGCCACGAGAAACAGGCTGTTGTGCAGCACGAAATCCGCCGGCGGCACGGCCAGCAGAACACCCGTCATGCCGCCGATAACGAACGTCACCATGAAACCGAGCGACCACAGTAGCGACTGCGAAAACACCACCCGGCCGCCATACATCGTGAAAAGCCAGTTGAACACTTTGACGCCCGTAGGCACCGCGATGATCATCGACATGATGCCGAAGATCGCATTGACGTCGGAGCCGGCGCCCATGGTGAAGAAGTGGTGCAGCCAAACTGTGAATGACAGCAGGAAAATCACCATCGTCGCCAACACCATCGACCGGTAGCCGAACAGCGGCTTTCGGGAAAATGTCGAGACCACTTCAGAGAAGACACCAAACGCCGGCAGGATCAGGATGTAGACCTCGGGATGACCCCACGCCCAGATCAGGTTCATGAACATCATGACATTCCCGCCGGCTTCGTTGGTGAAGAAATGAAAGCCGAGGTAGCGGTCCAGCAGCAGCATCGCCAGCGTCGCCGTAAGGATCGGAAAAGCCGAGACGATCAGCAGGTTCGAGGCCAGGGTCGTCCAGCAGAACATCGGCATCCGCAGATAGGTCATCCCCGGCGCATGCATCTTGAGCACCGTCGTGACAAGATTGACGCCCGATAATAACGTCCCGACTCCGGAAATCTCCAGCGCCCAAAGATAGTAGTCCACACCCACACCGGGCGAGTAGGTCAGCTCGGACAGCGGCGGATACGGCAACCAACCGGTCCGCGCGAACTCGCCGATCACCAGCGACAGGTTCACCAGCAGCGCACCGGTAGCGGTCAGCCAGAACCCCACCGAATTGAGTGTCGGGAACGCAACGTCACGCACACCAAGCTGCAGCGGCACAACGAAGTTCATCAGGCCGATCACGAACGGCATCGCAACGAAGAAGATCATCAGCGTGCCGTGCGCCGAGAAGATCTGATCGTAATGTTCGGGCGGCAGATACCCCTCGGACCGGAACGCGAGCGCCTGTTGCGACCGCATCATGATCGCGTCGGCAAACCCACGCAGTAGCATCACCATGGCCAGAAACGTGTACATGACCCCGATCCGTTTATGATCGACGCTGGTGATCCACTCGTGCCAGAGATACGGCAGATATCCCTTCAGCGTGACCCAGACTAGGACACCGAATATCACGACCCCGACCATTGCCGCCGCAAACAGCGGGATCGGCTGGTCGAATGGAATGGCGGAGAGAGTGAGCTTGCCGAACATGCTACTGCACCGTACGAGGCGAAACGTTCACATCGGGCTTCCCGGTCTCCGGGCCAGGCCCGGGGGCCACTGTCTGCGTGACGATCTGCTCGAAAAGCCCGGGATCGGCATCGCGGTAAGTGAACGGATTGACGGCGATGCTTTGCCGGGCCAGGGATTTGTAGCTCGCGGGGTCAAGGGCCGTGCCCGTGTTGTGCGCCGCCGAAACCCAGTCGGTGAACTGCCCCCACGGCACCGCGCGCACTTCGAAATGCATGTCGGAGAAGCCGTCGCCGTTGTAGTGGCCGGAAAGTCCGTGGAACGTGCCCGGCGCGTCCGCCTGTAGATACAACTGTGTAGCCATCCCGTTCATCGTGTAGATCATGCTGCCAAGCTGCGGGACGAAGAACGTGCTCAGGACGCTCGACGAGGTCAGCGCGAAGTGGATGGGTGTATCAGCCGGAATAACCAGCTCGTTGACGCTCGCCACCCGCTGGTTCGGATATATGAACAGCCACTTCCAGTCCATCGAGACCACCTGCACCTCGAGCGGCGGGGTCTTCGACGCCAACGGTTCGGCCGGGTCGAGGTCATGCGAGCCGATCCAGGCCACGCCGCCCAGCAGAATGATCGTCAGCAACGGGATGGACCAGACCAGCAGTTCCAATCGCCCGGAGTACTCAAAATTCGGCAAGTAGGTCGCCCGCGTGTTCGAAGCGCGAAACCACCAGGCGAAGCCGAACGTCGCCGCGATCGTCGGGAGCACGATCGCAAGCATGATCCCCACGGAATCGATCAGGATCGTCTTGTCTGCGATCCCGACCACCCCTTGCGGGTCGAGAACCCCTAGCTGGCAGCTCGTCAGAGAAAGTGGCGCCACCACCGATGCGCCGCGCAACGTCCGGACGATCCTCAATCGAAGGCGGCGCAAAGGGGCTTCGACATCTGAAGCATCGGACGATCCAGATCGCCTGGCGTGCATCGCAACGGTCCCCGCATCATCGCTCAGATCCTACGATAAGTCATGCCGGTCGTCCCGCCACCGTGGAGACGGTCAAGCTTTCGCTAGATCGGTCACATGCGTCAGTTCGGTCCGGTTGCACGGGGTCGTGCGCAAGCTCTTGTGTTTTCGTGGCCGCCCTCTTCTCGCCACGACTGGCGAAACCGTCATTCCGCGCCCATCCTACCTGTTGCCGGATTTGCACGTTGACTCGGCCGGTTCGCTTCGTCACCCTCCCGCCAACCTGATAAGCACCAAAAAAACAAGGGGAAGAACGCGTATGGGGGGCTGCGGCCAAATCGATACGGCGTCCGGGGCGCGCTCGTGACCAATCTGCTGGAGGCCAAAAGCCTCTACGCCGCATATGGCGAAACCAGGGTCCTCCACGGCATCGATTTCGCGGTCCGTCAAGGCGGTGTAACCGCGCTTCTGGGCGCCAACGGCGCCGGCAAAACCACGACATTGCGCGCCATCTGTGGCCTGGTCCGGACCCAGGGCAACATCACCCTCGACGGCAGGCGTATCGAAGGCATGGCGACCGAGGACATCGTCCGTCTGGGTTGCGCCCACGTGCCCGAGGGCCGCGGAACCTTCATGGAACTCACGGTCGAGGAGAACATGCGCCTGGGTGCCTACACGCGCCCCGCCCGCGAGACGACCAGCGACTTCGCGCATATGTTCGACTACTTTCCCCGTCTGAAGGAACGCTACAAACAGCAGGCCGGAACACTGTCCGGCGGCGAGCAGCAGATGCTGGCCATCGTCCGCGCGCTGCTGCTGCGTCCCCGCCTGCTCCTGCTGGATGAGCCGTCCTTCGGCCTCGCACCGCTGATCGTCCAGGAGATTTTCCGCATCCTCGCCCGCATCAAACAGGACGCCGGCGTCAGCATCCTGCTGGTCGAGCAGAATGCCAGCATCGCGCTGGAATTCGCCGAGGATGCCTACGTGCTGGAAACCGGCCGCATCGTGATGTCGGGTTCCTCGGCCGACATCAGCAAGGACGAGGGCATCCGCCGCTCGTACCTTGGCTACTAGGCGTGCGGGTACTAGGCGTGCGGCTACTAGGCGTGCCGATGGCAGCGCGCCCGGGTCATGGCCCGA
>JBEKLE010000300.1:0-8015 GCA_050010355.1 Rhodopila sp. | reverse complement strand
CCGGCATAGGCGCCGACCGCGCCGGTGCCCATGATGGCGATTTTGTAACCCATGTTTCTCTCCCCTCGGGTGGCCGCTGCGGATGCAGTCTGCCGACCCGTGCGGGAAACGCAACCGGCCATCGTCCGCCGATTTTGCCGCGGCCTGTTGCGATGCAGAAAGTGGTTACGCTGTGTTACGCATCTCACGTTGTTGATAGCTGGGTGGTCTGAGCGGCCCGGGATGCAAAATTGTTCGTCACACTGGCAACCCGGCAGTTCATGATGATGAAAAAGCGTAGCCTCGGCTTTCTGATCCCGGCCCTGTTGTTGGCTGGACTTGCCGGTTGGCGCCTGACACGCCCTGCCACCGCCGCCGATCCGCCACCGCCGCCGCTGGTGCCCGTGACGACGGCGGTGTCACAGGTCGAGGACGTTCCCGAATACCTCATAGGTCTCGGCACCGTTCAGGCGCTGAACGTTGTGCAGATCAAATCGCAGGTGAACGGAACCCTCATCGCGTTACCGGTCCCGGAAGGGCATGAGGTGCACAAGGGCGACATCGTGGCCGAGATCGATCCGCGCCCGTATAAGGCAGCACTCGATCAGGCGACGGCGCAACGCGACGAGGACAGCGCGATGCTGCAAAGCGCGACCCTGGACCTCAATCGATACGCTGATCTGGCGAAAAAGAATTTCGCGTCTATCCAGCAGGTGGACGACCAACGCGCCACGGTCGAGAAGGACAAGGCCGCGGTTGCGGTCGACGAGGCCCTGATCGAGACCGCGCAGATCAATCTTGGTTACTGCGTCATTCGCTCGCCGATCGACGGAAAGCTGAGCTTTTACCAGATCGATGTCGGCAACGTCATCCAGACGGCGAATCAGACCAGCGGCATCATTTCGATCACCCAGGACAAGCCGATTTCCGTGGTTTTCACCTTGCCCGCAGCCGATCTGATCTGGATTCAGGCTGCCCGGGCGAAGGGAGCCGTGCCTGTTGTGGCCTTCGACAGTCAGAACCGGAAACAGGCGCTTGCCACCGGGACGTTGCTGACGCCCAACAACACCATCGACACGTCCACAGCGACGATATCGTTGAAAGCGACGTTCGATAACACCGACGACCACCTCTGGCCGGGCCAGTTCGTCAATGCCCGCGTGCAGGTCGGAACATTGCCGAAGGCGGTCACGGTGCCGCTGGCGGCCGTTCAGCACGGACCGGACGGTTTGTTCGTCTACACCGTCAAGCCCGACCAGACGGTTGATCAGACCACCATTGAGGTCGGCTATCAGAATGACGACCAGGCGGTCGTCACCAAGGGGCTGTCCGGGTCCGAAACAGTCGTTGTCGCCGGACAGTCACGGCTGTCGCCGGGCACGCATGTGAGGGCTGCGGACAGTTCCAAGCCGGATCAGACGCCGCCGTCGCAGGCCTCCTCCGGCAGCGCGTCGCCGACCTAAGCACTCTCAGGACCCCATCGCGATGAGCATATCGACGCCATTCATCCGGCGGCCTATCGCCACCTCGCTGCTGACGGCCGCGATCTTCCTGGCCGGTCTGGTGGCCTATCCGTTGCTGCCGGTGGCGCCGCTGCCGAACGTCGAGTTCCCGACGCTGACCGTCAGCGCCCAGTATCCGGGCGCCAGCCCGGAGACCATGGCCTCGACCGTCGCCACCCCGCTGGAAACCGAGTTCGGCCAGATGTTGCCAGGTCTGGCCCAGATGACCTCGGTGAGCGTGCTGGGGAACACCCAGATAACCTTGCAGTTCGGCCTCGGGGTGAACCTCGGCAATGCCGAAACGCTGGTGCTGGAGGCGATGAACGCCGCGCAGGGTTCGCTGCCCAAGGGCATGCCGACGCCGGCGACGTTCCGGGCGATCAATCCGTCCGACAGTCCGATTCTGATCCTGTCGATGGAGTCGGACCAGGCGCCGATCACCGAGGTCGACAACTACGCCGAGAACCTAGTTGAGCAGCAGATCTCCCAGCTTCCCGGCGTCGGTCAAGTGCTGGTAGGGGGCCAGCAGACTCCGGCGATCAGGGTGCAGGTCGATCCCGCCAGACTCGCCTCGATGGGCATGACGCTGGAGGACGTCCGCACCGTCCTGACGAATGTTACGGTCGACGATCCCAAGGGGAGCATCGACGGTCCGAACCAGTCCTACGCGGTTTATGCGAACGATCAGCTCACCACGGCAGAACCTTACAATAACGTCATAATAGGCTACCGCAACGGCGCCGCGGTCCGCATCCGCGATGTTGGCCGGGTTGTCGCCGGCCCGCAGAACCGTGAACTGGCCGCCTGGACCAATGGCAAACGGTCCGTCCTGCTCATCATCTTCAAGCAGCCGGACGCCAATGTCATTTCGACCGCAAACGGCGTGAAGGCCAGTCTGAAGACGCTGGCAGCCGACATACCGTCCAATATCCATATGAGCGTGGTGTCTGACCGCACGCTGACGATCCGGGCCTCAGTGAACGATGTGGAGTTCACGCTGATGCTGGCCATCGGTCTGGTGGTGATGGTGATATTCCTGTTCCTGCGCAACGTCTGGGCGACGATCATCCCAAGCATCACCATCCCGGTGGCGCTCGTCGGCACGCTGGGGATGATGTACCTCTGTGGCTTCAGTCTCGATAACCTGTCGCTGATGGGACTGACCATCGCCGTCGGCTTCGTCGTCGACGACGCGATCGTCATGCTGGAAAATATCTACCGCCATATCGAGGAGGGTATGGACCCGCTGAGCGCGGCAGTGCAGGGAGCCGGTGAAAT
This sequence comes from Rhodopila sp., assembly GCA_050010355.1. Taxonomy (GTDB): domain Bacteria; phylum Pseudomonadota; class Alphaproteobacteria; order Acetobacterales; family Acetobacteraceae; genus Rhodopila. The sequence goes on along the minus strand of JBEKLE010000300.1, from coordinate 5,256 downwards.
CGGTTTCACAATCGTTTCGATCAGCTTCTCGCTCATCGCCGTTTTCATTCCGCTGCTGCTGATGGGGGGCATCGTCGGGCGCCTGTTCCGGGAATTCGCGATCTGCGTGTCAATCACCATCATGGTCTCGGCTCTGGTGTCGCTGACACTGACGCCGATGATGTGCTCGCGGTTTCTGGCCCCGGAAACGCATAAACACGGCCGCTTCTATAATGTGGTCGAGCGTATGTTCGAGAGCATGTTGCGGTTTTATGAACGCACCCTCGATATCGCGCTGCGCTTCCGCTTCATTACGATGATGGTATTCGTCGCCACCGTGACGCTGACGGGAATCCTGTACGTCATGATCCCCAAGGGATTCTTTCCGAACCAGGATACCGGCACCATGATCGGCGTCACCGACGCGTCGCAGGCGGCGTCCTACGACCAGATGGCGGCCTTGCAGAAGCAGGTCGACCAGGTCGTGCTGGCCAATCCCGGAGTTTCTTCAGTCGTCTCCTCGGTCGGGTCCGGCACGGGTGGCCAGCCCGGCAATAACGGGCGCATGTATATCACGCTGAAGCCATGGAACGAACGCACATCGAACGCGAACCAGATCATCGATCAGATCGATCGGAAAATGGAAGCCGTCAGCGGCATGAAGCTCTACCTTCAGGTCATCCAGGATGTCAGAGTTGGTGCCCGGCTTGGCCGCACGCAATTCCAGTACACTTTGCAGGACCCGAACTCGGACGAACTGAACCGGTGGGCGCCGAAAATCCTGAAGAAGATGCAACAGCTTCCGTTACTGTCGGATGTTACGTCGGACCAGGAGAATTCAGGCACGACCGAAACGCTTACCTATGATCGTGACCAGGCCTCGCGGTTCGGGGTTCAGCCGGCGACGATCGATGCGATCCTGTACGATGCGTTCGGACAGCGTGAGGTTGCGCAGTACTTCACCCGCAACAAGGCCTACTACGTGATTCTGGAGGCACTACCCGACGAATATGGCCGTTTGTCGACGTTGCAGAAGCTTTATGTGACGTCGTCGTCCGGTGCGACGGTGCCGCTTTCGACGCTGGTGCATGAAACCTCGGTCCCCGTGCAGCCGCTGGCGATCAATCACCAGAGCCAGTTTCCGTCGGTCACGGTGTCGTTCAACCTGAAAGGCAACGCGGCCTTGGGCGATGCGGTAAGCCAGGTGCAGCAGGCCGAGGCGTCGATGAACGTTCCGGCGACAGTGCAGGGCAGCTTCCAAGGTACCGCGCAGGCTTTCCAGTCATCACTGAGCACCGAACCCTATCTGGTGGCCGCGGCACTCGTCGCCGTGTACATCATTCTGGGTGTTCTGTATGAAAGTTACGTGTTGCCGCTTACGATCCTGTCCACGTTGCCATCGGCGGGCGTCGGGGCGTTGCTGATGCTGCTGCTGTTTCATTACGAACTGACCGTAATCGCGCTGATCGGGATCATCCTGCTGATCGGAATCGTGAAGAAAAACGGGATCATGATGGTGGACTTCGCCATCTCCGCCGAGCGGCACGACGGCATAACTCCGCATCAGGCGATTCGACAGGCGTGTTTGTTGCGTTTCCGTCCTATCCTGATGACGACAATGGCGGCAATGCTGAGCGGGCTTCCGCTGATGCTGGAAAGCGGCGCGGGATCGGAACTGCGCAAGCCGCTGGGCTTCGCGATGGTGGGTGGTCTGGCGCTGAGCCAAGTGCTGACACTTTACACGACGCCAGTGATCTACCTTTACCTCGATCGGTTGCAGCACTGGCTTGTGCCGAATCGCCGCTCCCCGATGCCGCGGCTGGCTGAAAAGATGGGGGCGGTGGCCGGGGACTGACGCGGTCACGCCAGTTCTCGCAGGCTCCTCCAGTCGCGCTAACCCTAGCGATCCCCCAGGCGCACGACCGGACCTCGGGGTCCACCACTCGGTTGGTCGTGTCCACGCTTGCGCCGCCCTTGGCGCAGCCTGGTGACCTAATTTGCCCGCGATAACGGGAAAATCTTGACCGCTATATCACGATGGCGTTATCCGGAAGTTGCTTTAGCGCACTCACCGGAGGCCCTGATGCCTTCGCCTGGGACATTCAGCCCGAGCCTCATGGAAGCTGCGCCGTCAAAAGGACGAAGCACCACGCGGAGCATACGCCGGTAGATACGGCCGCCGCGGCGGGTTGGGTCGCCTTTTCTCGACAACGAGGATTTCGCCATGACCACCGACCTGGGGGGACGCCAGTTCCGCCTCCTCACAATCCACTGCGTCCTTTGGTCCCTGGCGATGTCCCTGGCCAGTGGCTTCGTGGGCGCCTATCTGCTCCGCTTAGGCTTTAGCATACCGGTAACGATCGTTCTCTATGCCGTGCTTTTGGGCGTCCGATTCGTGATGCGTGCGCTCATGCTGCCGGTCATCCGCCGCCTGGGCATGCACAAGGCGATGTTGTTGGGCACCGTTATTGCAGCATTCCAATTCCTGCCGCTGATCCGTGCGAATGAGCTTCCTTGGCTGGCATTGTGGATACTGATCATATCGGCAGGGGAGTGTATATACTGGCCGATTTGCCACGCCGCGAACGCCGTCTGCGGCGGCGGTGGTGGCCGCCGGGGCAGGCAGATCGCGTTCCGGCAGGTGGCCAGTACGTTTATCGCCGTCGTCGCGCCGGTGGCGGGAGGCATTGTTCTCACGCGAATCGGCCCGGCCGCGGAATTCGGAGTCGCGACGGCGGTTTGCCTGCTCTCGACGGCGCCGTTGCTCTGGCTTGGGGACATCGATCTCGGTGGCATCCCGACCCTGCGCCGATCCTGGAGCGTCGCGGACCCTGTGGGCCTGTGCGCCTTCGCCGCCGATGGCTGGATGTGTGCCGGGATCGGGTTTGCGTGGCCGATGATCCTGTTCACGACGCTGGGATCCTCATACGATGTGCTTGGCTGGGTCAGTGGTGCCGCCGGGGTGGCGGGGGCGCTGGCCGGGCTCGCAGGCGGATTCGCAATCGACCGTGGTCACCGCCGCCGTCTGTCACGCGGCGTGACCGTTGCGCTGCTCCTGGGCGTGATGCTGCGTGTGGCCTCGGGCTGGGTGCCGTGGGCGGCGTTCGCGGCGAACACGGTGGGTGCGGCCGTGGGCGGGGTCTATTACCCGGTGCTCATGAGTGTCGTCTATGACCGGGCCAAGCGGTCCGGCTCAGCTTACCAATTCCACTTGTCCACCGAGGCCGGGTGGGATGCGGGTGCCATCCTGGGCTGCCTCGCGACGGCGGCAGTCGCCTGGAGCGGGGTGCCGGTGACGCTGGCGGTACTGCCGGCGGCGCTTGGGGTTATGGTGCTGCATCGGTGCGTTCGGGCGGAATCGTGTGCTGCCGCGCGCGTCGCGGTCGCGACGGTGCGACGCGATGGTGAGGTGTTGCCACTGCGTGCATGAAGCATTGCTGGTCATATGACGCTCGTCGAGGTGGAATCCGAATTTCTGCTGCGGCTGCGGCACGTCTGCCGCCTCAGGCATGCCCACCCTCCAGATAGGCCGCCCTGATCTCGGGTCGCGCAAGCAACTCCGCGCCCGTCCCGGCCATCGTGATCGACCCGTTCACCAGCACATATCCCCGGTGGGCCAGCCGCAGCGCCTGATACGCGTTCTGCTCCACCAGCAGTACGGTCAGCCCGGCCGAACGGTTCAGTTCCCGAATCGCACCGAAAATCTGCCGCACCACCAGCGGGGCGAGGCCCAGCGATGGTTCGTCCAGCAGCAGCAGCGCCGGCCGCGACATCAGTGCCCGGCCGATCGCCAGCATCTGCTGCTCGCCTCCCGACAGCGTGCCGCCTCGCTGGCTCATGCGTTCCTTCAAGCGCGGAAACAGGGCGAACACCTGCTCCAGCAGTCCCCCGATGTCGTCGCGGCCCGCAACCTCGGCACCCATCAGCAGATTCTCGCGCACCGTCATACGGTTGAAGATGCGGCGGCCCTCGGGCGCCTGTGCGATCCCGCGGCGCATGATCTCGTGGGTTGGCCAGTTGGTGATGTCCTGGCCGTCGTGGACGATGTGACCGGACCGCGCGCGCGGGTTGCCGCAAATCGTCATCATCAGCGTCGATTTGCCCGCTCCGTTGGCGCCGATCAGCGTAACGATTTCGCCGCCGTTCACCGTCAGATCGATACCGCGCAAGGCTTGGATCGCGCCGTAGAAGGCGGTGACGCCGGTCAGCGACAGCATCGCGGTCATGCCGGCACCTCGTCTTCCTCGCCCTCGCCGAGATACGCGGCGATCACGGCGGGGTCGGCACGGACCTCGGCCGGCGTGCCGTCGCTGATCTTCTTGCCGTGGTCCAGCACCACGATGTGGTCGGAGATGCGCATCACGACGCCCATGTCATGCTCGATCAGCAGCAGCGAGCACCCCTCGTCGCGAATCCGCAGCAGCAACTGGTTCAGTTCCTCCGATTCGCGCGGGTTCAGTCCGGCGGCGGGTTCGTCCAGGCACAGCAGCACCGGATCGATGCACATGGCGCGGGCAATTTCCAGCCGCCGTTGCGCGCCGTAGGGCAGCGCGCCCGCGGGGTCGTCGGCGCGAGCGGTCAGGCCGATCGCATCCAGCCAGTGCCGGGCCTTCTCCATGCCGGCAGCCTCGGCGGTCCGGTAATGCCCCAGCCCGAGCACCGCGAGAACGCCGAAACCCGTGGCAGCCATCAGGGTGTTGTGCTGCGCGACCAGAAGGTTCTCCAGCACGGTCATGCCGGCGAACAAACGAACGTTCTGGAACGTCCGCGCGACCTTGGCTGCGGCGGCGATGCGGTGACCGGGCATGCGCTGCAGCGGATACGTCCGGCCGTCCGGATGGGTCAGGACGATGGTGCCGCTGGTCGGCCGGTAGAAGCCGGTGATGCAGTTGAACACGGTCGTTTTGCCGGCGCCGTTGGGGCCGATGACGGCGGTGATATCGCTCGCGCGTGCCTCAAACGACAGCACGTCGACGGCCTTCAGCCCGCCGAAGCGCATGGTGAGGTTGGCAACCGCCAGCACTATCCGCGGCTCTCGGCAACAAGTTCGGCGGCGATTTCCTTCGGTGCGGTCAGTGCCACGCTGGGCGTGCGGCCGGAAATCAGGCCGCGGGGGCGCAGCACCATCATCACCACCAGCGCCAGGCCGAAGATCAGCAGACGGTACAGCGGAAGTTCGCTGGCGATGCCGGCGAACACCGGGCTGTTCATCAGGTCGCCGAGGAAACTGAGGAAGTTACGCAGCGCCTCCAGCCCGCCGATCATCACGATGGCCGC
>JBEKLE010000299.1:0-8032 GCA_050010355.1 Rhodopila sp. | reverse complement strand
GTGGCGTCCAGCTTCCAGTCGCCGGTGTGCAGCACCGTTCCAACGGGCGTTTCGATCACCAGCGCCTGCGCCTCGGGGATCGAGTGCGCCATCCGGATGAAGCGCAGCGCAAAAGGCTTGAGGTCGATGCTGCCGCCCGGCGGAATGATATGCACGCGGACCTGGTTGGTCAGCCCCACCTCACCCAGTTTGCGCCGCAGCACGGCAGCCGCGAACGGCGTGCAATACACCGGACATTTCATTCGCGGCCACAGCCAGGCAACCGCGCCGATGTGGTCTTCATGCGCGTGGGTAATGACCAGCCCGAGCAGCTTGTCGCGGCGGTCCGCGATAAAGCCGGGATCGGCCATCATCACCTCGACCTCGGGCAGTTCGCTGCCGCCGAAGCCGATGCCGCAGTCGACGGCGAGCCATTTTTCGGCACCGCCCTCCCGCCATCGGTACAGGTTGAGGTTCATGCCGATTTCACCCGTCCCGCCGAGCGGCAGGAAGGCCAGTTCGCCCGTTTCAGAGTCCATATGTCGTGTGTCGTTCCGTTATTCGTGTTCGATCAATCGCGTTCTTTCCCGGGGTAATGTGGGCGCTGGGTTGCGCTCCGCCAACATCCGCAGGCCATCCAAGGTCAGATCAGGTTCAATATGCTCGATCATCAGGGTGCCCTCGGAGAACAAAGGCGCCAGTCCTCCGGTGGCGACAACCTTCATCGGGCCGCCGAATTCAGCTTTGATGCGGGTCAGCAGACCTTCGATAAGGCCGACGTAACCCCAGTACATGCCCGACTGCATGGCCGGGACGGTGGATCGGCCGATCACCGACTGCGGCCGGCCGATGCCGATGCGCGGCAGCCGCGCCGCCGCCTGGTGCAGCGCCTCGATCGACAGGTTGATGCCAGGACAGATAACCCCGCCGAGATATGCACCCGTGCCGTCTACCACATCGAACGTGGTCGCGGTGCCGAAATCGACCACGATCAGCGGACCGCCAAACCGTTTGTGGCCGGACATCGAGTTGAGCAGACGGTCGGCGCCGACCTCGGCCGGGTTGTCCACCTTGATCTCGAACCCCCAGTCGAGCGACGCGCGCGCGATCAGCGGCTCCACCGCGAACCATTCCCGGCACAGCCGCCGCAAATGATACAGCGCGGCCGGAACCACCGTCCCAATCACGGCGGCGCTGATCTGGTCCCGCCGGAGGTCGCAGAGCGTCAGCAGACTGTTGAGCCAGACCGCGTACTCGTCCGACGTGCGCTGCGCGTCCGTGCGGATCCGCCAGACGCCCCGCCAGCCGGACGGGTCGTGGACTGCGAACACGATGTTGGTGTTACCCGCATCGATGACGAGAAGCATCCTAGCGGCCCGCTTCCGGGCCGGCTGCTGGCGTGGCGCTCATGACCCTCGACCGGGCTGTGGTGAAAGCAGCGTCACATGATCGATCGGGCTGGTTTCTGTCAATCTGCGCCTCGCTTCATGCCAGGTCGCAAAAGACAAACCGGCCCACAATCGTCATCGGACTGCCACAGCGAGCCGGCATCGAGCCATTCCGGGCGCCTGATCCGCAACCGGAACCACGGCGGGCCAGGCAACGAGAGCAGGTCCTCCGTGGCCGTCCGCGGCCCTCGTTCGGCCTTCGTGTTAAAGATGCGCGCCCGGATCGCCGCCCAACGCCCTGCCAAATCCGCTCATTCCACCTGGACCAATCAGCCATCCCCCTTCTGCTGAGCGGCAAGTGCCGCGTCCTGTTCCTTGACCCGCCGAGCCGCCGGACGGCTGGTCGTGCGTTCGATGTACGCCGCGATCTCCGGCGTTTTCGGCACCAGCCCGAACATCGTGGTCCACCCCAGAGCCGAACCCCACAACACATCAGCCGCTGAAAAATCCTCCCCGAGGATGAACGGCCCGGCCCGAAGTTGCTCGGTCAACGTCGCGATCACCGTGTCGAAGTCACCATAAGGCGACATCATGACCGGTGCCGGGTCGCGCTTCATCGCCCGGTCCATCACAGCAGGCTCAAAGCAGCCCGCGTAGAACGCCATCCAGCGCAGGTATGCCCCACGGCGCTTGTCACCCAGAACCGGCGCAAGACCGGCGTCCGGGAACAGATCAGCCAGATACAGAAAAACCGCCACCTGCTCGGTCACCACCACATCCCCATGCAGGATGGCAGGCACCTTGCCCATCGGGTTCACCGCGAGGAACGCAGGCTGCCGCTGCTCGCCGGCCTGCATGTTCAGGACGCGAAGCTCGTACGGTGCACCCAGTTCCTCCAGCAGGATCAACGTGCCGCTGGAGCGCGTGTTCGGCGCGTGGAACAGCGTGATCTTTGTCTCATTGCTCATAACATTCCCCAGTTCTTGTCTCTGGACAAACAACCAATTGCCACCTACGGTTGTAGGTATGAAGCGGGTCCTCTCTGCGATAGCCGTCTGCCTGGCACTTTGGCCGGCCGCAAGCCAAAGCGCCGCAATACCCTACTCGATCACCGTCACCACCGCCTACGCCACCGCCGACCCGTTCCCGGACCGGCTAGATGATGCGTTCACCGAACCCCATACCGGCTACCTCGAGATCGATAATACCGGCACCACGTCCTTCTCCGGTATCGTGGGGACAATTGCCATCTCGGCCTTTGCCGGCGACCTGTCCTTTACCTCCGACGCTCTCGCATTAGCGCCCGGTGCCGCCGTGTCCATCGCAATGCCCGATAACTCTGCCAGCGTCGGCGGGTTCAACGGCGCCGCCTATTTCCAGCGGCCGGGCGTGGAGATCACCCTTAACGGCACGATCGCGGACGGCTTGTCCAACGAGGCCGTCAGCCTGCTCGTCGCCGATGCCGACATCCATTCCGGCGTGCCGCGCACCGACCAGTACGGCCTGACATCGGACAGCTATGTACTGCAGGGAGGCGATCCCTGGGGCTTCGATACCGGCGCCGCCTACGGACTGAGCCAGACCGACGGCACCTATGTCTTCACCAGTTCCGTCCCGGAACCGGCTTCCCTGACACTGCTCGGCATCGCAGCGGCATCGCTCTATGCCATCGACCGCCGCCGGCGCAGCAACCGCGTCACCCCACTCCCGTGTCGTGACCGGGCTTGTCCGCCCCCAGCCCCGCCCCACGTGTCAGGCTCGGCCCGGCCACCCACGACTTGCCGGCGCCTGAGCACCGAAGCGTCCCCGATGAAGCGGCAATTCTCGGGCGTTGCCCAATCTGACCCGCCACCGCTCAGCCCCGCCGGCGCAGCAACCGCCGTCCGGCCAGAAACACCAGGGCGACCACCCCGAGGGCAACCGCATCGCGGTGCCGGCTGGTGAACATCTCCCAGCTTTCGCTGCGCGCCACGCGCCCAAAGCGGCCATGCGCCCCATAGTCGCCCTGTACCGGCACGAACAGGTTGCCGGGCGCGTCGGCCGGTTTCGGCTCGTTTGTCATCTGACCGGTATAGCCGTCCCGGGCCAGATACCGGTCCGCAAGCCCCGGCGCGATGCGGTTCGCCAGGATCGCCACGACGGTCGGCAACCCGACCCAGATCTCCCGGCGCGGATGACGGGCGGCGAACACGATGGCCCGAGCGGGCACCTCCGGCTGGTAAATCGGCGGCACCGGCTGAGCGCGCCGACCCATCTTGTTCAAGGCCCAGTCGAACTGGGGCGTGTTCACCGCCGGCAGATGCACCATGCACAGATGGATGCCGGCGCGATCATGGATCAGCTCCGACCGCAAACTGTCCGTAAACCCCCGAATGGCCGATTTCGCGCCACAGTAAACCGCCTGCAGCGGAACGGACCGATACGCCAGCGCCGAACCCACATTGATGATCGTACCGCTTCGGCGCGGCCGCATCCGGCGCAGCGCCGCCATCGTGCCATGCACCGTGCCAAGATACGTCACCTCGGTCCCGCGCCTGAATTCCGCCGCGTCCGTGTCGGAAACCGGAGCAAACACCGTCGCCATGGCGTTGTTGACCCAGACATCGATCGGACCCAGCTCCGCCTCAACCCGAGCGGCGGCGGCCTCCACCGCATCCGCGTCGGCAACGTCCGTCGGCACCGCCAGCGCACGAACCCCAAGATCCCGCAGTTCGGCCGCCGCGTGTTCCAGCCGCTCCGGATCACGACCCAGCAGACCAACATCATAGCGTTCATGCGCAAACTCGCGCGCCGTCGCTCGGCCCACCCCGGCGCCCGCCCCGGTTATCACGACGACTTTCCCCACCGACCGCCCTCCTCGTTACCATGACGTAAGCGGGCGAGACGACGCGGGGTTGCGTCGCTCACCGGGAAGAACTTCAGGTTTCGCGCGGTGTCACCAGCAGCGTCTGCAGTTCCGTCCGCCGCAGGAAACGAAGCCGCACCTCGACCCCAGCCCGTTCCGCGGTCAGCGCCCGGTGCAGGTCGTCAACACCAGTCACCGGAACACCGTCGAACGAGACCAGCACATCGCCCGTCTGCAGCCCGCCCCGTTGGCCCGGCCCGTCCGGCAAGATCTCGGAAATCATCACCCCGGTCATCTGTTCCAGCCCATGGAACCGGCGAACCCGGGTCGAGATCGGCACCGTCTGCGCGGACAGGCCAAGGCGCGAACGCCGCACCCGGCCGTCCCGCATCAGCCGCGTGGCGACCCAGACCGCGGTGTCGATACCGATGGCGAAGCAGATGCCCTGCGCCGGAGCGATCATCGCGGTATTGATGCCGACCACCCGCCCGGAACCGGAAACCAGCGGCCCGCCGGAGTTGCCCGGGTTAAGCGGCGCATCGGTCTGAATAACACTGTCGAGCAGCCCGCCGCCCCGCGTGCGCAAAGTCCGCCCCAGCGCGCTGACGATCCCCGCGGTGACGGTGCAGGTGAAACCCAGCGGATTGCCGATCGCGACAACCAGTTGTCCCACCTTCAGCGACGCGGACGCACCCAGTTCGGCATGCGGCAGCCCTGCGCCGGACAGGCGCAGAACCGCAATGTCCGTCGCCGGATCGTCCCCAACGAGCGCGGCATCCAGGCTCTGGCCGTCCGTCAGGCTGGCCTGAAGGCGGGCGGCGTTGGCAACGACATGGCTGTTGGTCAGCACGTAGCCATCCGGGGTGAAAATCACCCCCGATCCCTGACCCGCCGGGCGCCCGTCCGTGTTAAGAGCCATAACATGCACGACCGCCGGACCAACCCGGTCGAAAGCATGCACCACTTGTGCGGAATACGGATCGAGTTCCTGACTCAAAGCATCGAGCGGCATGGAAATCTTCCTTTCGTCGCCCAAGTGGGGAGGCTGCGGTCGCCGCGTCACCCGGCCATCTGGCGAGGCGGCGTCCCGGCCATCCGTCCGATGCCCGCGCCCCAGCAACCGGCGCAGCATGAGGCCATGCAAGGAGGTATCGACGCATGGATATGATCGAGCAATTCTCAGCCGGTCTCGCCGACCGGCTCGCCGCCGCGGCACCGGTCGTGGTCAGCATCCGCACCGGCAAGCGGCCAACGAGCGGCATTCTGTGGCGCCCCGATGTCGTGATCACGTCGGAGCAGATGCTGCCGCCCGACGCCGCGGCGTTTCAGGTCGTGCGCGGCGGCCAGACCGTCGGCGCCACACTGGCCGGGCGCGATCCCGGAACCAACGTCGCGGTGCTGAAGCTGGAGACCGCCCTGCAAGGGACCCTGCCGCCGGACGCCGAACCGCCCCGCGTCGGCAACCTCACATTGCTGGCCGGCGCGGACCCCGCCGGCGCCCCCACCGCACGCCTCGCCACGGTCCATGCGCTCGGTGGTCCCTGGCACAGCATGGCCGGCGGCCGGATCGATGCCATGATCCGGCTGCAGACACGGGTAGGCATCGACGAAGGCGGCCCGGTCCTGTCGCTGGCCGGTGGTCTGATCGGAATGTCCACATCAGGACCTCGGCGCCGGACCATTGTCATCCCGACAGCCACTCTCGCCCGCGTCGTCGACCCGCTGCTCGCAGACGGGCGGATCGCCCGCGCATGGCTCGGAATTGGTCTCCAGCCAGTGCAGATCCCCGACAGCTTTCATCAGTCCGCCGGCCGGGAGAGCGGACTGATGGTGGTTGGACTGGCCGGCGGTGGTCCGGCCGAGACCGCGGGCATCCTGCCCGGAGACATCGTGCTGGATATCGACGGCAGTGAGGTCAACCGGCCACGCGCCCTCTCTGCCCTGCTGGCTCCCGACCGGATCGGCCAGACGGCGGTGCTGCGTGTGCTGCGCGCCGGGGCGGTGCAGGCGGTCAACGTCACGATCGCCGCGCGCCCGGCGGCATGAGCGCTACCGGCGGCCTCCGGGTTCGGGTCCACGCGAACGACCCGGTTCGCCGCCGCGGCCTCGCGGCGATGCTGCAGGCCGCCGGGCACGTCGTGACCGACGAGACGCCGGATGTGGAACTGTGCGACATGGACCGCACGTCCCCGCCCCCGCCGAAGGAAGCGGAGGCACCGGTCGTCGCCCTGACCTCAGGGGCACAGGCATGGGCGGCGGCGGGCGCGCCGGCCGGAGTACTCGCGCCCGACGCAACCGCGGAGCAACTCGACGCCGCACTCCGCGCCGTCTTCGCCGGCCTGCTCGTCCGGTCCACCGCCGCCGCGGCAGAAACCAAAGGCTTCGCCCCAGCCGACGATATGCCCCTGCTGACCCCGCGGGAGCGCGAAATCCTCGGGCTGATCGGCGAAGGGCTCAGCAACAAGGCAATGGCCCGCCGCCTCGGCATTTCCGTCCACACCGTCAAGTTCCATCTGGAAGCGCTGTTCAACAAGCTTGACGCCACCAGCCGGGCCGAAGCGGTCACCAAAGGCCTGCGCGGCGGTGTGATCGAACTGTAGGGGGATCAAAGGGCCGTCGGCCCTTTGCGGGTCCAGGGCAGAGCCCGGGCTGACCCCCCGACCGTCCCCGTTTGACATTCCCACACGGCGATGCGACGGGTTACCGAACAGTAGCTTGGAGTTGCACGTGAACGATGCGCTGCCGCGGGGGCTGCCACCCCTGCGATCGATCGACGTCGTCGAACAGGGTCTGGGGGAGGCCGGCTACATCGCCAGTCGTCAGATCTCGACCGCGATCTACATGGCGCATCATCTCCAGAAGCCGATCCTGGTGGAGGGCCCGGCCGGCGTCGGCAAAACCGAGCTGGCAAAGTCGGTGGCATCGTGGCTGAAGCTGCCGCTGATCCGCATGCAGTGCTACGAGGGCCTGGACGAAGCCAAGGCGCTGTATGAGTGGAAGTATGGCAAACAGCTCCTCTACACCCAGATCCTGAAAGACAAGATCAACTATGTGATCGGCGATCACGACGATCTGGTGACGGCCCTGGACAAGCTGCATTCCTTCGGCGACATCTTCTTCTCGGAGGAGTTCCTGGAACCCCGGCCACTGCTGCGGTCATTACAGGCTCCGGGCGGCTCGGTGCTGCTGATCGACGAAATCGACAAGTCGGACCAGGAGTTCGAGGCGTTCCTGCTCGAGATCCTCTCCGACTACCAGGTAACGATTCCGGAAATCGGCACGGTGCACGCGATCGTCCCGCCGATCGTGCTGCTGACCTCCAACAGCACCCGCGATCTCGGCGACGCGCTGAAACGGCGCTGCCTGCACCTGCACATTGGCTTTCCCGACGACAAGCTGGAGGCCAGGATCATCGCCTCCCGCGTCCCAGGCATCGACGCAAGGTTGCTAAAGCAGCTCGTCAGCTTCGCCCAGCAGCTCAGGACGCTTGATCTGAAGAAGGTACCCTCGGTCAGCGAAACGATCGACTGGGCGAAGATCATGCTGCTGCTGCACACCTCCGTGCTGGAGGTCGATCTGGTCCGCGACACCTTGAACGTGCTGCTGAAATTCGAAGTCGATATCGAGGCCGCGGGCAAGCAGCTCGCCGGACTGACCCACAAGGCAAGGCAGGACGCCGGGGTAGCCTAGTGGCAACCGTCGCCCCCGCCAGCGAACCGCTGCGCCGGTTCCTGCAAGTCGCCCGAGGCGCCGGCCTCCAGGTGTCGGCGGCCGAGGGCATCGATGCCGCCCGGGCACTCGATCTCGTCGGCTTCGAGGA
>JBEKLE010000298.1:0-8078 GCA_050010355.1 Rhodopila sp. | reverse complement strand
GCCCTGAGGTCCCGCCGGATCTGCAACGCGTGATGTTCGGCCTGAAGCAGGGCGAGGCGACGATGGTCGAAACACCGGAGGGCTTCGTCGTGGCGCAACTGGCCCAGATCGTGAAGCCGGATGCGGCGACCGACAAGGCCGGCTATGATCAGGCCCGCACCGCTGTCTCCCGGTCGATAAGTAACGACCTGACAACGGTGTTCGTCGACGCCGTCCGCCAGCGCGCCAGGCCGCAGATCAATCAGCAGGGTTTCAACAATGTCGTCCAGCCCCAGTGAATTCGTCCAACCCGGTAAGAAAGTGAAATGAACGTGTCGGTCACACCAGGTTTCGCCGCCTTCCGCCTCGCCTATGAAGCCGGCCGCGGCAACCTGGTGTGGCGCAAGACCGTAGCCGACCTCGAAACCCCGGTCGCGGCGTTCCTGAAGCTGGCGCACGGCCAGCCCAACACGTTCCTGCTGGAAAGTGTCGAGGGTGGCGCCGCGCGTGGACGCTACTCGATCATCGGGATGCAGCCGGACCTGATCTGGCGCTGCCAGGATGGGAAAGCGTCGGTCAACCGGCATGCCTTATCGGCCCCGCACGCATTCACGCTAGAGAGAAGGGCGCCATTGGACAGCCTGCGGGCGCTGATCGCCGAGACCCAGCTTGACGTGCCCGCCCACCTGCCGCCGATGGCCGGCGGCCTTGTCGGTTATCTCGGCTACGACATGGTGCGGCAGATGGAGACGCTGCCGGCCAAGAACCGCGACACCATCGGCGTGCCCGAGGGCATCATGGTGCGCCCGACCCTGTTCGCGATCTTCGACAACGTGAACGACGAACTGACTCTGGTCACGCCGGTCTATTCCACCGGGGATGTGTCGGCCGAAACCGCGTGGCAGCGCGCGGGGCTGCGTCTGGACGCCGCCGAAGCAGCCTTGGAGCGTCCGCTGCCGCATCAGCCGCCGCCGGTGATGCTGCCCGATCCGCCCGCGCCAGGGTCCAACTTCTCCAAGCCAGAATTCATCGCCGGGGTCGCGCGATGCAAGGAGTACATCGCCGCCGGCGACGCCTTTCAGATTGTTTTATCGCAACGATTCTCCGTGCCGTTCGCGCTGCCGCCGTTCTCGCTGTATCGCGCGCTGCGGCGGATCAATCCGGCACCGTTCCTGTTTTACCTCGACTTCGGCGGGTTCTCGATCGTCGGCTCCTCGCCCGAGGTCCTGGTGCGCCTGCGCGACGGCATCGTAACGGTTCGTCCGTTGGCGGGCACGCGGCGCCGCGGCACGTCACACGAGGAAGACCAGGCGCTGGAGGCCGAACTGCTGGCCGACCCGAAGGAACGCGCCGAACATCTGATGCTGCTCGACCTCGGCCGCAACGATGTCGGCCGCGTGGCAGCGATCGGGTCCGTCAAGGTGACCGAAAGCTTCATCGTCGAACGTTTCAGTCACGTCATGCATATTTCTTCGAACGTCGAGGGCCGCCTGCGCGACGGCCTCGACGCCCTGGACGCACTGGTCGGCGGCTTCCCCGCCGGAACGCTATCCGGTGCCCCAAAGGTGCGGGCGATGGAGATCATCGAGGAACTCGAACCCGACCGGCGCAACATCTACGCCGGCTGCATCGGCTATTTCGCCGCGAACGGCACGATGGACACCTGCATCGGGCTGCGCACGGCACTGGTCAAAGACGGCATGATGTACGTCCAGGCCGGCGCCGGAGTCGTTGCCGATTCGGTGGCCGAGGCGGAGTTCGAGGAATGCCGGCAAAAAGCCCGCGCGCTGGTGCGGGCAGCCGAGGAAGCGGTCCGGTTCGCGGCTGGAAAGGCCGGCGGCAACGCGGGAGGCTAAGCGGCGCAGGCGCAAAGCGAGTCCATTGCGGATTAGATTAGACACGTTTACGGAACTATGTCCTATGACTAACGGGTGCCTGTTCGCTCCGTTACGTCTGATCCAGTCGACGCCTTCCTCACCCGCTGGGGCGGAACGGAACAGGCTGAGCGCGCCAATTATGTGGCGTTCCTGAATGAGCTGTGCCCTATCATCAACGTACCCTTGCCCGACGCGGCACGAGGCAGCGGCGGAACTATCGATACGAACGCGGTGTTACCCATCATACCGCCGATGGCGGTCCCACCCAGCGGCGGATCGACCTCTACCGCCGCGACAGGTTTATCCTGGAGGCCAAGCAGGCAACCAACGCCGATCGCCAGACGTCGCTGTTCGGTCAGGCCGAAACCGAACGGCGCTCGAACATCCGGCGCTCCCGCTTCTGGGCCCAGTCCATGGTGGCCGCCAAGGGCCAGGCAGAAGCCTATGTCCGGGATCTGCCGCCCGACGAAGCCAGCCCGCCCTTCCTGATCGTCTGCGACGTCGGCGCTCTGGCTCGGGCGACCAAACCGGCGACGCCGGCCGACGTGGCTCGTCAGGTCACCGGCGCCCCGCGTGGCGGCAAGATCGGCGACATGCTGCGCGTCCTAACCGCCCTTGGCCAAGCGCGCGACACCGGCAATCGCCGGTTCATGGCCTGACGCTGTCCGGTTGAGAGATGTTGTGACAACCTCACAACATCCTCTGCGGTCCCAACCGCGTCGTGGAAGCGCGATGGGTCGTGGTTGCGCCCCTCCTGGCTTCATGTCAGCGGCCGGCGGATTTCGTCCTCCAGCCTGGTGATGCGCTGACTGAGCGTGAGGTTTTCCTGCAGCCCGTAAAGCACATGCGCCCGCGTGGTGTCGGTGTCCTCGCGCACCGCCCGGAGCTTGTCCAGGATGTCATCGAGCTTGTTGCCGAACTGCTCGCGCAACCGGGTCTGCTCGGTCTCCACCCGCGCGACGCTGGCTTCGAGGCGGGCCAGTGCGGCCAGTATGGGATCAGGTTCGCTCATGGATGAAGTTCTCTTGGCCGGGAGTGTTGCGAAAGATCATTACACCAAACCAGCCAATGCGGCCAGCCGTCGGCATGGCCTACACTTACCGAGAGATGGTCCAAATCTGTATGCTCCTTTTTCTAGCTGGCTCCCGCCCCCGCCTCCGGGACGTGCCGAATGCTCTGGCGTGAGTAATAGAAATCCAACTTTGATCCCCGGCCGCTCTGAGTCTGGGCCGGAATGCCCCCCGCCAACGACCAACCGTCACGCTTCATCCCCAACCCGCTCAAAACTTCTCCACCCACGGCCGCAACTCCACCTCCCAAGTCCACGCGCTCCGCGGCTGGCTCGCCACCTGCCAGTAAGTCTCCGCAATCGCATCCGGGTCCAGCATACTGTCCGGTTTGTCGTTCGGATCCGGCCGGACCGAACTCCTGATCCCGCCATCAATGACGAAGTGCGCCACATGCACCCCCTTCGGCGACAACTCCCGAGCCATGCTCGACGCCAGCCCGCGCAGCGCGAACTTCCCCATCGCGAACGCCGAGGAATTCGGATACCCCTTCACGCTCGCCGAGGCCCCCGTCAGCAGGATCACCCCCGACCCCCGCGAAACCATATGCCGGGCCGCCTGCTGCACCACCAGAAACCCGCCATAAGCGCTGACCGAGATCGCCCACGCCACCTCCTCCGGGATCAGCTCCGTCACCGGCCCTCGCGCCCGCGCGCTGGCATTGTACACCACGATATCCGGCACCCCCTGCGTCGCGATCACCACATCGAACAGTGCCGCGACCTCCTCGGGTTCGGTCGCGTCACACGCGAACGTTACGCCCGCCGTCTCCTCGGCCAGCTTCTGCAGCTTGTTCGGCTCGCGCGCCGCCATCGCCACCTGCAATCCATGCCGCGCGAACAACCGAGCCAGCGAGGCACTCAGCCCCGGCCCCACGCCCACGATCAAAGCGGTCTTGAAATCCATCTCAACGCCCTCCCGACACCGGCACGATGACGCCCGTAATATAGGACGCTTCCGGCGAAAGCAGCCAGAGCACCGCGTTCGCAACCTCCTCCGCGCTGCCCACCCGCCCCATCGGCACGCCGCCAACCATCCGGGTCAGCCGATCCGGCAACCCGGCCCGAGCATGCAGATCGGTCTGGATCAGCCCCGGGCTGACCGCGTTCACCCGGATCCCGCGCGTCGCCAGTTCCTTCGATGCCCCGATCGTCAGGCTGTCCAGCGCCCCCTTCGACGCCGCGTAATGAATCCACTCCCCGGCCCCGCCCAGTTCCGCAGCCCGCGAGGAAATATTCACAATCGTACCCCCCGTCCCGCCGAGGTCCGTCGCCATCCGCGAAACAGCCTCCCGGATCATCAGAAACGGCGCCCGCACGTTGACCGCCAGCACCGTGTCCAGCACGGCAGCGGTCACCGCATCGATCCGGCCCATCGGCCCCGGCGTGCCGGCATTGTTGACCAGCGCGGTAACCGGACCCAACGCCGCATCCACCGCACGATACAGCGCCAGAATCGAGCCCTCATCAGCCATTTCCGCCCGCACGGCGATGGCCTTCCCGCCGGCGCCCACGATATCCCCCGTCACCGCCTCCGCCAGCGCCTGGTTCGACTGATAGGTCAGCGCCACCGCGTAACCCCGTGCCGCCGCCAGCCGCGCAACCGCCTCACCGATCCCCTGGCTGCCACCCGTGACGATCATGACCTGCTGCATTCGACCCTCCCCCTATTCGCGCTATCATCGCATCACGGACCCAGGGGTCATGCAAATGCTCAGTCCTGTCCTTCGAGTGATCTTTGTTCTGCTCGCTACTCTCGGCTATCTCGGCCTCGCCGTGCTGGGCTGGGGAAGTTTCATCGCGTTTTTCTCGCATCCCGCGCTGACCGCCGCAGTGGTCATCCAGTGCAGCCTGGCGATCGTTGCACTGTTCGCTGGCGGAAATCTGAGCCCCGGGGTGAAGGAAGACCGCGGCAACCGCTGGGTGCTCGCCGCCATCATAATACCTGGACTACTCCAGGCCTGGCTGCCGGCATGGACGGACCGGAACGAAATCTGGTGCGTGGATGGAGATACGGCCCGCTGGATCGGCGTCGGGCTGCTCGCAGCCGGCGGGGCGCTGCGCCTTTGGCCGGTCTTCGTCCTCGGGAACCGTTTCAGCGGACTGGTAGCGATCCAGGAAGGGCACACGCTGGTAACGAAAGGGATCTACAGCACGATCCGCAATCCCAGCTATCTGGGCCTGCTGATCGGCGGCCTTGGCTGGAGCCTGGCATTCCGGTCCTGGCTGGGCATCTTCCTGACGGGCTTGATGATCCCGCCTCTCGTCGCACGAATGGCCTCGGAGGAACGCTTGCTGCACGACCAGTTCGGCGCGGACTATGACGCCTACCGCGCCCGCACAGCACGCCTGGTGCCAGGCGTCTATTAACTGGCGGTGGCATGGTCTAACCCTTTGCTTGACAGCACGATTTACGCGCCGTCAACGCCGGGCGATGGAGTTCTGGCATTCCTCTTCCGTTGCCGTATCATGCGGCGCTAACCAACAGACACAACCCGGAGGCAACCCCACGTGCTCGGCTTGATGCAGTCCCAGGGACTGATGATTTCCTCGATCCTCACCCACGCCGCACGGCATCACGGGTCCGCCGAGGTCGTCTCCCGCACGCACGAGAACACCACCCATCGCTACACCTGGCGAGACGTCGAGGCACGCTCCCGCCGACTCGTCCGCGTCCTGCAAAAGCTCGGCATAACCGCGGGCGACCGTGTCGGCACCCTAGCCTGGAACGGCTACCGCCACCTCGAGGTCTACTACGCCGCGCCGGGGATGCAGGCGATCTGCCACACCATCAATCCCCGCCTGCACCCCGACGACATCGCCTACATCATCAACAACGCCCAGGACAAAATCCTGTTCGTCGACGCCAGCTTCGCCCCCCTGATCACCGCCATCGCGCCGAAGATCGACGTCAAGACCATCGTCATGCTCACCGCGCCCGAAAACATGCCCCCGGTCACCCTCGCCCCCGGCATGACCCTGGCTTGCTACGACCATTTCATGGACGCGGCCGACGACGATTACGTCTGGCCGTCGTTCGACGAGAACACCGCCAGCGCGCTCTGCTACACCTCCGGCACCACCGGCCGGCCCAAAGGCGTGCTCTACAGCCACCGCTCCACTTGGCTGCACGCCTACGCCACCGCGCTGCCCGACGTGCTCGATATCCGCGCCAGCAGCCGCGTGATGCCCGTCGTGCCGATGTTCCACGTCAACGCCTGGGGCATGCCCTACGCCGCCGCACTGACCGGCGCCTCGCTGGTGCTGCCCGGCCGCCATCTGGATGGCGCCAGCATGGCCAGCATCCTCAACACCGAACGCGTCACCTTCACCGCCGGCGTCCCCACCGTCTGGCTCGGCCTGCTGCAATACCTGCGCACCAGCGGCCAACGGCTGGAAACCGTCCAGCGCATCATGACCGGAGGCTCCGCTGCCCCACCCCTGCTGATCGAGGCTTTTCGGGATCAATACGGCATCGCGGTCGAGCACGGCTGGGGCATGACCGAACTCAGCCCCGTCGGCACCTACAACGCACCCAAACCCGCACAGCAAGGCCTGACGAAGGATCAGGCCGCCGCCCACATGCTCAAGCAGGGCCGCATCCTGCCCGGCATCGACATGAAGATCGTCGACGGCGACGGCCGCGAACTGCCCTGGGACGGCGTCGCATTCGGCGACCTGATGGTCAAAGGCCCCTGGATCGCCAGCGCCTACTACAATGAGGAACCCAACAGCGCCTTGACCTCGGACGGCTGGTTCGCCACCGGCGACGTCGCCACCATCGACCCGGACGGCTTCATGGAGATCACCGACCGATCAAAGGACGTGATCAAGTCCGGCGGCGAGTGGATCAGCTCCATCACCCTGGAAAACATCGCCCTCTCCCACCCCGACGTGTCTGAGGCCGCGGTCATCGCCGCCACCCACGCCAAATGGGACGAGCGCCCGCTGCTGCTCGTGGTGCCCGCGCCCGGCAAGACGGTCGATCCCGCCTCGGTGATGGCGCTGTATGAGGGCAAGGTCGCCAAGTGGTGGCTGCCCGATGACGTGGTGGTGGTGCCGGAACTGCCCCACACCGCCACCGGCAAACTGCTCAAGACCGATCTGCGGACCCGCTTCCGCGATCACTATTTGAACCCGCGATGACAACGAATAACCAACCGGCAATAACACCGAATACCAAGCTGCAACGACACCGAGTACCAGATGACACCGACCCGCTGCCGGCCCCTTCCCGTCATCCCGACGCACGTCGGGATCCACGCGTTTGCCGCTACTGATCAAAAGCATGAACAGCGAGTCTGCGCCCGCCCCGTCCTCATCCGGTTCCCGACATCATCGCGCGGTTCGCAGCGGCATTTCCACCCTGATGTAATCGGTCGTCACCCCCGATGGACAAGAAACTCCTGGCCTGGGGCCTGCGCGGCCCACCCACCCCATTGCCCCGGCTTTGGCTCTTCACCGACGACCAACGCCTGCCCGATCCACGCAGCTCGGTCGCCCACCTGCCCCGCGGCAGGGCCGGAGTCGTCCTGCGCCACGACACCCACCCGGCGCGCCCGGCCCTCGGGCACGATCTGGCGCGGATCTGCCGCATGCGCCGCCTGACCCTTGTGGTCGCCGGCGATGTCCGGCTGGCGGCCCGACTGCGCGCCGGCGTGCATCTGCGTGGCGGACGCTGGCCGGCACCCCCGCGCCCCCCTGGACTGGTGACCAGTTCCGCCCATTCGATCCCCGACCTCCGGCGTGCCCGCGCAGCCGGCGCCAGCCTCGTATTCCTCTCGCCGGCCTTCCCGACCGCAAGTCATGCCGGCGCCCCCGGCCTCGGCCCCCTCCGTTGGGCGGCAATGGCTCGGACAGCAACGGCTAGAAACGCGCACATCGGGATCGCCGCTTTGGGTGGTGTGGACGGACGCACCCTGACCCGGCTTCCGGCGCACCTGTTCCAGGCTGTCGGAGCGATCGCTGCGCTCACCCTCGGCTAACCACGCGTCGGGTCTTCAACCGTCATAAGAACATCATGAGCAGTCGACACCGCCTCCTGCGCCCCGTCATGCCGGCGCCGAGCCTGCCTGAAGGAAGGCCGGGGTCGGGCCCGCCGTCATGAGGAATTCATGGTCCGTTTACACTCGCGACGTGAGAAGCCTTAAGGCGTC
>JBEKLE010000297.1:0-8096 GCA_050010355.1 Rhodopila sp. | reverse complement strand
GTCCAGGGTGAGGGCGGCGTGCGTCCGGCCGACATGCAGTTCCTCCGCGACCTGCGAGCGGTGTGCGACGAGTACGGCATCATCCTCGGCATGGACGAGGTGCAGTCGGGGATGGGCCGAACCGGGAAACTGTTTGCGCATGAGTGGTCGGGCATCACACCCGACGTCATGTCCTCGGCCAAAGGCATCGGCGGCGGCTTTCCGCTCGGCGCCGTCCTCGCCAAGGAGGCATTCGCGAAGGCACTCAAACCCGGGACACACGGCACAACGTTCGGCGGCAATCCGCTCGCCTGCGCCGCCGGGAACGCCGTGCTGGACGTCATGCTGGCACCCGGTTTCCTCGAACAGGTCGAGCGCAAGGGCCGCAAGCTCCGCGCCGAACTGGACAGGATCGCGCGCGAGTTCCCAACCCTGTTCGTGGATGCGCGCGGCCTGGGTCTGCTGCTCGGCCTGAAATGCGCCATCCCGGTCGGTCAGATTCAGGCGGCCTGCGTCGCCGAGGGCCTGATGGCGATCACCGCCGGCGACAACGTCCTGCGTCTCGCTCCACCCCTGGTGGTGACCGACAGTGACATCGACGAGGCGGTTGTCATGCTGCGGCGTGCCATGACGAAGGTGGCCGCGGCGCTCGCCGACAAGGTGGCGGCTCAATGAGCGGCGCCGCCCGCCGGCGATCGGACGTGCAGGACCAGTCATCCCAACAGGGGACGGGCGAGCAGGGGACGGGTCCGCGGCACTTCCTCGACCTGCGCGACTTCGACACACCGACGCTGCGGCAGATGCTGGATGTCGCATCAGGCTACAAGCGGGCAGGGGGCGTCACGTCGCGCCCCCTCGCCGGCAAGACCCTGGCGCTGATCTTCGAAAAACCCTCCACCCGCACCCGCGTGTCGTTCGAGGTCGGGATGCGCCAGCTCGGCGGCGACGTCATCGTTCTGACCGGCAAGGAAACCCAGCTCGGGCGCGGCGAGACAGTCGCCGACACGGCACGGGTGCTCTCGCGCTACGTCGACGCGATCATGCTGCGCACCGACGATGCAGCGAAACTGCTCGAAATGGCGGAATACGCCACCGTACCGGTGATCAACGGCCTGACCTCGGCATCCCATCCCTGCCAGCTCATGGCCGATGTCCTGACGTTCGAGGAGCATCGCGGCCCGATCGCCGGCCAGATCGTGGCCTGGTGCGGCGACGGCAACAACGTTGCACGAAGCTGGATCGAGGCCGCGGTGCGCTTCGGCTTCACGCTGCGTCTGGCGACGCCGGACGGATTGCGCCCGCCCGAGGATCTGGTGGCCTGGGCACGCGCCCAGGGCGGCCGCATCGAACTGACCGACGATCCCGAGGCCGCCGTCGCCGGCGCCCGGTGTGTGGTAACGGACACCTGGGTGTCGATGTCGGACAATCCGAACGAGAGCCGCCACAATCTGCTCGCACCCTATCGCGTAACGAGCCGCCTGATGGCGAAGTCAGCCCCGGATGCACTGTTCATGCATTGCCTGCCCGCCCACCGAGGCGAGGAAGTGGATGCCGACGTCATCGACGGCCCACAATCCGTCGTGTTCGACGAGGCGGAGAACCGGCTGCACGCGCAAAAGGGTGTTCTGGCTTGGGTGATGGGCGCAGCGCGATAGGCTGGGGCAACGCCAACCGACGCCAGTTCGCCAACCAAGCGGCGCCCCCAGTCTCCCCCCCGGTGGATCATCCCGAGTGTTGTGACCACCATCGTGACCGCGGGCGACCCGATTAGTCCGGAGCGTCGGCTTAAGGCCCCGATCCCGGCCGTCGCCGAGGCAACTTGACCGGCGAGGGCTTCCCCAACAAGCTGCACCGCATCATTGATCAGCAAGACACGCGGAACCGTGAGCAGACCCGTCACCGAATATCAATCCGTGGTCCGGCCGGAGTGGATCGACTCCAACGGGCACATGAACCTCGCCTACTACGTCGTCGTGTTCGACCTTGCCACCGACGCGCTTTACGCCGAACTTGAGATTGGTGATGCGTATAGGGAGGCGACGGGCAATTCCTGTTTCACTGCTGAAACCCACACGTTGTATGAGCGCGAAGTTCATCTCGGCGACTGCCTGAAAGTCCGAAGCTGGCTGCTGGGCGCCGACACCAAGCGCTTGCATTACTTCCACGAGATGTTCCGCGCCGACACCGGTGAACGCGCCGCAGCGCAAGAACTTATGGCCCTGCACGTCGATATGGATGTCCGCCGCGTGGCGCCGTATCCGGCCGATCGCTTCGCGGCATTGCAAAAGGCGGTGAAGGAGTACGCGCCGGCGACCCCGCCGAAGGGCGCAGGGCGGAAAATCGCTTTGCCATAGGCGGCTCAAAGCTTGCACGCTGACTCCCGCCTGGGCCTGGGCCGGGGCCAGAGTCAGCACCAGGGCGGCACGGCGACGGCCGTCTGCGAATTGGCTTGAATGAGCGGCGCAGGCGGCTTACATCATTCTCGTCAGCTTGCTGACTATGGCGATAAACGATGCGTGGAATAATCGTTGTGGACCCGGGGGCAGTGCCCGGCGCCTCCACCATTGGTTCCGGACTATTGGGACATATGGGGGCGAAACAGGCTCGACACGCGTGGTAAAGACTCATCTTTTGCCCGGCATGATACCGCCGTTATCGGGTCAAATCACAAGTGCCAACGATAACGAGGCGCTCGCCGTCGCTGCATAAGCGATAGGCGCGGTTCGGGGGGGCACCGGGCAACAGAAGCCCCCCCAATTAACACGTCATATCAAATGGATGCGGAAGGTTTCGGCAAATCCACGAGTGCCGGCCGCCGTGATAGTCACAGCGCGCGAGTCGCGTTGGCGCTCGATCCACTTAAGATCGAGGCAGCGGGTCGCGATCGCGGCACCGAGGCGGCCCGCGATGTGCGGGCGGCGTTCGCTCCAATCAAGGCAGGGTCGGCAAAAGATACGTTTGCCCGCCGCCGGGTGGGCGCCGAAGTCGCGGAGGAAGTGTCGGCCGCGGTCGGTGACCTCGCCGCCGTCCTGGGACAGGGCGACGCAACCGGCCTCCGTCAGCGAATCAGCGAGCGCGACGCCAAGGCGGCCAGCAAGATGGTCGTAGCAGGTTCGCGCAGTGCGCAGCGCCTCGCCGCCGCGCCAAGTCGGCATCCGCGGTTCGGGACCGGCGACGGCCATGACGCTTTCCAGCATCTGTCCAACCAGAGGCGACGCCAGGCGGAAATAGCGGTGCCGCCCCTGCTTCTCGGCCGCCAGCAGGCTGGCGTCGGTAAGCCGGCCCAAGTGCCCGCTCGCGGTCGGCGGTGACACATGCGCGGCGAACGCCAGTTCCTTTGCGGTCAGTGCCCGCCCGTCCATCAGCGCCGTCAGGATATTGGCTCGGGCCGGATCACCGAGCAGCCCGGCGATCGAGGCCATGCGGGTGGTGTTGCTCATGGCGTCAGCATAGGCCGGGTTGACAGGACGCGCATCGGGTCATGGTTCGGCAGCGGCCGAAGTGTCGTGCTCGGCGGCGGCGGGTCCGGCCCACAGAGGCGGCGGGGCCGGAAGACTGGCTGATCCGGCTAAGAGCTGCGAACGAAGACGTGTCGGTGCCATCCGGCGTTTCGTCGCGGCACGCGAACGTGCCGAAACGCCAAGGAGCGGCGGGTGATGATCCCGAAAGCCGGCGGCCAAGCGTTCCGGTCAGCTTGGCTGACCAGCGTTTCGATGCGCTTGGCGCATGCCAACGAAACGCGAGGGACCCCAACGCAACACCGGGGCCGCGAGCGCCCGCTCGGTATCCCGACAATCCATGACCGGGTGGTGCAAACCTTCGCGTTTCGTTCATGGCACGTGAACGTGCCGAAACGCGGGACCGCGCCCGACGGGCGGAAGCGACCGAACCTCGGCTACCGCCGAGGCGCGACACCGTCGCAGGCCAGAGGGAGCGCCTTTAGATTCGGAACAAAGACAAACAGCAGCAAGACACTTCGAAGCACGCCGTCGCGGCGTCAGTGTCGCCGTCGCCAGGCGCGACCGTTGGCTCGTGTCGGCAATACCCGTCTGAAATCGTGGCTCCATGCGGTCCAACTGCAGCGCACGCACAATCACGATCAGCATCATCACCGAACTGAAGAGAATTTCGGTCAGGTCGAGCATATACGAGTCCCGGTCCGCACAGTTTCGAGATGAAAGACCAACCTGCCGCTGTACACGCTCACCCTTCACGAACTCTTGTGGTACGATCGGCCGTGAGCGCAACTATCTCCCCTCAGTCGCGTCTTCATGACGACGCAGCATGGGGACGGGGTATGACGAAATGGCGCGCCGCGCTCGCGGCCGGTTTTTTGAGCGGTGCCACTTGTGCGGCCTTGGCAGGGCCGATCCCACCTGATGCTAACCCACAGGAACAGCCAGGCGCTAAACAGGAGGCAGAGCGGCTCAACAAGCTGCCGCCAGTCCCATCGGCCCCGGCAGGGCATATCGACCACTCAGGACGGACAGAAAAAGGCCGGGCGTCGTTCTACGCCAAACGCTTCGCTCACCGGAAAATGGCGGATGGCCGCCGGATGAACCCGAACGCCGAGGTCGCGGCCAGCAAGAACCTGCCGCTTGGCAGCGTCGCGAAAGTCACGAACCTGGACAACGGCAAGACCGCGACGGTGAAGATCGAGGACCGCGGGCCGTATGTGACCGGGCGGGTTGTCGATGTCTCGCCTAAGGTCGCCGACCAACTGGAGCTAAAGGAAAAAGGCGTGACCACCGTCGAGGTGAAGCCAATCACGTTGCCGCAGCCGGATGGCGGCGTGAAGCTGGGGGCCGGCGCGGCCGAGGCCAGTCCACAGGAGGTTCGTCAGGCCGTCGATCAGACAAAGGAACTGACCGCGCCGACGCCCGTCGAAGCCGCTGAAAAGTAGCTACAGCACCCGGCCCGCTACGGCATCCAGCTTGCCGGCCAGCGTCCTGTCGCGTCGATCCGGCGCTGTGATCACGGCATGGTCCAAAGCACGATCACAGCCGCATGGACAGACCCCGCGTTCCTGCCCGAGGTCCGGGAGCACGGCCCGCACAAGGTCGCGTGCCTTGTCCGCATTGGCCAGCAGAATGCGAACCACCGCCTCGACCGTCACGTGGTCATGGTCTGGATGCCAGCAGTCGAAATCCGTCACCATCGCCACCGTCGCGTAGCAAAGCTCGGCCTCCCGAGCCAGCTTGGCCTCTGGCATGTTGGTCATGCCGATGACGCTGCAACCCCACGACCGGTACAGCTCACTCTCCGCCTTGGTGGAGAACTGCGGCCCCTCCATTACCAGATACGTGCCGCCGCGGGTCACCGGCAGGGACAATGACGCCGCCGCCCCGTACAGCGCGTCACCGAGACGGCCGCAAACCGGGTGCGCCATGGAGACATGAGCCACGATGCCCTCCCCGAAGAAACTTGCCTCCCGCGCGAAGCTCCGATCGATGAACTGATCGACCACGACGAAGTGCCCGGGCGGCAGCTCCGCCCTCAGGCTTCCCACCGCCGACAGCGAAAGCACATCGGTCACGCCCGACCGCTTCAGCGCATCGATATTCGCCCGGTAGTTCAGGTGCGTCGGAGACGTCGGATGACCTCGCCCGTGTCGCGGCAGGAACACGCACTGAACCCCGGCCAGCCGACCGAACAGGAGTTCATCCGACGGGTCGCCCCAGGGGCTTTCCACCTTCCGCCAGGCTTTATCCTCCAACCCGTCAATATCGTACAGGCCGGAGCCGCCAATAACGCCGATGACGGGCTGGATCATGGGTTGCCGGCGGATCAGTGATGCACGTCGGACCACACCTGGCGCTTCACGGCGTAGGTGATGCCGGTCATGAACACCAGGAACAGAATCACGCGGACCCCCATCTGCTTCCGCTCCACCATCTCCGGGTTCGCGCCCCAGGACAGGAATGTCACAACGTCATGCGCCTCCTGGTCCAGCGTGTCTTTTGTACCGTCGGTGTATTCGACGGTCCCATCCTGCAAGGGCTGCGGCATGCCGATCTGATGCCCCGGGAACACCCTGTTATAATACATCCCGTCCTGCAATTTGAACCCGCTCGGCGCCGGAGCGAAACCGGTCAGGATGCCATAGACATAATTCGCCCCGCCCACGCGGGCGTTCACGATCAACGACAGGTCCGGCGGCAGCGCGCCATTGTTCCCGGCGCGCGCGGCCTTTTCGTTGGCGAAGGGTGATCTGAACTGACTGGCCGGGGTCGCCGGTCCGTCCTTCGGATTACCCTGGTCATCGACCCCCGACGGCACTGTCACAGCGGCGGCGACCGCCTTTATCTGGTCGGCTTCCAGCCCGATGCCCGACAGGTCACGGTAGTGCAGGTACTGCATCGAGTGGCAGTTGGAACAGACATTGGAATAGACCTGGAACCCGCGCTGGGCGGCCGCGAGGTCAAAGGTCCCGAACAGGCTGTCGAAGCTCCATTTCTCGTTCGGCAACGGGTTTTCCTGCGCCACCGCGGGCGCGGCAAGAAGCCCGGCGGCAAACAGGCCCGCCAGAAGGGAACGCCCAGGCCGACGGGAACCCAACATACGCATTACGCCTTCTCCATCGGCTTGGCCGGGGCGCCACCAGGCAACGGTCCGCCGCCACGTCCGCCAAGAACCGGGTGGCTGATGCTTTCGGGCAGGGGCAACGGCCGCTCCAGTTTGCCAAGGACAGGCATTACGACCAGGAAGTGGAGGAAGTAATACAGGGTGCCGACCCGGCTCAGGATGACCCAGATGCCTTCCGGTTTATGCGCACCGCAGACCCCCAGGACGATCACCGCCGCGACCCAAAGGAAAATAAGCTGCCGGTAGATCGGCCGGAATCGCGCGCTGCGAACCCGCGACGTGTCCAGCCACGGCAGCACAAACAGCACGATTAAGGAGCCGAACATCATGCACACGCCCAGCAGCTTGTTCGGCACCGAACGCAGGATGGCGTAATATGGCAGGAAGTACCACTCCGGCACGATGTCGGCCGGCGTCTGCAGCGGATTGGCCGGGATGAAGTTGTTGGCGTCACCCAGGAAGTTCGGTGCGAAGAACACCAGCGCCGACAGGACGATCAGGAACACACAGATGCCGACGCTGTCCTTGATCGTGTAGTACGGATGGAACGGCAGGGTGTCCTGCGGCGACTTCACGTCGATACCGAGCGGGTTGTTCGACCCGGTGATATGCAGCGCGGCGACGTGCAGGAAGATCACCGCGACGAGCACGAACGGGAGCAGATAGTGCAGCGAGAAGAACCGGTTCAGGGTCGGGTTGTCGACGCTGAAGCCGCCCCAGAGCAGGGTGACGATCTTGGGCCCGACGATCGGGAACGCCGAGAACAGGTTGGTGATCACGGTCGCACCCCAGTATGACATCTGGCCCCAGGGCAGCACGTATCCCATGAAGGCGGTTGCCATCATCAGGATCAGGATGACCACCCCGAGTATCCAGAGCAGTTCGCGCGGGTTCTTATAGGACCCATAGTACAGGCCGCGGAAAATGTGGATGTAGGTGACGATGAAGAACATCGACGCACCGTTCTGGTGCACGTAGCGGATCAGCCACCCGTAGTTCACGTCGCGCATGATGTGCTGGATCGCGCCGAACGCCAGCTCGGAATTCGGCTGGTAGTACATCGCCAGGAAGATGCCGGTGACGATCATGATCACCAGGTTCACCATCGCCAGCGCGCCGAAATTCCAGAAGTAGTTGAAATTCTTCGGCGTCGGGAAAACCCCGTACTCCTTCTGCATCATCGTGAAGATGGGCAGGCGCGTGTCGATCCAGTTGATCAGCGGATTGGCGAATTCGCTCTTTGTCATGCCGGCCATGGTTGATTCCCAGTCGGATCCAGAGGGACGCGTGTCAGAGGGCTGAACCGCTCAGCCGACCTTGATCTTGGTGTCGGACTCGAATGCGTAAGGGGGCACATACAAGTTCAGTGGCGCCGGACCGTGCCGGACCCGCCCGGACGTGTCATACTGGCTGCCATGGCAGGGACAGAACCAGCCGCCCCACTCGCCGCGAGGATCGGACGGCTTGTTGCCCAGCGGCACGCAGCCCAGGTGGGTGCAGATGCCAATCAGAATAATCCACTGGTCGTGGCC
>JBEKLE010000296.1:0-8408 GCA_050010355.1 Rhodopila sp. | reverse complement strand
CACGCGGAACCGTTCCAGTGCCCCCGGGTCGGGGGCAATTTCGTCTTCGGCCAGGAAGCGAACATCAACACCCTCGACCAGATGACGTCTTCGACGATTTCCACCCGCAACATCGCGATGAACATCTACGAATCGCTGATGACCCGCGACGAAAACAACCATCCGATCCTCGAACTCGCCGACGCGATGATTGAAGCGCCGGACCATCTGAACTACACCTTCAGGCTGCGTCAGGGCATCCGTTTCCATAATGGAAAACCGATGACATCGGCCGACGTCGTCGCCTCGTTCGACCGTTACGCCAGGTTCATCGAGGCGCTGTCATCTTTCAGCGTGCCCATTGTCATCATTCCGGCCGAGAGCCGCGACGTTCCTGCCCAGCAACTGACCGAGCCTATCGGCACAGGACCGTACCAGCTTGTCGAATCCGTTCCGGGGAGCGCCGTGAAACTCAAACGCTTCGACGGATACAACCCAAACGCGAGCTTTCGGGAGCGCACCGGCTTCGGGGGCTACAAGCAGGCCTGTTTTGATACGGTGACGTTCCGTATCGTTACTGAATCGGGCGCGCGTGTCGCCGGTCTGCGCACCGGCGAACTCCAGGGCGTCGAGGATGTGCCGGCAAAGTCCGTGGCGGAGCTGAAGCAGGATACCAACATCACGATTCTGCCCCTCCGGAACTGGTGGATTCAGATCGCCAATCCCAACACCTCCAACCCGCCGACCGACAAGCTGTTGGTGCGTCAGGCGATTCAGGCCGCACTCGATATGGACGAGATCATGGACGCGGCCTCGGATGGCAACTACCAGTTGAACATCGGCTTCCAGTACCCGAACCAGCCCGACTATACTGACGCCGGCAAGGAAACCTACAATCTGCATGACCCCGAACTGGCAAAGAAATATCTCGCCCAGGCCGGCTATCAGGGGGAGCCCGTGGTCCTGCTCACCAACAAGGACTACCCGCCGATGTACAACTCGGCGCTGGTGATGCAGCAGCAGCTTCAGGCGGTCGGCATCAACGCACAGATGAAGGTGGTGGACTGGCCAACCTCGGTGCAGATGGCGCTCAACACCACCGAGGGCTGGAACTTCCACTTCACCGGCTGGGGCACGCAGCCCGCGCTTGGCGGCCTGGCGACGATGCAGTTCCTGGTGCAGCCGAACGCGAGCTACAAGCCGATCGGCGGTAAGGACGATCCCGATGTCCTGGCCGCCTGGACCGACATGAATACTCTGCCGACGCCGCAAGGTCGGCAGGACGCTTTCGCCCGCATGCAGACGCTGGTGCTGGAGCGGGTCTATGCGATCCCCTTTGGCGCCTTCATCAAAATTCAGGCTGTCCGTTCCAACGTCGAGGGCTTCGAACCGTTCCGTATCCCGCGGATGTCCAACGTCTGGTTCAGTCATTGACCCTTGCCTGATGGCCGGCATTCTCGTTCGCAGGCTGTTGGGTGCCGTGCCGGTGCTGCTGATCGTCAGCCTGATCACGTTCGGCATGATCCATCTGATCCCTGGCGATCCTGCCGTTGCGATCGCCGGCATGTCTGCGACTGCTGAACAGGTTGCCAACATCCGGCGCGACCTTGGACTCGATCAGCCGCTGCTATCCCAGCTTTGGGACTGGTATGCCAACCTGCTCCACGGCGACCTTGGCCGGTCGTTGCTGCTCGGGCAGCCGGTGGTGCAGGCAACGATGCTAAGGCTGCCGGTGACCCTGGCCTTGTCCGCCTATGCGCTGGTGCTGACGCTGCTGCTGGGTCTGGTGAGCGGGATCGTCGCGGCACTGCGGCAGAATACCTGGATTGACCAGGCCGCCATGGTGCTGGCGATGCTCGGTATTTCGCTGCCGAGTTTCTATCTCGGCCTGCTGCTGATTATTGTTTTCGGTGTCGATCTGCGCTGGCTCCCGACAGGCGGCTATATCGTGTTGACTGATGACCCGATCGGCTGGCTTGCGACATCCACCCTGCCGGCGGTCTCCCTGGCATTGCTCCTGGCCGGTCTGCTGGCACGGATCACCCGCTCGACCATGCTTGAGGTGCTCCGCCAGGACTATATCCGCACGGCGCGCGCGAAGGGCCTGCCGAACCGCACGGTTGTGTTGAAACATGCGCTGGCCAACGCGCTGATTCCAATCGTTACGGTTGTTGGGATTATCGCCAGCCTGCTGATCTCCGGTTCCGTGGTGGTGGAGACGCTTTTTTCGATTCCCGGCATCGGCCAGTTGCTGACCCAGGCGGTGCTGAACCGCGACTATCCGATGGTGCAAGGTGGCTTGCTTATCACGACCGCACTGTTGGTTCTGGTCAACATCGGCGTCGATGTCTGCTACGCGCTGTTGGATCCAAGGGTGCGTTATGACGGAGCGTGACCGGGCGTCTCCATTCCGAACAACGGTACGGCGCTTGCTGCATCACAGGCTTTTCGTACTTGGCTGCGTGCTCTTCGGGATCATTCTGGTGGTGGCCATCGCCGCGCCGCTGATTGCGCCGGTTGATCCGAACAAGCTGTCGATGCGCGCGAAGTTCCGTCCCCCGGGAGCAGATTACATTTTCGGCACGGATAACTTCGGCCGCTCGCTGTGGTCCCGGGTCGTGTGGGGCGCACAACTTTCGATGTTCATCGGTGCGACGGTGGTGGCGATCAACGCCGTGCTGGGAACCGCCATCGGGGCGGCGGCCGGGTATTTCCGGCGGTTGGATAACGGCCTGATGCGGATCAACGACGCGCTGATGGCGTTTCCCGCTGTCCTGCTCGCGATCGGGGTGACCTCGGTGCTGGGTCCGTCCGTCAATGACGTGATCATCGCGCTGGCTATCGTCTATACACCCCGCACTGCGCGCATCGTGCGGTCCTCGGTGATCGTGTTGCGGGAGATGGAATACGTTCAGGCGGCGCGGGCTGCCGGGGCAGGGCACTGGCGCATCCTGCGGCGACATATTCTGCCGAATGCGATGGCCCCGCTGATCGTGCAGCTTTCCTTCCTGTTCGCCTACGCTGTGCTGACTGAAGCCACGTTGTCGTTCCTGGGCGTCGGCGCCGTGCCGCCTACGCCGACCTGGGGAAACATCATGGCTGAGGGCCGGCAATACATGACCGATGCCCCCTGGATCATCGCCATCCCGGGTGCGGCGCTGATGATCACCGTCCTCGGCCTGAACCTGCTAGGCGACGGTCTCCGCGATGTTCTTGATCCCCGCCTGAGAATTCAGCAATAGCCCGTCTGTGTCGCCGCTGAAGTTGCGTAGCGGCAACGGACCGTCCGGGACTTGGGGGGCGGTCGCCCGAGAGGGATATCCTGCCTGAAAGTGACCGCCTGATGGGTTACATGTAACCCGAATTTCTGGAGTTTCGCAATGGCGACGGTTAGGCATTCCCGAGATAAGGTCCGCCGCCACCGCGAACGGTTGCGGGAGCAGGGATTACGGCCAGTCCGGATTTGGGTGCCCGATACCCGATCCCCGGCCTTCGCGGAAGAAGCCCGCCGCCAGTCTGCAGCAGTAGCGGCGAGCGAGCACGCCGTGGAAGATCAGGCGTTCGTGGATGCGATTTCGGTCGAATGGCAGTGAAGCGCGGGGAGGTCTGGACTATTTCGGGCGGAGTCTACGCAAGCAAGCCCCGCCCAGCGGCGATCCTGCAGTCGGACCAGTTCAGCGAGACGCCCTCGGTGACACTCGTTCCCTGCACGACCGATCCCACCGAAGCACCATTGTTTCGCCTTGTGCTGACACCTGATGACGAGAATGGGTTGCGGTCGGCCTGCCGCCAAATGGTGGACAAGATCACGACGGTCCCAAAGGCGAACCTTGGTCAGCGGATCGGGCGTCTGAACGCTGACGATCTTACCCGCCTTACCCGGGCTGCGATCGTCTTCCTCTGTCTCGCATAACCAAAGCCGGTCGAATAAACATCTGACATCTGTGACGATCACGCCATGCGCGCGTCCACGAGAAAGTCCATGCAGACTGTCGACAGCCGCCACGCCGAATGTCCTATCCACACCCAAGTCGAAAAGCGCCTTCCGGAAAGGGCCGGCGGGCGGGCTTCTCCGTGCGCTTCGGGTCGCAACCTGTCTCTTCGATTCGAGCAAACAAAGGATGACCTGCCAAATTCTCGGGTCTTATCCGTTTCGAAATCATTAATGGCATGAGCCTTCTGGAAGTCAGCGACCTAACAACATCGTTCCAGACCGGCGCGGGCGAAGTAACTGCTGTTGAAAACGTGTCCTTCAACCTGGAGAAAGGCGAAATACTCGGGATTGTCGGCGAATCCGGCAGCGGCAAAAGCGTCACCGCCCTCGCCATTATGGGCCTGCTCCTGCGCCCGCCGGCTCGCATCCGCGGCGGCAGCATCCGGTTCAACGGTCACGACCTGCTGAAACTGTCCGACCGAGCGATGCAGCGCCTGCGTGGACCCGGGATTGCAATGGTTTTCCAGGAACCGATGACCTCGCTGAACCCGGTCTTCTCCATTGGCGAACAGATCATGGAGACGATCCGGGCACACGAAAGCTTGTCGCAGAAGGACAGTTTTGTCCGAGCCGTCGAGATGCTGGAGAAGGTCGGTATCCCATCCGCCGCCACGCGTATGACCGACTTCCCGCATCAGTTGTCCGGCGGACAGCGTCAGCGCGTGATGCTAGCGATCGCCCTCGTCTGCCACCCTAAGCTGTTGATCGCTGATGAGCCGACGACCGCGCTGGACGTGACCATCCAAGCCCAGATCGTCGATCTGCTGATGGATTTGCGGGACGAATTCGGCATGGCGATGCTGATGATCACCCACAACATGGGCGTCATCGCCGAAACCGCCGATCGGGTCCTCGTCATGTATGCCGGACGCGTCGTCGAGCAGGCGCCCGTTGGCCGGCTGTTCGATCATCCCTTGCATCCCTATACGCGCGGTCTGCTGTCCTGTGTGCCGACACTGGATCAGGACCAGGACCGGTTGATCGCCATTCCGGGCAATCTGCCTGAACCGTCGCGGCGCTCAGCCGGATGCCGGTTTTCCGCGCGCTGTGCCCATGCAGCGCTGGCCTGTGGCCAGACGATCCCGCCATTGGAGACGTACGAACCAGACCACGCCGCCGCCTGCATTCGCATCGGGGACATCGGCTGATGGCCGGGAGGGCCAGTTGATGGCGCCTCTGCTGGAAGCATCGGGCCTTGCCAAACACTACGACGTGCAAACGGGCGGGCTGTTCCGCCGGACCGGGACCGCTCTGCGGGCCGTCGATGGCGTCGATCTGACAATCGCTCGAGGCGAAACTCTCGGTCTCGTTGGCGAATCCGGATGCGGCAAATCGACACTGGGCCGTCTGCTGATCCGGCTGGTACCCGCGACGGCGGGCCGGGTTGTCTTCGACGGCCAGGATCTCACCAGCCTCCGCCCCAAAGCGCTTCGCGCCGCTCGGCGGGGGATGCAGATCATCTTCCAGGACCCGTTCGGCGCACTCAATCCGCGGATGGCGGTCGAAGAGACGATCACGGAGCCGTTGCTGATCCACGGCGGGCGGCGGGACGCCGCGACAAGCGAGGCCGTTAGGCGGATGCTCGACAAGGTCGGGCTGCCGCGAAGCGCAAGATACCGTTTCCCGCACGAATTCTCCGGCGGCCAGCGGCAACGCATCGGAATCGCGCGGGCACTGATCCTGAGGCCGAAACTGGTGGTTTGCGATGAGCCGGTGTCCGCGCTCGATGTTTCGGTACAGGCGCAGATCGTCAATCTTCTTTCCGACCTGCAAGCTGAACTGGGCCTGACGTATCTGTTCATCGCGCACGATCTCGGGGTCGTCAAACACATCTCGACCCGCGTGGCGGTGATGTATCTGGGCAAGGTGGTTGAAATCGCGGACAAGCGCTCGCTGTATGCGCGGCCGCTGCATCCCTATACGCAGGCGCTGCTGGCCTCGGTGCCCGTCGCCCATCCGTCGCAGCGGAAGCGGGGGCTGATCGGCCAGCCGCGCATTACGGGCGAAATTCCGACCGCGCTCGCCCCCCCGGCGGGCTGCCGGTTCCACACGCGATGCCCGCACGTGATGCCGGTCTGCCGGACCGAAGAACCCGCGATGCGCGTCGCCGCCGCGGACCATTACGCAGCCTGTCACCTGCTGCCCGCGTAAACCCGACGGCGGCTGATTCGTTACCGCTTGGGACAACAGGAGTGACAGCGATGAAGCAACCCCATACCGAACAATCAGTCGCGCACACCGAGAATCAGCAGAACACCGGCAACCACAGGAAACCCGGCGCGCCGGACGAGCACGGCGCGGATCGCTTCGGCGGCACGCGGATCGGGAAGGAGAATGTCGAGTAGACATCCGGCAAGCCGTCCGGCTGATATGACAACCTCGGCCCTTCCCGTTAACGTCCGGACACGGGACGGGAGAAACGCAGATGATCATCGAAGTCCGGACGCATTAACTGAAGCCGGCGTCGGTCGCCGAGGTGGAGAAGCGCTTCGGCGAGGCGCTCCCTGGGCGGGAGAAATTATCCAGGCTCACCGCACTCTGGCACAGCGAAGTCGGTGCGCTGAACGAGATCACGCACATCTGGAACTACGACAGCTTCGTGCAACGGACGGAGATCCGCGCCGAGGCGGTCAGAACCGGCGTCTGGCCGCCGAAGATGGCCGAGTTCGTTGTTTCCATGCAAAGCGAGGTCTTCCTGCCGGCGCCATTCTCGCCGCCGCTGGGACCGCGCGAAGTGGGACCGCTGTTCGAAATCCGGTCCTACACGCTGGCACCCGGAGGCGTGCCCGGAATGATCGAGCGCTGGGCCCCCAAGATTGACGAAAGGGTCAAGCTGTCCCCTCTTGTTGGCGCCTGGTATTCGGAGTTCGGCGGCCTGAACAAGTGGGTCCATATCTGGGCCTACAAGGACGCGGGCGAGCGCCAGCGTATCCGAGCCGAGGCGGTCGCGCGGGGGGTGTGGCCGCCGAGCGGCGTCGGCGCCGGTCTGGTGGTCAGGCAGGAAAACAAGCTGGTTATGCCAGCGTCCTGCTCACCGTTGAAGTAGGCCGCCATGCAAGTCGGGACAGCACTCAGCGTCCTCGCCCAGCCCGAACGGCCGGACGTCGCCCTCTACAACGAGCACATGGCGCTCGGTGATCTGGCAGAACCATTCGGCTTCGATTCGCTGTTTGCGTTGGAGCATCATTTCACCGGCTACTCCATGTCACCGGCGCCGCTGCAACTGCTAAGTTATTACGCTTGGCGTACGAAACGGATCACGTTGGGGACCTGTGTGATCGTGCTGCCCTGGCACGATCCGATCCGCGTCGCGGAGCAGATAGCACTGCTGGATGTGATCAGCGGCGGACGCACCCTGATGGGGTTCGGCCGCGGCGCAGCCTCGGTCGAATACGAGGGATTCCGGATCCCGATGGAGGAAGCGCGTCCTCGTTTCGTCGAATCGGCGCAGTTGATCATCAGGGGGCTCAGCAACGATTCGTTCGACTGGAACGGCGAATTCTACAAGATCCCCCGTGTCGCGATCCGCCCGCGCCCGATTTCAGTCCAGAATCCGCCGGAGTCATGGCCAAGCTCGGTTTTGGCCTGTTGATCGTCATGCAGAACGAATGGCCGCATCCAGCAGATCGCGGAACTTCGTCGCCTCACGGGAATGGATCATCTCGTGACGGAATTTTCGTTCGGCAGCATGCCGCATCATCTGGCAGAGCTGAACATGCGCCTGTTCGCGGAGAAGGTTCTGCTGGTGTTGCAGCGGGATGCCGCGTTCCAGAGAATTATCGACCCGAACGCGGAAAAAACCCAGGCAGGCGAAGATCGATTGTTCGCGCCCGCCTGACGGGGAGCCGCCTTTGCCGGGGAACTTACCTCTGTCACTGCCGCGGCTGAGCGACCTACCCGAACACCGAGACTGCTTCGCCCGCCCATACGACGGCAAAGCAGTCCCGATCGCGATATCGGGCGGCATAACGGTCGTTCAGACGACCTCCGCCATCATGTTCGCCTCGATCTTCCGCCGGGCAGCCTCGCGCCGCTCATCGAATTTCGCCAGGCGGCGGCGCGGGTTGGGGTGGATCTCGTTCTCCGGTTCTCCCGGCCGCTTCTGCGCTCCGGCCCACCCATGTGCGGCGATATCGAAGATTATACCGGACAGATCGGTGTGCTTGACCTCATAACCATCGGGGTTGTTCGGGTCGCCCATGATCCACTTGCCACCCGCCGCGCGCGCCTGCTCACCGGACACGATCACGTCGTCCACCCAGAAGCCGATATGATGGATGCCCACGAAATCGACGCCGGTGCCTTGCGAGGCCTCGTCCGACTTGAAGTGCAGGATTGCCAGGTTCACCACGCCGTCGGTCAGGAACACGCCCTCGGCCAGCGGACCATCGAGCTCCGCCACTTCCTCAAGCCCGACCGTCGCCTTGTAATACTC
>JBEKLE010000295.1:0-8144 GCA_050010355.1 Rhodopila sp. | reverse complement strand
GCTCTTCCGCACCATAGAAAAACCGACCTCGGTGCCGGCGGATCAGACATGATATCAACAACAACGCCGCCGGACCAGTTTCATCCAGGGTGGGTCGGCCGCAGGCCGGTGGCGAACTAAATCGGATGTATGTCTATTTCCGGCCCCGCAGCGGCGCACGGCCTGCTTGTATCGCGTATCTCTCTCGCGGGAAGGAGTGCGGGCGAGGGCGCGACTTCGGCGACTACACCCGGACCATCGTCTCGTTGCGGTACACGTCAGCTTCTCCCCGCCACAAGTCGCATCCCATTCGCCGTTTTGACCCCGCCCGAACCTGTGCCAAGCTAGACCCGACAACAGACACGCCCGACCGCTGACACGAAGGACGCACCCGCGATGACCGTAATCGCATCAGCCGACGCCGCCCGCGTCAACCGCCGTCGAAGCTCCGCGCCTGACGGCGTAACCTTCTGGCACACGCTATATCTGGGCACGACGCGCTACAACATGGCGCCGGGCACGCCCGACCCGGCACCGGACGGCTTGTTCCCAATGGCCTTTCTGGTCGAGCAGGACCCCGGCAGCACCGCCAACGCGCATTACCACCAGCAGGACCAGTTCCAGCTTGTGGTCGGCGGTTACGGCACGCTCGGCCTGCACGAGATCCGGCCCGTCACTGTTCACTTCACCGGCGCTCACACCGCCTATGGCCCGATCCGCGCCAGCCAGGACGAAGGTGTCTGTTATTTCACGCTAAGGAATGGCTTCGACCCGGGCGCCCGCTTCATGACGATGCCGGAGAACCGTATCGCGCTGCGCACCATCCCGGACCGGAAGCACCGGGAATCCGTTGCCGGGCCGCTGGAAACGCCGTCCGCGGCAACGGAAACCCTGCTCGGCCCCGATCCTGACGGCATGACCGCGTGGCGCTACAGCGCGGCGTCGGGGGAGACCGTAGCCGGTCCCGATCCCTCGAAAGGTCGTGGCCAATACTGGGTGATCACCAGCGGCAGCATGATCCACGAGGGCGAAACCGTGCCGCCCCTTTCCTGTGCGTTCGTGTTTCCCGATGACCCACCGTTCCAGGCGGCCGCTGGCCCCGACGGGCTGGAAGTCGTGGCGATGCAGTTCCCCGCCCATGAGCGCTTCCAGGCTGACTGACTGAAAAAACCGTCAGCGCGCTCTCTTGATCTGAGCGAGCAGCTTTATCACTCCGGCTTCATCAGAGCCTTTCGACGTCCACCACCGCCTGTGCAAAGGCCTGCGGGGCCTCCTGGGGCAGATTGTGACCGATCCCGCCCCGGATCAGACGGTGCTCGTATTTGCCAGAGAATTTCTTGCGATACGCGTCGGCGTCCAGGTGCGGCGCACCGTTGGCATCACCTTCAAGGGTGATCGTGGGCACCGTGATGACCGGAGCTTCGGCAAGCCGTTTTTCCGGATCATCGTATTTGGCCTCGCCTCCAGCGAGGCCGATCCGCCAGCGGTAATTATGAATCACGATGGCGACGTAGTCCGGGTTGTTGAACGACGCTGCACTGCGATCGAACGTTGCCTCATCGAACTCCCACCTGGGCGACGCGATCTGCCAAATAAGCTTGCCAAAATCGTGCCGGTATTTGTCGTAGCCGAGCGCCCCACGTTCAGTAGCAAAATAGTATTGATACCACCACTGGTACTCAGCCTTTGGCGGCAACGGCACCTTGTTGGCCTCAGGGCTGCCGATCAGATAGCCGCTCACGGCGACCAGGGCCTTGCACCGCTCTGGCCAGAGTGCCGCGATGATGTCGGCCGTCCGCCCTCCCCAGTCATATCCGGCGAGGATCGCCGTCTCGATCTTCATGGCATCCATCATGGCGATGGTATCGAGGGCGACCGCGGCCTGCTGGCCATTGCGGAACGTTGCATCTGAAAGGAAGCGCGTGGTGCCGCAGCCACGCACGTAAGGCACGATCACCCGGTAGCCCGCCGATGCCAGAACAGGCGTGACATCGACGTAGCTGTGAATATCATAGGGCCAGCCGTGCAGAAGTATGACCACAGGACCATCGGCGGGGCCGGCTTCCGCGTATCCGACACTCAGCACGCCGGCATCGATCTGCTTCAATGAGGCGAACGACGCGTTCGTCCCAGGTTTGACCGCGGGCACACTCAGCCCTGGTTTGCCGGTTTGTGCCGGGGCAGAAACGCTCAAACCGAACTGGGCGGCGGCGACCGTCATGGCTGCACGGCCGAAAAAGCGGCGGCGATCTTGGTTGATATCTTCGGGCAATTCGATTGCGGTCATCGGTGACTTCCCTCACCATATGTGCCTGGTAATAACGTTAAATCAAAGCCGGATCGGCGATAGGTCCGGCTCATACCAGATTGATTGCGACATCGATGTTGCCGCGCGTGGCGCGCGAATACGGACAGATCTCATGCGCAGCCTCGATGATGCCCTGAGCGGTGTCGCGCTCGACACCCGGCACGCTGATATTGAGACGAGCCACCAGTCCGTAGGCACCGTCCGTGGGGCCGAGGTCGACTTCGGCATCGATCGCCACGTCGGGCGGGAGAGCCACCTTCATCTTGCCGGCCACAAGCTTCATCGCACTGATGAAGCAGGCCGACCAACCAGCGGCGAACAGTTGTTCGGGGTTGGTGCCGCTGCCCGGGCCACCGGGAGACGAAAGCTTGACCTCCAGGCGTCCATCGACGCTGCGGGATACGCCGCCGTCCCGGCCGCCCGAGGTGTGAGTCTTAGCTGTGTAAAGCACTTTTTCAAGTTGGGTCATGATGTGCTCCTTACTGAAAGACCGTGTTCAGCGTCGCGATCATGGCGGAATAACCCGTACTCTTCCTGTCGAACCTGTCAAGTTCCTCGGACGTGGCCGGCTTCTTGTCGGACAGCCCTGCCATTACCGGCTAGCCGTCGTGCCCCGTGGGCGATAACGGTGGGCGGTAACAATAGTGCGGACACGAATATCCGCCGTGGTTGAATAGCGAACCTCGCCGGCTGCTGCCACGCCATGCGTCTCAGTGGCCGGCGCTCTGACCGCCGTCGACGTGAAGGATTTCACCCGTAACGAAGCTGGCCTGCTCCAGGTAGAGGATTGCGTCGACAACGTCGGAGATCTCGCCCATGTGGCCGACCGGGTGCAGAGTGGCGAGCTGCGAATACGTCTCGACGGAATGCATCGGCGACTTCATGACGCCCAGCGCAACGGCGTTCACCCGAATGCCGCGCTTTGCGTACTCGATCGCAAGCGATTTGGTCGCGCTATTCAGGCCCCCCTTTGTCAGCGATGCGAGAACGGACGGCACGCCGGTCATCGCGTGGTCAACCAGGCTCGTCGTGATTTGCACGACATGGCCGCTGCCTTGCTTCTCCATCTCGGCGATGGCGAGTTGCGTGGCGTGAAAGAAGCCAGCCATGTTAACGCCCATGATAGCCGCATAGTCGGCCTCGGTGTATTGGGTGAACGGCTTTGCAATGAAGATGCCGGCGTTGTTGACGAGCGTGTCGATGCGACCAAACCGAGCGCTGCCCTCGGAAATTGCACGCTCGGCTGTCTTCCGGTCGGCGATGTCGCCAGGCACCGCGATGACGTCATCATCGTGCGACGGCTTGATCGAACGCGCGGTCGCGACCACCCTGTAGTTACGGTCGCGGTATGCCCTGACAAGAGCCGCACCGATGCCCTGCGACGCGCCAGTAATGACAGCGACTTTTTGTTCGGCGCCCATAGCAAACCTCCTTTATGCGTTTACGAGATTAATGGTGCGAGGACCGCACGGCATCGGCTGGGTCGACGTTAGGCTGCGTCGGTAAGGGAGCGAATATTCGTCGTTCGGCAGACACTCTTCCGCTGCGCGATTGAATGTGGCCACAAGTGCAGCCGTCGGAGTGATGTAACGGAGCAGCCGGTGCCACCTTCACAACACAGTGAGAAGCCAGATTTTGCCATTCTTCCGAACGGCTTTTATACTGCCGTGGTCGGGGTGTAGCTCAACCTCCCCGGGCGACGTGAAGGAAGGGCGCCACCAATAAGCGGCGACCCGTGTGAACCCAGGAGGCTGAGAGTGAAGCTCTGTCACCGGCACCTTTCGGGCCATTCTTGTCGTGAGCGCCTTTTCCTTGCGCTCCGCGGGATCACGTCGGCCTCAAGCCCTGACGGGCACCGAACGTGAACAATGCTCCCTCCCCGCCCTCCGCCGGAACCCTGGCCAATGTCGGACGGCCGGTGGCGGAGCATGGGTGTCGCCGAGGATGAATCGTGGACCGTATCGACGCAATGAAGGTCTTCGTCGCGGCACTTGACGAGGGCAGTCTGGCGGGCGCTGGCCGTAAGCTCAGTCGTTCGCCTGCCGCGGTCGGCCGTGCCATCGCCTTCCTCGAGGCGCGGGTCGGTGCACAACTGCTGCATCGGACGACGCGGTCGATCAAAATGAGTGAAGCCGGCGAGCGTTATGCGGTCGTCTGCCGTCGGATCCTCACCGACCTCGAGGAGGCCGAAATCGTCGCCGCGGGCGAGCGGTCGGCACCACGCGGCACATTGACGCTGACGGCCCCCGTGCTCTCAGGCGAAGTGGTGCTGCGGCCCATTCTTGATGCCTTCATCGACGCTTACCCGGCGGTGTCCGCGCGGCTTTATCTGTTCGACAGACAAGTCAATCTGATTGATGAAGGCATCGACATTGCGCTGCGCATAGCCCACCTGACCGACTCGACCTTGGTCGCGATCCGGGTTGGCGAAGTCCGCCGGGTCGTGGTCGCCGCACCGCGTTATCTGGCCCGGCACCCGCGCATTTCGGAGCCAGGTGATCTGGCCAAACACCAGATCATCGCCATGACCCACTTTGGCCTGGACTCCTGGAGCTTTCCGCCTTTGCCAGGCTCGTCCGTCCCACGAGCAGTCCAGTTTACGCCGCGGCTGGTGATTAACAGCGTCCGTGGTGCCGCGGCCTCGGCCATTGACGGCCGCGGCGTCTCGCGTTTCTTCTCGTACCAGGTTGCCGGCCATATACGTGAGGGAGAGCTCGAAATTGTCCTTGCGGGTCACGAATATCCGCCTCTGCCCGTGCATGTGATTTTGCCGCCGGGCCGGCTCTCTTTGCCAAAAGTTCGTGCCTTTATCGACTTTGCGGTGCCGCGGCTTCGAAGCCACTTTGCGCGTCTGACGAAGGACGCAAACGATGGTGGGACGGCCACCCGATCACCGCGCGTAAGAGTTTATGCCGAATCGTGAGGCCCCATGTCCCCGGATCTGACCGGCCGCACGGCCCTGGTCACCGGCGCCTCGCGCAGCATCGGGGCTGCTGTCGCGCTGGCTTTGGCAGATGCAGGGGCGTCCCTTGCAATCAATTACCGGGAACGAAAGCTGGAAGCCGAAAGCGTTGCGGCCGCGATCACAGCCGCCGGCGGGAGGGCGATCACAATTGCCGCTGATGTTTCACAAGCCGGCGCGATTGCTGCCATGGCAAGTATTGTGACCGAACGACTTGGCCCCATCGACATCCTGGTCAACAACGCTGGCATCGCGCTGATCCGCGGCATCGACGACCTGACCGAGGCGGATTTCGACCAGACCATCGCAGTCAATCTGAAATCGGCGTTTCTTTGCACCCAGGTCGTCCTGCCGCACATGCGGGCACAAGGCTGGGGCCGGATCGTCAACATCTCCTCCGGGGCGGCCAGGGGCGCAGGCGGAGTCGGCGTTCACTACAACGCGTCCAAGGCTGGCATGGAGGGTCTGACCCGGGGCTATGCGGCCCGCCTGGCGAAGTATGGCATTACCGTCAATGCAGTGGCACCGTCATTGATCGAGACCGACATGGTCCGCTCCGGCCTGGCGGCCTCGCCTGCCCGCATCCCGCTCGGCCGCTTCGGCACCTGCGAGGAGGTGGCGCAGGTGGTCATGATGCTGGTCGGCAACGCTTACATGACCGGCCAGACGATCGCGCTGTCCGGCGGCCTGGCCTTCAACTGAGGGGCCGCCCCCGTGTCACACGTTGAGCAGGCTCTGACTCCGCACCAGACGGGCGTACAGGCCGTCGTGATCCATCAGTTCCGCGTGGGTGCCGCTTTCCTGGGCGCGCCCCTCACCCAGGGCGACGACCAGATCCGCGTCGCGCACAGTAGACAGGCGGTGGGCGATGACAATGGTGGTGCGGCCTTTGCGCAGCGTCGCCAGGGCAGTCTGCACGGCCGATTCGCTTTCGGTGTCGAGCGCGCTGGTTGCCTCATCCAGCAGCAGAATGCGAGGGCTGCGCAACAGCGCGCGGGCCAGGGCGACACGCTGGCGCTGGCCGCCGGACAGGCGCTGGCCGCCGGGACCGACTACGGTGTCAAAACCGAGCGGGAGGGCGGCGATGAAGGCGGCCGCGGCGGCGGCCTCGGCGGCGGCCCCGATTTCGTTCTGCGGTGCGCCGGGGCGGCCCATGGCGATGTTCGCCGCGACCGTGTCGTCGAACAGCAGCGCGTCCTGGCCGACATA
Organism: Rhodopila sp.; assembly: GCA_050010355.1. GTDB lineage: Bacteria > Pseudomonadota > Alphaproteobacteria > Acetobacterales > Acetobacteraceae > Rhodopila. The sequence continues at coordinate 1,686 of JBEKLE010000295.1, read as the reverse complement.
GGCGATACTGTCGCGCAGGCTGGCCAGGGTCACCCCGCGCACGTCAGCGCCGTCGATGCGGACGGCTCCGGTGGTGGCGTCGTTCAGCCGAGGAATTAACGCCAGCGCGGTGGATTTGCCGCCTCCCGATGGGCCGACGAGGGCGACCGTGGTGCCGGGCAGGGCCTCGAAACTCAGGCCGGCGAGGCCGGTGCGGCCGTCGGGATAGATGAAGCCGACGTTGTCGAAGATCACATGCCCGCGTCCAGGGGGCAGCGGGACAGCGCCGGGGGCATCCTCGATGGTTGGCCGCTCGTCGATGATGGTGAAGACGCGGACCATCCCCGCAAGGCCCTCCTGCAACGCGGCGTTCAACGAGCCCAGCGCCCGCAGCGGACGGGCGGCGATGAGTAGGGCGGCGACGAAGCCGGTGAAATCACCGAGGGCGTGGTCGCTGACAGCGGCACGCCACCCCTCGAAGCCGATGACCGCGGCCACCGCGGCACCGCCGAGGACTTCAAGCACCGGTTCAACGCGGGAACGGCTTTTGCTCATGCGCAGCAGCGATTTATACAGCTGCTGGAACGCGGCCTCCGCGCGCCGGGATTCGCTGGCCTCGAGCCGGTAGGCACGGACCGTGCGGGCCTGGGCGAAAGATTCGTTCAGCAGCGCGGCGGTTTCGCCGACGCGTTCCTGCATCCCGCCCGAGGCCCGGCGCACCCGGCGGCCGATCCGCTCGATCGGCACGATGGCGAGGGGGTAGAGCGCCGCGGCGATCAGCGACAGCAGCCAGTTCAGGTAGATCATGCTGCCGACCAACCCGATCACCGTGACCACATCGGCGACGCCGTTGACGGCGCGCGTCAAGGCTTCGCGAATGGTCTGCGCGTCGGTGGTGAAATGGGCGGCAAGCTGGGCAGGCGCCTCGCGTTCCAGGCGGGCGAGGTCGGCGCGGGTCAGGTGAGCGAACATGCGGCCCTGCAGTTCGCGGATCACCAGCAGGACGATCTGCTGGACCTGGACGTTCTGGAAATACTGCGCGATGGCCTTTATGCCGGTCACCACTACAACCAGCGCCGGGATCTGGTAAAGGATCCGCCGGTCGTGGCTGGTGAACATGTCGAACGCATGATTTATCACGACGGGATACAGCGCCGTTGTGGCGGCCATCAGCAGGGTCAGCAGCAGGACCAGCACGAGGCGGGTCTTGTGGTGGATCAGGTGCTCGCGCCAGAGGCGGCCGAGCAGCTCGAAGGTGCGGTCGGAGCGCTTCGTGGGCATGGGACCGGCGTGTATCAGCAGATGCGGTCTTCCGCCATGCGGGCTGATTGGCCCAGACTGTTGATTGGGGCAGAGTGGGGCGACAAGAACGGGAGGATGCCCGATGGCAAGCCGGATCAACCGCGCCGTCGAACTGCTGGAGCAGGACCAGGCGATCTACTACGACGGCGCGCACAGCGGCCAAGTGCTGACCTACGAGCAGGGTCTGGCGGACGCCGCGACCTGGGCGGATTACATCAATGTCGGGATGGAGCACGGGGCCTTCGATATGACCGGCCTCGCCGCGTATATGCGCGGGCTGGTGGACGGCGGGCCGGCGCGGTCGGGCCATCGGACGCCGGCGGTGATCGTGGAGGCGCCGGTCAACGGGACCGACGAGGCGAATGTGCGGTTCAATGCGTGGCAGTTCCGGCAGATCCTGGGGCG
>JBEKLE010000294.1:0-14555 GCA_050010355.1 Rhodopila sp. | reverse complement strand
ATCGCGCAACACCTGTGACATCTCCTCCTTGGTAACCGAGTCCACCGGGTTTGGATAGGTGATGACATGCCGGAGCGTTCCGAGCGGCACGTAGGGGCGTTGGGGGACGAAGAACGAATTCGGCGGAATCTCAACCCGGCCGGAGCCGAACGGCCAGATGCCGGCCAGCACGCGGAACAGGGTGGATTTGCCGGTCCCGGAGCGGCCGGTGAGGACGATCGAGTGGCCCGGTGTCAGAAGCAGGTCGGCGCTGTCGAGCAGTTTTGTGCCGTCGGGCAGGCTCATGACCACATCCTGCATCCGCACATTGCCGTCGGTTGACGGGACAGGATCGAAGCCGCCATGGGTCTCCGCCCTGGCCTTGACGATCGCGCGGTGGAAGGTCGCGAGGCGTTCGACGATCGCGCGCCATGTCGCGAGCTGGGCATAGGCCTCGATGATCCACGACATCGACCCCTGCACCTCGGCGAACGAGCTGACCGTCTGCATAAGGCCGCCCAACTGCATCGCGCCGGTGAAGTAGCGAGGGGCTGCGACGACGATCGGGAAGACGACGGCGACCTGGCTGTAGCCGACCACCAACGAGTTCAGCAGCTTTGTCCGGGTCATGATCTGCCGCCAGTTGGCGATCACGGCAGCGAACCGTTCACGCAGGGTGACGGCTTCCTCGCCCTCGCCGCGATACATGGCGATGTTTTCCATATTTTCGCGGATGCGCACCAGGGCGTAGCGGAAGTCCGCCTCGACGCGCTGCTGTCTGAAACTCAGGATCGCCAATGGCCGGCCGATGAGGTGGGTCAGCCAGGTGCCTACCATGGCGTATGCGAGCGCGACCCAGACCATGTAGCCGGGGATTGGGATACCGAGTACCTCGATGGCGCCGGAGAGGCTCCAGAGAATGCTGATGAAGCTGAACAGGGTGACCAGGTTGGACAGGAGGCCAAGGCTGAGGCTGAGGGTGGTGTCGGTGAAATCGCGCAGATCTTCCGACACCCGCTGATCCGGGTTATCGGTGCCGATCGAGCCGGGATCGCGGGTCAGGCTGATGTGGTAATAGGCGCGATCGGCCAGCCATTCGTTCAGGAATTTGCCGGTCATCCAGTGGCGCCAGCGGATCTGCAGCAACTGGTTCACGTAGACCGAGTAGACCGCCAGGACGATGTGCACCGCGGCGACCTCGCAGAAGCCCGGCAGCAGGCCGCTTGGCGTGTTGCGGTACAGAAAGAGCAGTTGGAGGAACGCCCGCCAGTCCTTGTCCTGGAGGGCGTTGTAGAACTCCCGCCGCCAGAAGCTGAGGACGACGCTGAGCCCGACCAGGGTGAGGTTCATCGCGATGATCGCGACCAGCAGGCCGCGGGCGGACCACTTCTCGTCCGACGTCATGAAGTAAGGACGGGTGAGACGCCAGGCGTCTTTCAGGAAGGGGCCGATACCGCGCATGAACGGGTTATTTCTCGCTGGGTGATGGAAGTTTCGCACGGAGTGCGGCAAGCCAGGTCTCAACGCGCTTGCGGTTCACGCCGAAATCGGATTCACCGTAAACGCTAAAGGATCAGGTCGCTTTTGTCGGGGCCGTCCTGCCGGACCTGGGCCATGATCAGGTCGGGAAAGTTGAATGCGGCGCTGCGGGCGACGTAGTGGGCCTGAAGCTCTGCGGGATACAGAGCGGCCTGATAGGTGCGCGGCTGGCTGCCGGCGACCTGCTGGACAAGCAGAAACAGTCGGTCGGCCGGGACCTGGTATGGCGGGGTGATGATGTCGACTGGCGGGGTGGACCCCGCGGGGCCGGGCGGCGGGGTGAATCCCTGCGGCGCGGCCAGGGCTGTGTTCGGGCTGGACGGGCGTTCGATATGGGCGACGTCCATGAGCGGGGGCATCGGCAATCCCTCCGCCCCCGGCGAACCGCAGGCGGGGAGGACCAGGCCGATCAGCCAGGCGAGCGGGTTCATCCGGAATGAGCGACCAACATTTTGCGTGTGATGCCCCGAAAGCGGGGGGGCGGCAAGTCAATTGAGATTCATGTTGGCAGGTGGCAAAGTCTGATCTGGGAGAAAAACATGCAAAGCAGTTCAGTCGAGATACGTCATGCCGGCGGCGCGGTTGGTGCCGAGATCACGGGCGTGGACCTGTCGGAACCATTGGCGCCTTCGGCGCGCGATACCATCAGGGAGACACTCGCCGACCGCGGCGTAGTGTTCTTTCGCGATCAGTCGCTGACACCCGAGCAGCATATCGGGCTGGCGCGCCAGTTCGGTGAGATCAACGTCAACCGCTTTTTTGCCCATGCCGACGGCTACCCGGAGATCGCGCTCGTCCAGAAGGAGCCGCAGCAGACCAGGAACATCGGCGGCGGCTGGCATACCGACCACAGTTACGATCAGTCACCGGCGCTGGGGTCCATCCTGTACGCGCGGGAGGTGCCTCCGGCCGGCGGGGACACGCTGTTTTCCAGCATGTATGCCGCCTATGACGCGCTGTCAGGCGGATTGAAGCGGACGTTGGCCGGGCTGCGGGCGGTGCACTCCAGCCGGCACGTGTTCGGCGTGGTGCGCGAGGACATGAAGGGCCGGTTCCGTAACCCGGAGGCGGCGGTTCAGGACGCGGTGCATCCGGTGGTGATCACGCATCCGGACAGCGGACGGAACGCGTTGTACGTGAACCCGGGCTTCACTCTGCGCTTCGATGGGTGGACCGACGAGGAGTCGAAGCCGCTGCTGGCGTTCCTGTACCGCCATGCCGCGAAGCCGGAGTTTACTTGCCGCTTCGCGTGGCGGAACGGTTCGGTCGCCTTCTGGGACAATCGCTCGACCTGGCACTATGCGGTGAACGATTACCAGGGGGAGCGGCGGTTGATGCACCGGATCACGATCGAAGGGTGCGAACTGACGGGATAGGACCGGCCTGTTCAGTGTTCAGTTAGTGCACGGGGCAGCTTCCCGGATCGTCGCATGGGGCCGGCTTTTGCAAGGTCGTCGCCGACGCGACGGGCGAGAAGGAGCCCGCCGCGCCTGGCGCCGCGACCCGAACTTCGTAGCGGTACTGTGTCGCCGGCTTCAGGCCTGAATCGCCATAGCTCAGACCGGACACAGTTGCGATCTGGCGAAAATCCGCGTCGCCGGAGCCTGCCCGGTAGAGATCGTAGCCGGCAACACCGGTGACCGAGGACCAGACGACGTCGATGGCGGTGTCGCTGCGATCGACCGCATGCATTGCCTCCGGTTCGGCGGACTGTGATGCGAGCGAAGCCGAAGCTGTGGTAACACCGCTGGTGACGCGATCGGCCATCGCCTTGATGGTGCGGATCTGCTTACCGGACTTCAGCAGATAGGTCGGTGTCACCGTCGGGTCTTCATCCAGATAGCCCCACCAGTCCCAGCAAGATTCGGGGTTGGTGATGCCCAGGGTTGTCAGAGTCAGGACATGGGTCTGCGGGTAGAGGACGATGATGTGGTTGGTATCGGCCCATTCGTTGTAGCCGGCGTGCCTGACGAAGGCGTCGCCGATATCGCCCACTGATTGCTTGCAGCCATGCAGCGCGACATGCAGCCGGCAGGGCTCTTTCGCGGCGCAGGCATCCGGAACGTATACAAAGCCCTCGTCGTCCATGCTGTCGGCGTTCGGCGGGTCCGGCGCGGTGAATTCCGCCTGGTTGAACGGCAGCAACTTGCCTGCCGGTGCGCCGTCGTTGCGCGGCTCCAGCGCGCCGTAGATATGCTGCAGGATGATTCCAGCCTGATCGTAGGTGCATTTGTTGATATACTTGCCGCCGTTTTCGTTGCACGGGGCCCCATAGGCGAGCGTGACCTGCGAATGGCCCGCGCCGATGGCGGTCTGATAGAACAGGTTTCCGTTATTGGAGCCGAGGTAGTGGGCGTAGAAGGCTTGCAGCGCGTCGCTCACCGGTCCGGCTACCACCTTGTCGTTATAGCCATGGAACAGGTAGATTTTCTGTGCGGCGATCCCGGCGGTGTCGTCAATCGCGCCGCTGCGGCTCCATGCGTCGGTGAGTTTGATCATGTCCTGCACTTTGGGGGGCGGCATACCCAGCATGCAGGTGCTTTGCGCCGCCGAACCGGACCCCCCGGAACAGCCGAACGGACCGCCTGCGATCGCGCCGACACCTTTGACGATCGATGACCAAGCCGTGCCGAACTGCACCGCCATGAAGGCGCCGGACGAGATCCCGGAAATCGAGGTCTGTGTGATCGACGCGTTGTAAGCCAGCAGCGGTGGGTCGGCGGCCTGTGCGCCGGATGGGGCTGCAAGCGCGGCAACGAGCACGACGACGCCCGCCTTGCTGCTTAGACGGCCTGATACGGACAGCATCGATTTGCCTATGAATAAAGGTTTCTCATGGATCGCTTTGCGGCGGATCCCGCGCTCAGCGTCCGGCCGGCGCGGAACAACGATAGTTGCGGTGCGGACGGATGTCCATCATTTCCGCTGATCCAGATTGACGATTTCATGACGGCTGGCGCTGGCGGGGGTCATGCGCATGACACGGCGTTGATACTTGCTCACGCAGATTGCCTCTGTAGAGCTTAAGTTTTGGCGTTTCGGTCGGTGACCACTCGGCGCGGTCGAGTTGGAGCACGCGGTAGAGGGGGACGCCTTGTAGCTTCGTCCGTCGTGCAGGTCGATGAACGATAGCGGCAGACGCGTGATGTGTCGCCGGATTCATTGCGGCAGATGTTCATTCCGCGATGCCGGCGGGAATTGAGGAACACGTGCACCGCACCGCCTGTATCGCGGCACAGGATGACGGTGGCTTCCTCGCCCATGCGGGAGACGAAGAAGTCGCCGACGAACAGCCAGGCACGGGTGAACAGTTTCTCCAGGTTGTGCATGAAATTCGGGGAAGACAAAGTGTTGCGGCTGATCGTGCCGCGAATCGTATCGATCATCTGGTCGATGGGCAGTGTTGTTGTCATTCTGCCCTTCCTCCCCGTTATGTCGTCAGGTCCAGCGTGACGCCGCCGTGTTGTCCTCTTCACGTGCATCCACCCAGGCGCCTTGGCCGCCGGCGAGGTCCTCCCGCTTCCAGAATGGCGCCTTGGTCTTCAACCAATCAATCAGGAACGCTGTCGCGTCCAGGGCCGCCTGGCGGTGGGCCGAGGCGGCGATCACCAGCACGATGTTCTCGCCCGGACGCAGGGACCCGACGCGATGGATCACGGTGCAGCCCAGAAGCGGCCACCTTTCCGCGGCCTGATCCGCGATCCGGCCAATTGCGCGCTCGGTCATGCCGGGGTAGTGTTCCAGGGTCATTCCGGTGACGGACTGGTGGTTGTCGCGGACAGTGCCGACGAAGCAGCCAATACCGCCGATGTCGGTTCGGCCGGCCGTCAGGGCGGCGATTTCCGCGCCGACGTCGAAATCCTCGGTTTGGACCTTGATGTGGGTCATCACATTTGTAGTTTAGCCGGCGGCGGCGGATTTGTCATGGGCGCGCGATCGGGGGGGGCGATCAGTCGTCGGTTTCCGGCGGGGGTAATTCGACGCCTGCGTAAAGGTCCCGCAACGGCAGTTCGACGCCGATCTCGGGCATCGCCAGCATGGCGTCGTCGAGCAGAATCGTTCCGACCCAGTTGGCGCCTTCGCGGGCGAAGACGGTGGCGCCGATGCGGACCTGTTCCAGCATCACATAGCGCTGGATCGAGGGCGTCGCGGCGTATTCCGCGTTTTTGGTCACGCGATCGACCGATGCGGTGCTGGGCGACAGCACCTCGAACACGACGACGGGGTTGGGCAGGATGTCGGACTGGCCGTCGATCGGGGAGCAGGTGACGGCCGCGTCAGGATAGCGGACCCGGCCGAGGACGAGGATCTTCACGTCGCCCCGGAAGGCGCGGCTTCCCGGCCTTAGCCGCGGCTCGAGCACGTTCACCAGCCTGGTTACGATTGCCGAGTGGTTGAGCGTGCCACCCGTCATCGCGACGGGCTCAAATCCGTCAAACTCGTATCGCAATTCCTGCCTGCGTTCCCACGCCAGGAATTCGTCGAGGGTCATGGGCCTGCGCTGTGCGATGCTCATGCGAGGGAGCGTAGCACGGCCGGACTGCCGCCCGCTACATGGCCTCCCCTTGGAGCACCTTCCCGAACAGTTCGAAGTGCTGCCGGGTCCGGCGGGTCAGTTGCATCTGGCGGATCGGGTGAAAGTTCGTGGCCCCCGCCGGGGTGATGACGGACGCTACCGAGGTGGAAACGTTTGTCATGAAGTGCAGAGGCTTCCAGCCGGCGATTTTCCGGATCGTCTGGGCGGCGATTTTGGCCGTCGCCGCGGTGATCAGCACGTCGGCGCCCGAGGTCTGAAGTGCCACCGCCAGCGAATCGATCGTTGCATCTGTTACTTCACAGGAAACGAGTTTGGCGACGCGGCTGTCGAAATCGCTGCCCGGCACATCGCGCACGGAAAGTCTCCTTCGGCGGTAGTATGCGAAAAACCTTAGTGTGGGTCCAAGGCTTTGGAATTGGAATACTACGTGCTAAAAGCTCAAGTCTTTGAGTCTGCTTTTCTGTCCACCGGACAGTAATGGCTTCCCGGCAAATTTGGGCGGGCGACGCTACCGGTCCGACGTTATTCGCGATGGACGCCGCATCAAACTTTTCGAGGTTCACACATGGGTGCAAAAGGTTGTCGACTGGGCCTGGAGCTTGACGAAGGACGGCGTCTTCGACTGCGGAATTGCCCGGGGCATCAGTGACTGCGCCCTCCGAGGCCATCTGCATTCAGTTCGCGAGGTCATCAAAACGGTTGAGCATCCAGTACCTGCCTCGGCTTGAACGGCCAACGGCATGGCATCATGCCGAGTGGATGCGGTATTTGCGGCTGCCTGTGCGATGCGAAACCGGTCGTCCGTCAGGTCGCTCGCCTGGTCCGCAGAGCCGCCGCCAGCGTGCCGTCGTCGAGTACGTCCAGGGCACCGCCCATCGGGACTCCCTGCCCGACGCGGGTGACGGTGACGCCGGTCGGACGAAGCTGGTCGGTCAGCCAGTGCGCAGTGGCCGCGCCATCGACGGTGGCGCCGAGTGCGAGGATCACCTCGGTGACGTTGCCCTCGGCAATTCGGGTGAGCAACCCGGGCACGGCGAGATCCTCCGGCCCAATGCCGGACAGGGCGGACAGCGTGCCGCCGAGGACGTGATACAGGCCGTGATGCACCCGCGCGCGCTCCAGTGCCCAAAGGTCGCCGACGCCTTCGACAACGCATATGACGGACCGGTCGCGATGTTCGTCCGCGCAGATCGAGCAGGGGTCCTGGCTGTCGAGATTGCCGCACTCCGCGCAGGGCCGCACGGCTCGGGCGGCTTCAGCGAGCGCGGCGGCGAGCGGCAACATGCGGGATTCGGGCTGTTGCAGCATTTTGAGCGCGGCCCGGCGCGCGCTGCGCGGCCCCAGCCCCGGCAGTTTGGAAAGCAGGTTGATCAGGTGGTCGACTTCGGGGCCGCCCATGTCCGGGTGTCAGTTTTTTTCAGGCGTCAGTTGTCAGGGGCCGACGAGCGGGGGGCGATAAATGACGTTTGGGGAGCATGCAGGCGTTTTGATCTGACACCTAGAATGGCAGTTTCATTCCGGGTGGCAGTTGCATCCCGCCGGTTACCTTCTGCATCTCGTCGGCCGAAACGGCCTCGATCTTCGTCTTGGCGTCGTGGTGAGCGGCGACGATGAGGTCCTGCATCATCTCGGCATCGGCGGGATCGATGAGCTTCGGATCAATCTGGATCCTCCGCAGTTCGCTTTTGCCGTTCAGCGTCACCTTGACCATGCCGGCACCAGCCTCGCCGGTGATTTCGAGGGCCTCCAGCCTGGTCTGCATCTCCTGCATCTTGGACTGCATCTGCTGCGCCTGCTTCATGAGGCCGGCCAGGTTCTTCATAGGTCCATCTCCATCGGCTCGTCGTCGAAACAGGCGGCATCGGGCGGCGCGAAGTCCGGCATATCCGGCGACGGCTCGATCGTGGCCGGCAGCCCATATGCGTCGGTTGTCTTATCATGAACCGTGTCGATACGCGCGCCCGGAAACGCCGCCATGATGGCACGCACCAACGGGTGATCGGCGGCGGCGGTCTTGCGTTCGGTGTCTGCGGCACTTCCCTGCTCGGCGATCGTCGGCTCACCGGGTGCTGCGGACAGGGCGATGGTCCAGCGGGTGCCGGTCACCTCGGACAGGATTGCGGCGAGCCGGGACGCCAGATCGCGGGGCGCCTCCGGCTGCGGACGCAGTTCGATCACCGGCGGGGCGAAACGGACGAGGTGAACGGAGTGCAGCAGATGCGCGTGCAGCATCGCCTCCTTCCGCTCCCCAACCAGAGCCACGATTTCGCGAAACGTGGTCAACCGGGGGCCGGCGGGGGCTGCCGGTTCCGCCGCGACCATCGGCGACCCGTTGGCCACGGCGCGAACACCCCCACCGCCGGTTGGGGTGGAAGGCGCCGGACCGGCCGCTGGCGCGCCAGAGGTGATCCGGCGGATCAGGTCGCCTGGGGTCGGCATATCGGACACGTGGCACAACCGGATCAGCACCATCTCGGCCGCGGCGCGGCGGTCGGGGGCGATCTCCACCTCGCCGATGCCCTTCAGCAGCATCTGCCAGGCGCGGGCGAGGACCGGCACGGTCAGCCGATCGGCCAGTTCCGCACCGCGGGTGCGTTCGGCTTCGGGCAGATCGTGGCTCTCCCGCAGGGCGGGGACCGATTTCAGCCGGGTTATCGTGTGGAGAAGGTCGAGGAGGTCCTGCAGCAGCGTGCCCAGATCGGCGCCACGTTCATACGCCCGGTCGGTGATCGCAAGGGCGGCGGCGGGTTTGCCGGCCATGACCGCGTCCATCAGGTCGAACACCGCCTCGCGGTCCGCGAGGCCCAGCATGTCGACGACCTGAGCGGTGGTGATGGTGCCTTCCGAACCTACGTCCATCTGGGCGATTGCCTGGTCGAGCATGGACAGACCGTCACGGACGGAACCGTCGGCCGAGCGGGCGATCTGGTCTAAAGCGCCAGGCTCGATGGTGACGCCTTCCTTGGCGGCGATGCGGGCGAAGTGATCCGACAGCTCGGCGATCCGAACGCGGCGTAAATCAAAACGCTGGCAGCGGGACAGGACGGTGATCGGCACCTTGCGGATTTCCGTGGTCGCGAACACGAATTTGACGTGCGGCGGGGGTTCTTCGAGGGTTTTAAGCAGCGCGTTAAACGCGTTGCGGCTCAGCATATGGACTTCGTCGATGACGAAGACCTTGGTGCGGGCCTGCATGGGGCGGAAGCGAGTCGCCTCGATCACCTCGCGCATGTCGTCGACGCCGGTGCGGCTCGCGGCATCCATCTCGATCACGTCGGGGTGGCGGTCGGCGAGGATCCCGATGCAGTTGGTGCAGACGCCGCACGGGTCGGCGGTGGGGCTGCCGGTTCCGTCCGGGCCGATGCAGTTCAATGCGCGGGCGATGATGCGGGCGGTGGTGGTTTTGCCTACGCCGCGGACGCCGGTCAGCATGAAAGCGTGGGCGACCCGGCCGATTGCGAAGGCATTGCGCAGGGTGCGCACCATCGCCTCCTGCCCGATCAGGTCATCGAACGTGGTCGGGCGGTATTTGCGGGCCAGCACGCGATACGGGGTTGCGTGTACCGGTTCCAGCAGGGCCACGGGCAGCGCATCGCCGAACAGGCCAGGCCCCTCGGGTGTTGGGGGCGGTGCGTCGTCTGCTTCGGCGGGGTCGTCCTGGAACAGGCCGGACATACGGGGCGATCACCTGATGGCCGGCGCGAGCGGCTGGGAAGAAAGTGGGAGATCGACAAACGACCCGAGCGGTGACCCGTTGCGGCTGCTTCCTTCCGGACCTGACCGGGTTGGCGAGGCGCCCGTCCACCGCCGACCTCCCAGAGGTTGCTTAACACGCACCGGGGGGGTGGGGGCAAGGTGGGTTCGCGCTGATCTTGCAGACCGCCGCGAACCGGATCACGATAGCGTGCGAAAAACGCCATCAACGACAAGGGGAACGGCCATGGCACGACTTCCATTGATCACCAGCAAGGAGCAGCTCGCACCGAAGGATTATGCCATTGCCGACGGCATCATCGGCAGCCGCGGGTCGCTGCGCGGGCCGTTCTCGGTGTTCCTGCACAGCCCGGAACTGGCAGGCCGCCTCGCCCATCTCGGGGCTTATGTGCGGTTCGAGGGCACGCTGGACATGCGTGTCCGGGTGCTGGCCGCGATGACCGTCGCGCGGGAGTTTGAGGCCGCGTATGTCTGGGGCGCGCAGACCAGCAGCGCGCGGCGCCAGAATGTGCCGGAAACGACGATCGCGGCGATCAGGGACAACCGGTCGGATGGTGTTCCGGCCGACGATCTGGCGGTCATCGCGTTTACCCGGGCGCTGCTGCGGGAGCATCGGGTCAGCGACGCAGCGGCGGCGGAGATGCGGCGGCGCTTTGGGGATGACGGGTTCATCCAGCTTACTGGCGCGATCGGCTATTACAGCATGCTGTCGATGACGGTGAACGCCTCCGAGCTGGAGGCCGGCGAGGGTGCGGACGCTTTGCCGGCTCAGGCTTCGAAGGCGTAGGAGGCGCGCGCATGCTACCGACCCCTGGGTTTCACCACCTGCACCTCAATTCGGTCGACCCCGAGGCGGCGATCGATTTCTACGTGCGGCAGTTCCCCGCCAGTTCAAAGGGTCGCTGGGGCGGGTTTCCGGCGCTACTGGCGCCGAACAACTGCATGATCCTGTTCAGCAAGGTCGATTCGCCGCCGGTATCCGAACCGCAGAGCGCGATCTGGCATTTCGGCTGGCGCGTGCCCGATGCGCGTGCGACGCTGGCGCGGTTCCGCAACCGGGGTGAGGTGAAGCTGCTGCCGCTTTATACGACGGATGAGGGTGGGTGGGTCCTGATCAGCAGCGACACCTGGCCGAATGTCGGCGGGATGCTCGGCCTGACGAAAGCGCAGATCGAAGAGGCCCGGCGTGACGGGTCCAGACCGCCCGGGGGCGCGGGGTTCGTCTATCTGGAGGGCCCGGATCATGCTTTGATCGAATTCGCCGGCAATCACCCGGCGGAGCGGTTCAACCATGTGCACATGTGGCAGGAGCATCCGTTCCGCGCGCTGCTGTGGTACCAGGAGCATCTGAATGCGCCGGTGCGTCCGGGCTTCTCGGCCACGGCGTTGACCGAGGCGGATTGCCAGGTTGTGCGTGGGGCGGATCGGACATGGCCGGCGTTGAAGCGGGAGGGGATGTTCCGGACGCCGCGTGCCGGTGTGGAATTCGGCGACGTTGTTCTGACCTGGTATGCGAACCAGGGGGACACACCGCTGGTGAGTTCCCGAGGGCAGTTGCAGGACCATATCGCGCTGAGCGTCGGTGATCTGGACGCCTGGGTGGCGAAACTGCGCGGTGAGGGTGTGCGGTTTCTGGAGCAACCGTACGCACTCGGCGAGACGCGGGCCGTGATGATCGAGGGGCCGAGCCTGGAGGCACTGGAGCTGGTCGAGGTTGGGTAGTTGGCGCTGGGGGTGGGGGCCTGATACGGCAGCAGGTCAGCATGTTTCGGTTTCTCTGTATGATTCCGGTATCCCATGATTCCTGATGGGTTTCCTGTAAAAAATCGTTTGCAAAAGGAGTGTCCACTCTTATTCGGAGACTGGAGGCGGTCTTAGGCGCGTAGCAATTCGTCGGTTATCAACCACCGTCCCGTCTACCAGATAGCATGACCGCAGCCGATAAAAGCCTCCCTCGTCAACTTCCAAGCTCACGGCAGCCATCACCACCTTGCCGTCAGGGTGGGGTGGGGTGAAAGCGTGCGGCTTTCCAGATGTCATCGGCGAACCCATTTCTGGACACCCTGGGGCCAGGCGAACGCCAAAGCTCTCCCAGGCCGGGGAAAATGGGTCACCACACGATCTGTTCAAAACTGCACGCTATCCCCATTGGCAGCGATTGTGAGCACAACCTTCCGTTGGCGGAGCACGGCTCGATGATCGCGAGCACAGTGGCAGGTAATGTGCGCGCCATTGCCAGTTAGTCCGAGCAGGGAATACCGCTGTTTGCAAGCACGAGCCTCAACGATGGCAAGCTCCTACACCTAGGCTTTTGCCAAGACTTCAATCCTCTCGATAACTGTGCCGGCGTCCGCTGCGGCCGCGAGTTCGGTCCTGATCTGGCCGACACCGGGGGTGGCTGTGGGATCGGTCAACAACCGGTGCACCCTGTCCGCCACGGCGTCGCGCGTGAGCTCGTCGGGCCGTAATACCAGGGCCGCGCCACCGGCCACCGCGCGTGCGGCGTTGTCGAAATGATCCGCGCCATGTGGCAACAGCAAAGATGGGACGCCCCAGGCGAGCGCACCCATCATTGTCCCCGCTCCGGCGTGCGAAACCGTGGCTGCGCAGCGTGGTAGGATCTCGTCCTGCGGCACGAACAAACGGATATCGACATGCGAAGGTACCGAGCCAAGTTGCGAGGGATCGCCATTTGCCCCGAGGGTGACGATCACCTGGCGCGCCACGTCCGCTGTTCCCGCGAGCACGACCCGCAGGTTCGCGCCGCCAGGATCGTGAAAATCTGCCACCGACCCGAACGTCAGGTAAACGAGGCCCGGTTCGGGGCTGTTGGTGAATGGAAGATTGGCACCGGCCGAGGATGGGCGAATGCGGATGACCGCAGGCAAAGCATCTATGGCAGCGATTTGCATCGACGGGGGGAATGGATCGACATAGAGATGCTCATAGAGTCCGGCGTTGGCCGGGGCATCGAGCCCGCGCGACCGCCAAAGCGGTGCCAGCGCCTCCGCGGCTAGCTGTGACAACTCCGGCGGTCGAAGCGTGCCATAACCCACAGTTATCCAGGGAATACCTGCCGCCGCAGCCGCCAGAGGCCCAGCGACTTCCGACAGTTCGTGCAGGAGCGCATCCGGGCGAAATTGCTCGTGGATACGCTCTAAATCCGTGAGGCGCGGCTGTGCCTCGATTTCCGGATACCATCGGGTGACGGCGAAGGCTCGCCGTTGATCAGGTGGCAACGCGACGCCGCGTAAAAGTTCGGCCCGGGCGGCCTGGCTTTCGGTCTGATCAAGGCCGGCCCGTTCGGCGTGGAACCCGAGCCCGCGCGCTTTGGTCAGAGCGGGTTCGCCGCTCGCAAACCAAACCGTGTGCCCGCGCCGTCGCGCGGCCTCGGCGAGCGGCACCAGCGGCGTGAAATGTCCGTCCCCAGGTCGGCAACTGAAAAGCAGGCGCATGTAGGCTCCCTGTTTGTGATCGCCAATCGATCTCACGGGTAATCGGTAGTCAGGGAGGGTCCCACATTACCATTTGGGCGCTGGGCTTGTCGTCGAGAAAGTATATGCTTGTTTCGGGGCCTACACCTTGGATGCCGCGTTCTCTTCTGATCACCGCTCTGAAAGGCCGTTTACACGGTGTTTCGCTCGAACCGACATCCTAGCGTGCCGTTTTGAACAGATCGTGTGGTGACCACAAAAATGGCACTCAGCCGCAGAGCCAGGCCACTGTAATCGTTAGGGGCATGTTCGGCCGGTACCCCCGGATTCTAGTTCTGTTCCACGGACGGCATTCGCCGCATCAACACAGAGCGGCCCCAGATCGAGCGCAGAATAGTTGGGGGATCGGGCCGCAGAAATGGACGTTCCGCAAAGGGCGGCCCTTCTATCACCCGGAGGCATCTTCTCGGGTCCTATATTCGCGGTCCGGCAGTCGATTATCGAGGGAACTTTGGCGAGGCTGGCATGGTCAGGCTGGTTCATGGCGATTCGGCAGCACCGTAAGGAACGCGATTCACCTACCGCCCGAGCAGGCGGTCCAGAATCTTGCCCTCGATCGCCGCCGCCACGGGATCGCCGTGTCGGCGCGGGCGGGGAAGATCAACCGTTACGTCCATCGCCACCCGGCCGGAGTCCAGCAGCAGGATGCGATCGGCCAGGGCGACCGCCTCGCTGACGTCATGAGTGACCACGATCGCGGTGAAGCCTTTGTCCTCCCAGACCTGCTCGATCAGGGCTTGCATCTCGATCCGCGTCAATGCGTCGAGAGCGCCGAGCGGTTCGTCGAAGGCCAGGATGCGGGGGTGGCTGACCAGGGCCCGAGCGAGGGCGACGCGCTGCTTCTGGCCGCCGGATAGGATGGCGGGCCATTCTTTTTCGCGACCTGACAGGCCAACCTGCCCGAGGGCCTCGAACGCCTGACGGCGGCGGTCCGCTCCGGCCTGGGCGTGAGACAGCCCGACTTCGACGTTCGGCGCGACACGCTGCCAGGGCAGCAGCCGGGGTTCCTGGAACATCAGGCGCACGCGGTCCCGCCAGCCTGTGGACAGGCCGTCGATCTCGATCGTCCCGGCCGTGGGCCGGTCGAGCCCGGCCAGCAGGCGCAGCAACGTGCTTTTGCCGCAGCCGCTGCGACCTACGATGGCGACGAACTGGCCGGCCGGAATGTCCAGGTCGATCCGGTGCAGCACGGTTTGCGAGCCGAACGCTTTGGTCACGCCGCGCAGGCTGATGGGTGAGCCCGTCGCACGCTGGCGCACATCCGTGTCGGGGGCATTGTCCAGGATGCTGAC